>CASEIR010000054.1 GCA_949287925.1 uncultured Lachnospiraceae bacterium
TTTTTCACATCTTCATAGATATCGTTATACGGATGTACCGTTACATTATTTTTCGCAAGTTCTTCCTGAATCTGATCATTCAGCTTACGTTCGTCCACGTAGAGTTCTACTCCGTCCATAGTGACGATGGAGTAGGAGAGGAGCAGTGGGAAGAAGTCCACATCGTCGCCCCGGATATTCAGCAGCCAGCAGGTGTCGTCCAGAGATGCGATGATATGTACGTCTGCCTCAGCTTCTTTCATTTTCTCGCGGACACGTGCAATTTTGGAAGCAGCGCTTTCTCCGGAATATTTCTCCTCCAGGAAAAACGCAGGCTTTTCTGATAACGGCGGACGGTCGGCCCAGATCTCGTCGATCAGATCCTCGGAATAATTGATTCGGATTCCTTTTGCGGACAGGGCTTCTTCGTATTCCTGTCCTTCTCCCATAGAAAGGACACGCCCGTCGAATCCGACGGTACCTCCTTGCGGAACCACATCAGCCAGAAATTCAGTTACAGATGGGGTGTCGCCTACAAACATTTTCATCAGGCGAATGCCGCTGCCTTCCAGCTCGTTGGTCGCCTGGAAAAAGTATCGTCCATCGGTCCATAATCCACCGTCATCCATGGTAATAACAGCAGTTCCGTAAGAACCGCTGAATCCGCTGATGAATTTTCTTGCCTTAAAATGTTCTCCTACATATTCACTCTGATGAAAATCAGCAGTAGGAACTACATAGGCATCCATCTGTTTTTCAGCCATCAGTTTACGAAGGGCTGCTACACGTTCAGATACTTTCATAATGAAAACCTCCTTATAAAAAATCAGGACTCCTGATCTTTGATCAAAAGTCCTGATTCACTGCGATTATTATTTGTCGTCTTCTACAACCAGAGTATCCAGTTTTCCAGACAGTGCCCAAAGAACCACACCACATGCGATGATGATGATAGCAACTACTGTAAATGCAGGGATGAATCTGAATGTTCCCAGGAAGTTATACAGAGGTCCGTATCCCAGTCCAGAGAAGAAGATAATCAGAGGCCATACACCCAGCAGTGTACCAAGCAGCTTCTTCGGAGCAAACTTGTTGATGAAAGAGTTTCCAAGTGGGGAGAAGATCATCTCACCGATGGACATCAGCAGAGCTACCAGGATGATGATCCAGATACCAACAGCTTTCTCGCCTTCACCGCTCATCAGAGCAGCAACAACCATTGCTACGATACCAAGACCAAGCAGGATAATTCCAAGAGCAGTTTTCTTAAACATACTCATATCGCCCTGAGGTCTCTTTGCCATCTTAGCCCATACACCTGCAAGAACTGGTCCAAGGACAATACAGGTCAGCGCGTTGATAGAGTCAAACCATGCGGTAGGCATCTGGAAGCTTCCAATGTTCCAGTTCGCCCATCCAAGTCCGCCCTGGTCAACTGGTCCGAACTCGTAGTATACCGGCAGGTATACCAGATACCATAACAGCCAGAATACACCGGAGAACAATGTACACAGAAGGATAGCAGCTACACGTTTCTTCTCTACAGTTGTAAGAGGAGCAGCCTCAGCCTTCAGGTCTGTAACTTCTTCTACTTTCTCAACACGGTTGTCTACCAGGAATGGTACCTTTCCTGCGTCGCCGAAGAATCTCATACCAAAGATCCACCAGATTACATCCACGAACATGGAAACTGCACACAGAAAGAACATGAAGCGGTAGCTTACGTTCAGAGCAACCAGACTTAAGAAAGTTGTTCCAATGAAGGAACCGATGTTGACGAATGAATACTGGATTGAGAATACAGAGTTCAGCATGTCCTCGTCAGCCTTCGGGAACAGACGTCCGTTGATACCGGACACGTTGCCCTTGAAGAATCCGGTACCTACCGATACCAGGATGATCATGGCCCACAGCATTCCTTTGCTGTATGCTTGCCATGCACATAAATATCCAAGACCCATCAGAATCTCTCCCAGAGGAACCAGAAGTCTTGGGCTCACCCAACGGTCAGCGATGTATCCGCCGATAACCGGAGTGATGTAAGTAAATGCAACGATGAAGGAGTTCATCAATGCACCGTCTGCTGTTGTCAGTCCAAGTCCGCCTTTTGCGACTTCAGCTACGACGAAAACAGCGATACACCATTTAGCCGCATAGTACGCAAGTCTTTCAAATGTGAAAGAAAGAGAGCACACATAGAAACCAAATGGCCATTTCTTTTTTGTGTTTTCCATTTTTTATCCCTCCAATTAATGAAATGAAAATCATCGTTAGAACTATAGCACAAAATAGACTAAAGTACAATGAAAAGTTAAGAAAAAGTTAATAGTTTTTTTGGAATCCGCTCGGTTTTTTTTAGAAAATTGTTGCAGTTGTTACGGGATAATTATATAATATAATTGGCAGAAAGTTGGTTTTACTTTTAATTATAGAAGTGATAAATCCAATGAAAATATGAAAAATGGAGGGCTAGATTATGGGGAACTTGTCAACAGAAAATGCAGCGCACAACCGGATCGCCGGATTGCTGGATGCTGGCAGCTTTGTTGAGATCGGCGGCGCGGTGACAGCCAGAACCACGGATTTTAACATGCAGGAAAAAGAAACTCCGGCAGACGGTGTAGTCACAGGGTACGGAGTGATTGATGGAAATCTTGTATATGTGTACAGCCAGGATTCCACAGTTTTGAATGGTGCGATCGGAGAAATGCACGCAAAGAAGATTGCGGCGATCTATGATATGGCATTGAAGATGGGAGCTCCGGTCATTGGGATGATCGACTGTGCGGGTCTTCGTCTGCAGGAAGCCACAGATGCGCTGGAAGCTTTTGGAAAACTGTATCAGAAGCAGGCAATGGCATCCGGGGTAATTCCGCAGATTACGGCGGTATTCGGGACCTGCGGCGGCGGTGCGGCAGTGATTCCGGCAATGACAGATTTTACTTTTATGGAAACGAAAAAAGGAAAGCTGTTTATAAACTCTCCCAATGCGATTCCAGGAAACACCGTGGAAAAATGCAATAACGCTTCCGCTGTTTTCCAGAGTGAACAGACAGGATCGGTAGATGCAACCGGAACTGAACCAGAGATCCTGGCAGAGATCCGTTCTCTGGTATGCATGCTTCCTTGCAATAATGAGGATGATACATCTTACGAGGAATGCCTTGATGATCTCAACCGCAGATGCACAGATATTGCAGGCGCGGCAGAAGACGGGGCAGTTATGCTTTCTATCATATCTGACAGTAATATATTTTTCGAGACAAAACGAAATTATGCAAAAGATATGGTGACTGGTTTTGTGAAATTGAACGGCATGACCGTTGGTGCGGTAGCCAATCGTTCCAAAGTTTACAATGCCGATGCAGAAGTGGAAATGGAATTTGACGGGTCCCTTTCAGCAGACGGTGCTGCCAAAGCGGCCGACTTTGTTGCGTTTTGTGATGCTTTTAACATTCCCGTGCTGACACTGACGAATGTATCTGGATATACGGCAAGTGAATACGATGAGAAGCATCTGGCCAAGGCAGTTGCCAGACTGACCTATGCGTTTGCCAACGCAACGGTTCCTAAAGTGAATGTGATTACAGGAAAAGCTTATGGCAGTGCTTATGTTGCCATGAACAGCAAATCCACAGGAGCTGATATGGTATATGCGTGGCCCTCTTCACAGATTGGGATGATGGATGCCTCACTTGCGGCAAAGATCATGTACGCGGGTCAGGAGCCGGATGTGATCAGAGAAAAAACAGCAGAATACCGGGAACTTCAATCCAGTCCTATATCAGCGGCAAGACATGGATATGTAGATACGATTATTGAGCCGGAAGATACCAGAAAATATGTAATCGGTGCATTTGAAATGTTGTTTACAAAAAGAGAAGAGCGTCCGGTAAAAAAGCATGGGACAGTTTAGTGAGGTGAGGCAAAGTGAAGAAAAGAATTAGCGTAATACTTTGTGTACTCCTGGCATCGTTCGTTTTTACAGCCTGCGGCGCTTCAAATGAAACCGTCAGCTATGATGAAGAATCTATTGAGCAGGCAACGGAGTTCTTGATTCAATATTGTGCAAGTGTGGATGAAGTCACGGTCGAACAGTGGAAATCTTTGTCTGAGTTTGAACTGAATTATCAGCTGATGGAATCTGGTCTGCCATTTACTCCGGAAGCATTTCTTGGAGCATTGGACGCATGGCCGGCTGCGGTAGAAGAATGCGGAGATTATATCGGACATGGTGATTTCCAGTATGAGGCGACGGCAAATGAATTGACGGTAACAACGGAAGGCGAATTTGCGGACAGGAATGCTGAGATTGAGATTGTATATGACGAAAACGCACGTCTGGATTCTCTTACTGTCAATGCAGAATATGGAACGGGTGAGATTCTTGCCAAATCAGGATTAAACACCGTGCTTGGAATGGGAACCGTATTCGCGGTACTGATTTTTATCTCCATCATTATTTCGCTGATGAAATATATTCCAGCGTTGGGTGAAAAACTGAAAAAGAAACCGGAGCGGCAGGAGACAGACATTGCAGAACCGAAGATCGAAGTAGAAGAGAATTCCGTATCTACGGATAACCTTATGGATGATACAGAATTGATTGCAGTTATTACCGCAGCGATTGCGGCATATGAAGGTACGGCAGGTACGGATGGATATGTGGTCAGAAGTATCAGACGCCGTCCGTCAAATAAATGGTAAGCATAGGAAGATCGAGGAGGATTTTAGAGATGAAAAATTATACCATTACAGTGAATGGAAATGTATATGATGTAACCGTAGAAGAAAAAGGGGCAGGCGCCGCTCCGGCAGCGAAGAAAGTTGCGCCGGCGGCAGTACCGGCACCTGCGGCCACACCGGCGGCAGCACCGGCAGCCGCAGCAGGAGGAATTGAAGTAAAAGCAGGGGCTGCAGGAAAGGTATTTAAAATAGAAGCCGCAGTAGGACAGAGCGTAAAAAGAGGAGATGCGGTGGTTATTATTGAAGCAATGAAGATGGAAATTCCGGTGGTGGCGCCCGAGGATGGAACTGTTGCAAGTATTAATGTAGCAGTAGGAGATGCGATTGAATCCGGAGCTGTATTGGCCACATTGAATTAAGAGGTGTGAATCTGAACCGATTTTGACTGGAGGTTATAAAATGGAATATATAACAACAACATTGGGAAACCTCGTGCATCAGACGGCCTTCTTCAGCCTCACCTGGGGGAATGTGATCATGATTGCCGTGGCATGTTTTTTCCTGTATTTAGCAATTCGACATGGGTTCGAACCTCTATTGCTGGTACCGATCGCTTTTGGTATGCTGCTGGTAAATATCTATCCGGATATTATGCTGCATGCGGAAGACGCTGCTAATGGAACTGGCGGTCTGCTCTATTACTTTTATGTGTTAGATGAGTGGTCGATTCTGCCTTCCCTGATTTTCCTCGGGGTTGGAGCTATGACAGATTTCGGACCTCTGATTGCCAATCCCAAGAGCTTTCTTTTAGGAGCGGCGGCTCAGTTTGGTATTTTTGCCGCATATCTTGGTGCGATGGCAATGGGATTCTCTGATAAAGCGGCAGCGGCGATTTCTATCATTGGAGGTGCAGACGGACCGACATCTATTTTCCTTGCCGGCAAGCTTTCCCAGACGGCGATTATGGGACCGATTGCAGTGGCGGCATATTCTTATATGTCTCTGGTTCCGATTATCCAACCGCCGATTATGAAGCTTCTGACCACTGAGAAGGAACGCAAGGTCAAGATGGAACAGCTTCGTCCGGTATCCAAGCTGGAACGGATCCTGTTCCCGATTATCGTAACAATTGTAGTATGCGTGATTCTTCCGACAACCGCACCATTGGTTGGCATGCTGATGCTTGGAAACCTGTTCCGTGAATCTGGTGTGGTAAGACAGCTGACAGAGACGGCGTCCAATGCCCTGATGTACATTGTGGTTATTCTGCTGGGAACGTCGGTGGGCGCTACTACAAGTGCAGAAGCTTTCCTGAATATTGACACGTTGAAAATTGTCGCTCTGGGGTTGATCGCATTTATGTTCGGAACAGCCGCAGGTGTGTTGCTCGGCAAATTGATGTGTGTCGTTACTGGAGGCAAGGTAAATCCGCTGATCGGCTCGGCAGGTGTGTCTGCGGTTCCTATGGCAGCCCGTGTGTCCCAGAAGGTAGGCGCTGAATCTGATCCGACCAATTTCCTGTTGATGCATGCGATGGGGCCTAATGTAGCCGGCGTAATTGGAACGGCAGTCGTAGCGGGTACATTTATGGCGATATTCGGTGTTTAGTCTAGATTGAGATAATATGGAGGAATATAGAATGGCAGAGATAGAAAAAAAACCAATAAAAATAACAGAAACTGTCCTGCGTGACGCGCACCAGTCTCTGATTGCGACCCGTATGACGACAGAGCAGATGCTTCCCATCGTCGAAAAGATGGATCAGGTGGGATATCATTCGGTAGAGTGCTGGGGAGGAGCAACTTTTGACGCGTCTTTACGGTTCCTGAAAGAAGACCCGTGGGAGAGGCTTCGGAAATTCCGGGACGGTTTTAAGAACACAAAGCTGCAAATGCTGTTCCGCGGACAGAATATCCTTGGTTATCGTCCCTATGCAGATGATGTGGTAGAGTATTTTGTACAGAAATCCGTGGCAAACGGAATCGATGTGATCCGTATTTTCGACTGTCTGAATGATCTTCGCAATTTACAGACGGCAGTTACAGCAGCAGTCAAGGAAAAGGCGGAGGCTCAGGTGGCTCTTTCTTATACACTGGGAGATGCATATACACTGGAGTACTGGGTGGATATTGCCAAGAAAATTGAGGAAATGGGCGCGACTTCCATCTGTATTAAAGATATGGCTGGACTTCTGGTTCCTTATAAGGCAACGGAACTGGTAGGCGCTTTAAAAGAAGCGGTGGACCTTCCGATCCAGCTTCATACACACTATACATCCGGTGTGGCTTCTATGACCTATTTGAAGGCAGTAGAAGCTGGTGTGGATGTAATCGATACTGCAATGTCACCGTTTGCGTTGGGAACATCCCAGCCGGCAACGGAGGTTATGGTAGAAACGTTTAAAGGAACGCCGTATGATACCGGGTTTGATCAGAAACTTCTGGCAGAGATTGCGGATTACTTCCGCCCGATCCGTGACGAGGCTCTGGCAAGCGGTCTTCTGAATCCGAAGAACCTTGGCGTAAATATTAAGACACTGCTTTATCAGGTGCCGGGCGGTATGCTTTCCAACCTGACATCCCAGCTTGCAGAACAGGGAGCGGAAGACAAGTTCTATGACGTTCTGGAAGAAGTGCCGAGAGTGCGGAAGGATCTCGGAGAGCCGCCGCTGGTTACGCCGTCTTCCCAGATTGTTGGAACGCAGGCTGTGTTCAATGTGTTGATGGGAGAACGTTATAAGATGGCGACCAAAGAAACCAAGGATATCTTAAGTGGTAAATATGGTGCAACCGTAAAACCATTTAATGAAGAGGTGAAGAAAAAAGTTCTTGGAGATGACGCCGAAGTAATTACCTGCCGTCCGGCTGATCTGCTCCCGGATGAGCTGGATACACTTCGTAAGGAATGTGCTCAATATATCCAACAGGATGAGGATGTGCTTTCTTATGCGTTGTTCCCGCAGGTGGCAACGGATTTCTTCAAGTACAGAGAAGCACAGCAGACAAAAATGGACGCCACAGTTGCGGATACTGAAAATGGCAGTTATCCGGTATAAATCATATATGGAATTTCAGACAGCCGCAGAATGCCGTAAGTGACATTCTGCGGCTGAATTCTTTATAACAGCCAAGACTTGAATAATCATAAGTTAGGCTTTATAATGGAACAGATGTCAAAATACGAAAAGGTAGTAATGAATATGGGATCTAAGAATGAGCTGCTGCAAAAAATTAATAGAGGATATGACAAGTTCAGTAAGGGGCAGAAAAAGCTTGCCGATTTTATTCGGGAAGAATATGATAAAGCGGCGTTTTTGACGGCTGCTAAAATGGGAGAAGAAGTCGGGGTCAGCGAATCGACGGTAGTAAGATTTGCGACGGCGCTCGGGTACGACGGGTATCCGGAATTCCAAAAAGCTCTCGGAGAGATGGTGCGCACCAAGCTGAATTCGATTCAGCGTATGGAAGTGACCTATGGCAGAATCAGTCAGGGGGAAATTCTGGAAACGGTTTTGCAGTCGGATATTGAAAAAATTAAGCTGACAATGGCGTCGATAGATCATGATGTGTTCGAGCTGGCTGTAGATACACTGCTTAAAGCAAGAAGAATCTATGTGATTGGAATTCGGAGCTGTGCGCCGCTTGCCAGTTTTTTAGGATTTTATCTGAATCTGATCTGTGATGATGTGACGGCGGTAAACACCAATAGTTCCAGTGAGATCTTTGAACAGCTGATCCGGATTGGTGAAGAAGATGTGATCATCGGGATCAGTTTCCCGCGCTATTCCATGCGGACATTGAAAGCTTTAGAGTTTGCAAGCAACCGGAAGGCAAAAGTCATTACATTGACGGATAGTATCCATTCCCCTATGAATCTGTATTCCTCCTGTAACCTGATCGCCAGAAGCGATATGGCTTCTATTGTAGATTCACTGGTGGCTCCTCTTAGCGTTGTGAATGCGCTTGTGGTGGCGTTGTGTATGAAGAAGCAAAAAGAGGTGATCTCCACACTCGAAACATTGGAGCAGATATGGGATGAATATCAGGTGTACAGTAAAGATGAATTGAATGTGGTGGGAGAGACGGTAGAAATGAAAGAGGATGAGCGGTTATGAGCAAAGTGCTGATCATAGGAGGTGGCGCCGCAGGAATGTTCGCCGCGGTTGTGGCCGCAGAACGTGGACATCAGGTGACGGTGTTTGAAAAAAATGACCGCCTGGGGAGGAAACTTTTTATTACGGGCAAAGGCAGATGTAATCTGACGAACGCCTGTGGAACAGAAGAGCTGTTTGAAGCGGTGGTTTCTAATCCAAAGTTTTTGTACAGTTGTTTTTACAGTTTTTCCAATCAGGATTCTATTGCATATTTTGAACGGATCGGACTGAAGACGAAGGTGGAGCGAGGAGAACGGGTTTTCCCGGTGTCCGACCATTCTTCGGACGTGATAAAGGTGCTTGAAAATGAAATGAAACGTCTGGGAGTCCGAATTCTGCTGAAAACGACGGTTACAGGAATTCTGGAA
Source organism: uncultured Lachnospiraceae bacterium (assembly GCA_949287925.1). GTDB lineage: Bacteria > Bacillota > Clostridia > Lachnospirales > Lachnospiraceae > Merdimonas. Next base: position 9,187 of record CASEIR010000054.1, read on the forward strand.
AAAGAAGGAAGGGCCGCAGGGGTTGTCTTAAAAGATGGAACCACGGTGACGGGAGATGCATGCATCGTTGCCACAGGAGGATTGTCATATCCGTCCACGGGATCCACCGGAGACGGATACCGGTTTGCCCAGGCGGCGGGACATACGGTTGTCCCATGTATGCCGGCATTGGTGCCTATGGAGGCAAAAGAAACGTGGATTCCGCAATTGCAGGGACTGTCCCTTAGAAATGTGCGAGCGGTGGTCCGTGACGGAAATAAAAGATTATATGAAGATTTTGGAGAAATGCTATTTACACACTATGGGGTCAGCGGCCCGCTGATGCTGACGGCAAGCAGTTTCGCGGGCCGTTATCTTTTGGAAAAAGAACTGACTTTGGAGATTGATCTGAAACCGGCGCTTACAGATGAACAGTTGGATCACCGCGTACAACGTGATTTTGAGGAAAACCAGAACCGGCAGTTTAAAAATGCACTGAACCGGTTGTTCCCGGCAAAATTAATACCGGTTATGGTGTCTTTATCCGGAATTGATGCAAAAAAACAGGTAAATGCGATTACGCGCGAAGAACGCCGCCGGTTTGTGGACTTGATCCATTGTTTGCCGGTTACGCTGACGGGGCTTAGAGATTACCGGGAAGCGATTATTACGAAGGGCGGGATAAAAGTAAAAGAGATAGACCCGTCTACTATGGAATCAAAACGGATGCGTGGATTGTTTTTTGCGGGCGAAGTATTGGATCTGGATGCGATTACCGGAGGATTTAATCTGCAGATCGCATGGTCGACTGCCTATGCGGCTGCAGCCGGAATTGAAGCATTGTAATGATTCACAAATGGAGAAAGGATAAATATGAAGAAAAAATTTCATTTTGAATATGAAGAAACAGAAGAATTATATATTAATATGTATCGCGTATATTTTAAAAACCGCAATACGTATATGTATAAATTAATTGTATTTTTTGTAGGAGCTTTAGTACTTGCCATCCGGTTAACAGCCGATTTTTCTCTGATTTTTTCGTTGTTTATGGTGAAATTTCTTGTGGTGTGGGGAGCTGTTTTCGGAGCAGCATATTTGATCAACCGCTATCTGGTTTCCGGATTGAACGTAAAGAAAGGAGAAAAGAGGGGGAGAGAAATTTTCCAGATGCGTACAGAAAAGTGCGAGCCGGGGATGAAAATGGTCATCGACTGTTTTGATGAGGATTTTAAGATTTCATTCGGAGATCATAAAAATGAATATACCTATTGGGAGGTTTCGCATCTTTATGACGCAGATCTTTTCCTGGGGGCGGTAGTTGGCGGTCCCCGGGGAGACCGGTCTATGGCGGTTTTCCCCAAAAGCTGTATGAGTGAGAATGAACTGGAAACGTTCCGGCGTTTTCTGGATGGAAAATGTGTGAATGTCAGAAAAGGATTTCAGAAGGTATAACAGGAGGGCAATATGGGATTTAATGTAGCGATTGACGGACCTGCCGGAGCGGGCAAGAGTACGATTGCAAAACTTGCTGCAAAAGAACTGGATTTTATTTATGTCGATACAGGAGCGATGTACAGGGGGCTGGCGGTACATTTCCTGAAGAAGGGAATTGAGCCGGAAGAAACGGATCGGATTGCGCAGGCTTGTAAAGAAGCGGAGGTTACGATCGGTTACGAAAATGGGATTCAGCAGATATATTTGAATGGAGAGAATATAACCGGAAGGCTAAGAGATGAGAAAGTTGGCAATATGGCATCCAAAAGCTCGGCGATTCCACAGGTCCGGGAAAAACTGCTGGAACTCCAGCGGACGCTTGCGAAAACAAAAGATGTAATTATGGACGGAAGAGACATCGGCACCTGTGTGCTGCCGGACGCGGATGTGAAAGTTTTTCTGACCGCCAGTGTCCGGACCAGAGCAAAACGCCGGTACGAAGAGCTTGTGGAAAAAGGAATTGCATGTACTCTCAATGAAATCGAAAAGGACATCCAAGAACGGGATGAACGGGATTCTACAAGAAAAATTGCACCGCTGAAACAGGCAGAGGACGCGGTTCTGATAGACAGCTCGGAAATGACGGTCAATGAAGTGGTAAAACAGATCGTGGCTCTGTGTAAGAGAGATTAAATGTGTAAAGAGGAGTTGGGAAGGATGCAGGTGGAACTGGCAAAAACAGCCGGATTTTGCTTTGGAGTAAAGCGTGCTGTAGATACAGTCTATGAACAGGTGGCGCTTCATCCGGATGAATCCATCTATACATATGGACCGATCATTCATAATGATGAAGTGGTGAAAGATCTCGAAAAGCATGGAGTCCGTGTGATTGAAACGGAGGAAGAGCTCAGAGAACTGAAAAAAGGAATTGTAGTTATTCGATCTCACGGAGTCGATAAAAATGTGTACAGCTGTCTGAAAAAAAGGGGGCTGACCTGTGTGGATGCCACATGTCCGTTTGTGAAAAAAATCCATAAAATTGCGGAAGAAAAAAGCAGCGAGGGGATGCATGTCGTGATCATTGGGAATCCGAAGCATCCGGAAGTGCAGGGAATCCGCGGATGGGCCGGTGAAAACGTAACAGTGATTCAGTCAAATGAAGATGCGGAACGTTTCGAGCCGACAGATTCTTCACGGGCTGTTTGTGTGGTGTCACAGACGACATTTAATTACAATAAATTCAAAGATTTAGTTGAAATAATCCAAAAAAAGGGGTATGATATAATTGTTTTAAATACGATTTGTAATGCGACTAAGGAACGCCAGGAAGAGGCGTGTCGGATTGCGCAGAGTGTGGATGCCATGATTGTCATCGGGGACAAGAAGAGCTCCAACACTCAGAAGTTATTTGAAATTTGCAGAAATGCATGTAGGAATACGTACTATATACAGACACTTGACGATTTGGATATGAATCAATTAAGGTCCGTGGAAACAGTAGGTATTACAGCAGGGGCATCCACGCCCAATAATATAATTGAGGAGGTTCAAAGCTATGTCAGAATTAACTTTTGAACAAATGTTGGAAGATTCTTTTAAGACAATAAGAAATGGAGAGGTTGTAGATGGTACCGTCATCGATGTAAAACCCGATGAGATCATCTTGAATATAGGTTACAAAGCTGACGGCATTATCACAAGAAGCGAGTATACGAATGAAGCGAATGCGGATCTGACAACGATGGTGTCCGTTGGAGACACTATGACGGCTAAGGTTTTGAAAGTAAATGACGGCGAAGGCCAGGTGCTGTTGACATACAAACGACTGGTGGCTGAAAAAGGCAATGAAAGACTGAAAGAAGCATATGAGAATCATGAAGTATTAAAAGCTCCTGTTGCACAGATTTTGGGAGGCGGATTAAGCGTTGTGATAGATGAAGCCAGAGTGTTTATTCCGGCAAGTCTTGTATCAGATACTTTTGAGAAAGATCTGAGCAAATATCAGGGACAGGAAATTGAGTTTGTGATCAGCGAATTTAATCCGAGAAGAAACCGTGTCATCGGCGACAGAAGACAGCTTCTGGTTGCAGAACGCGCAGAAAAGCAAAAGGAATTGTTTGCAAAGCTTCAGATTGGCGACCGAATGGAAGGCGTTGTCAAGAATGTAACAGATTTTGGCGCATTTATTGATCTGGGCGGAGTAGATGGTCTTTTGCATATATCAGAGATGTCCTGGGGACGGATTGAGAATCCGAAGAAAGTTTTCAAGGTTGGCGAGACAGTAGAAGTGCTGATCAAAGATATCAACGATACTAAGATTGCGCTCAGTCTGAAGTTCCCGGAGACGAATCCATGGGCAAATGCAGAAGAAAAGTACGCAGTTGGAACGATTGTGGAAGGAAAAGTTGCCAGAATGACAGACTTTGGCGCTTTTGTAGAGCTTGCAGCCGGCGTGGATGCACTTCTGCATGTATCGCAGATTTCCAGAGCGCATGTGGATAAGCCGTCGGATGTACTGTCTGTTGGACAGATGATTACAGCAAAGATTGTAGATCTTAACGTAGAAGAGAAGAAGATCAGTCTTAGCATGAAAGTTCTGGAGCCGGCCGCAGAGGAACTAAAAGAAGAGGCAGAGGCAACAGAAGAATAGTATCAGAACTTGACAGGATAAGAAAAGAAGAGGGTGACCCCAAGGTCAGTACCGACCGGAGGGCTCCCTCTTTATTTGTGATTGCGCCGCCCGGATTCCGGGCGGCCGGGAATTATTTGTGCAATATATGAATATGCAAGAGAATAATGGAACATGGGAAAGAAAATACTGTATTTCTTCAGAAGTGATATTGTACTGACGATATCGCTGATTCTTGCGGCGGCGTCTTGCGTGATGATTCCGCCCAATATTCAATATCTGGAATATGTGGATTATCATACGCTGATCTTATTGTTTTGCCTGATGCTGATCGTGGAAGGTCTTCGCAGGGAAGGTTTTTTTCAACATATTGGCAATCTGATACTGAGCAGAGTGAAAAGAAAGCGGGGAATCGTATTTACGCTGGTGTTCCTGTGTTTTTTCAGCAGCATGTTTATCACCAATGATGTTGCGTTGATTACATTTGTTCCTTTCGGTATTTTGATTCTTGAAATGACAGGCATGACAGCCAGAATCTGTTATACGGTGACATTGATGACAATTGCGGCAAACCTGGGGAGTATGTTTACGCCTTTTGGAAACCCGCAGAATCTGTATCTGTATTCTCTATCAGGCTTAAGACTTTATCAGTTCTTGGCGCTGATGCTGCCATATACGGCTGCCGCAGCAATTTTGCTGATTCTTTTTGTGCTGGCAGGATATCGGCAGACCCAGATCCAGATTCAGGTGGACCGGTCAAAAATTGAGAATCGGAAATTGATCATACTTTATTTGATTCTTTTTGCTTTGTGCGTGCTTACCGTGGCGGGATTTGTTCCGCATCTGGTTACACTTTTGGCAGTGACAGCTGTGATATTTCTAAAAAACGGAGGTCTTTTTAAGGAAGTGGATTATGCATTACTGCTTACGTTTGTTTTCTTTTTTATCTTTGTGGGAAATCTGGACCACTTCGAGGAATTGCGTGCCTTCATCAGCCGGATTCTAAAGGGGCATGAAAAAATGGTGGGGATTGCGGCGAGCCAGGTGATGAGTAATGTCCCGGCGGCAATGCTGCTCTCAAACTATACCAGTCAGATTCAGGAGCTGATTATAGGAGTGAACATTGGTGGATTGGGTACTCTGATCGCGTCAATGGCAAGTCTGATCTCTTACAAACAGATCAATAACCGATACCCGGAAATGAAGTGGAAATATATGGCGGTATTTACGCTGTGCAACCTAATGTTTCTGGTGGTTTTATGTGTGATAGGACTGTAAAATCATACGAAAATATGTTAAAAAAACGACGAGATGTTTTTGTAAATATACAAAAAAACGACGTGATTTACTGGATAATTTCGTCGATTTCTTGTATGATAGAAATTAGAGTATATTAGGAAGGAAGGAAAAAGGGATGGCATTGTTAACATTTAAGGGTGGCATTCACCCGAATGACGGCAAAGAGCTGGCAAAAGATAAAGCAATTGTCGAGATCAGACCGAAAGGCGACCTGGTATATCCGGTCTCCCAGCATATCGGCGCTCCGGCGAAACCGATAGTGGCGGTGGGAGATCGTGTGCTGAAAGGGCAGATGATCGCGGAAGCCGGAGGGTTTGTATCTGCACCGATATTCGCCTCTGTGTCAGGAACAGTAAAGGCGATCGGCCCGCATCTGAATCCTACCGGAGGAACTGTGAACAGTATCGTGGTGGAAAATGACGGCGAATACGAAGAAGTGGAATATCCTGCAGTGAAACCTTTGGAAGAATTATCAAAAGAAGAAATTCTGGAGATGATCGGCAATGCGGGAATCGTAGGTATGGGAGGAGCAGGCTTCCCGACCAGGGTAAAACTCTCGCCAAAAGAACCGGATAAGATTGACTATGTGATTGCAAACTGTGCGGAATGCGAACCTTATATAACTGCAGATTACCGTGCAATGCTTGAAATGCCGGAAAAGCTGGTCGGAGGAATGAAAGTGATCCTGCGGCTGTTCGATCATGCAAAAGGAATTTTTGGAGTAGAAGATAATAAACCGGATTGTATTGCAAAATTAAAAGAGCTGACAAAGGATGAGCCGAGAATGGAGGTCCTGGCGCTCAAGACAAAGTATCCGCAGGGCGGTGAACGTCAGCTGATCTATGCAACCACCGGACGTGCTATCAATTCGGCTATGCTTCCGGCTGATGCGGGATGTGTGGTTGATAACGTGGCAACCGTGATCAGTATTTATCAGGCAGTGGTTGAGGGCAAACCATCCATGGAACGTATTGTGACTGTGAGCGGTGATGCTGTCAGCGAACCGGGTAATTTTAAAGTACCCTTTGGCATTAACCATCAGGAACTTGTAGAAGCTGCAGGTGGATTTAAAACAGAGCCGGAAAAACTGATTTCCGGAGGACCGATGATGGGATTTGCCATGTTTTCGCTGGATGTGCCTGTTACGAAGACTTCTTCGTCTATCCTTGGATTTACGAAAGATGAGGTGGCGAAATTTGAACCAACGGCGTGTATCAACTGCGGACGGTGTGTTGATGCCTGCCCAAGCCGCCTGATTCCGTCAAGACTGGCTGACTATGCAGAGCATCAGAACGAAGAGGCTTTTACAAAGTATGAGGGACTGGAGTGTATGGAGTGCGGATCCTGCAGTTTTGTCTGTCCTGCGAAACGTCCGCTGAAACAGGCGATCGGTTCCATGAGAAAAATAGCGCTTGCTAACCGCAAGAAAAAATAGCGAAAAGAATTAGAGGAAGAGGTGAACTAACGTGAGTGAAAACAAATTGAAAGTGTCATCTTCACCACACATCCGTTCCAGAATTACCTCGGGAAACATCATGCTCATGGTGGCCATTGCACTGCTGCCAGCCGCAGGTTTCGGGGTATGGAACTTTGGACTGTCCGCGCTGATCATGTTGATCAGTACTACGGTGGCGGCAGTACTTACAGAATACATATATCAGAAACTGATGCATAAGAAGGTTACGATCAACGATTTCAGTGCAGTAGTGACCGGCCTTCTGCTGGGGTTGAATATGCCGCCTACCGCCCCCTGGTGGATGGGAGCGCTGGGAAGCGTATTCGGTATTCTGGTTGTAAAACAACTGTTTGGCGGTCTTGGTCAGAACTTTATGAACCCTGCATTAGGAGCCAGATGTTTTCTGATGATTTCTTTTGCCGGTCAGATGACGCGTTTTGTTTATGACGGCGTGACAGGGCCGACGCCCCTTGCACAGCTGAAATCAGGAGAAGCCGTCAATACGATGGATATGCTGATCGGAACGATTCCTGGAACCATCGGTGAGACTTCTGTGATTGCGATTATCATTGGAGCAATTTTCCTGATTTTGATGGGAATCATTGATCTTCGGATTCCGGGAACTTATATCGTGACATTTGTGATATTTATTGGTATTTTTGGACAGTTTACAGATGCAAAGGCAGGATTTTTCGATCCCCAGTATATTACCGCGCATCTGTGCGGCGGCGGATTGATGCTGGGAGCCTGGTTTATGGCAACCGATTACGTCACCTCGCCAATCACGAAGAAGGGACAGTATTTATATGGAATTCTGCTGGGTGTACTCACAGGTTTGTTCCGTCTCTTTGGAGGTTCGGCAGAAGGTGTGTCCTATGCAATCATCATCAGTAACCTTTTTGTTCCGTTGATCGAGAGGGTTACTCTTCCAAAACCATTTGGCAAAGGAGGAGAAAAGTAATGAATAAAATTATTAAAAACACGATTATTCTGACATTGATTACTTTGATCTCCGGTCTTGGCCTGGGGTTGGTATACGAGATCACAAAAGAGCCTATTGCCCAGGCGCAGGAAACTGCAAAAAAGGAGGCGTGGCAGGAAGTTTTCCCGGAAGCTTCTGCGGATGACTTTGAATTGACAGAGGTAGATCCGGCTGTTGCGGAACAGGTGATCGGTGATCTTGGCATTAAGGCATCTGTGGATGAGGTCTGTGCGGTGAAAGACGGCGAAGAAGGCTATGTCGTAACCGTAACAGATTCCGAAGGGTACGGCGGAGACATCCAGATTACAGTGGGAATTACAGCGGATGGAACCATCAGTGGTATTTCCTATCTGTCGATCAGTGAGACGGCTGGACTTGGAATGAAAGCGACAGAATCATCTTTCACAGAACAGTATGTGGGAAAACAGGCTGAAAAGTTTGCAGTATCGAAAGACGGAGGCGACGGGGAACCGATCGATGCCCTGAGCGGGGCGACCATCACTTCCAGAGCTGTTACCGGAGCTGTTAACGTTGCTCTTGCATACTATCAGAATGCATTGGTATAGGAGGTTGTGGAGATGAATAGTTGTACAGAAAGAATTTATAATGGTTTAATCAAAGAAAATCCAACCTTTGTCATGATGCTTGGTATGTGTCCGACACTTGCGGTTACGACTTCCGCAATCAACGGCGTCGGCATGGGACTGTCTACAACCGCGGTTCTGGTCATGTCTAACATGCTGATTTCTCTGCTGCGTAAAATCATACCGGATTCCCTGAGAATCCCGGCATTCATTGTAGTTGTTGCATCTTTTGTTACGATCGTTGATTTTTTGATGGAAGGTTTTGTTCCAAGCCTTTACAGCGCGCTTGGATTATACATACCGTTGATCGTTGTAAACTGTATTATTCTGGGCCGTGCGGAAAGCTATGCGTCGAAGAACCCGGTGCTTCCATCGATCTTTGACGGTCTTGGTATGGGACTTGGATTTACACTTGGATTGACTTGTATCGGTATTGTCAGAGAGATCATCGGCGCAGGCCAGATTTTCGGATATCAGCTGCTTCCTCTGGCTGATGAAGCTTCCGGGCAGGCGGGATATGTACCGGTATCCATCTTTATTATGGCTCCGGGTGCTTTCCTGGTTCTGGCATTTTTGGTAGCATTACAGAACAGATTGAAGAGAAAAGCAGCCGAGAGAGGCAAAAAAGTAGCGGAAGCAAAAACCTGCGGCGAAGGCTGTGCATCCTGTTCCGGATGTTCATCCCAGGTGTTCCCTACAGGAAATGAGAAAGAATAGGAGGAGTACATAGTATGGAACAATTATTGATTATTGCAGTTGGTTCTGCACTGGTAAACAACGTTGTACTCAGCCAGTTTCTGGGTATCTGCCCGTTCCTGGGTGTTTCCAAGAAGGTGGAGACTGCTGCAGGTATGGGAGGAGCTGTTATTTTCGTTATTGCAATCGCATCTTTTGTGGCGGCTCTGATTAACAAATATATACTGGCCAATCCGGCAATCCTTGGCGGCCAGCTGGTATATCTGAAGACCATCGTATTTATTCTGGTCATTGCCTGTCTGGTACAGTTTGTGGAGATGTTTCTGAAAAAATCAGTTCCTTCACTGTATAAAGCGCTGGGCGTATATCTCCCGCTGATTACAACTAACTGTGCAGTGCTTGGCGTTGCGCTCACGAATGTGCAGGAAGGTTACAGCATTCTGGAAAGTGTAGTGAACGGAGTGGCTACTGCTGCGGGATTCGCCTTTGCGATCATCCTGATGGCAGGTATCCGGGAAAAGACAGAGTATAATGATATTTCTGAGTCTTTCCAGGGAACGCCCATCGTGCTGGTAACAGCCTGTCTGATGGCAATCGCGTTCTGTGGATTCTCAGGACTGATATAGGAGGGACGTACTATGAGTATTACAGGAATTATACTGGCGGCGGTGATCGTCGGCGGAACAGGTCTGTTTATTGGTGTGTTCCTCGGCATCGCAGGTAAGAAATTTGCCGTTGAAGTAGATGAAAGAGAAGAAGCGATTCTGGAAGTCCTTCCGGGAAATAACTGCGGCGGCTGCGGTTATGCCGGATGTTCTGGTCTTGCGGCTGCCATCGTGGCAGGGGAAGCGCCTGTGGGCGGCTGCCCGGTAGGCGGCGCCCCGGTAGCAGCTAAGATTGGAGAAATCATGGGACAGGAAGCTGGGGAACAGGTACGTAAGGTTGCGTTTGTAAAGTGTGCCGGGACCTGTGAGAAAGCACAACAGAAGTATGAATATTATGGACTCAATGACTGTATCATGGCAAACATGATGCAGGGAGGAGGAGCAAAAGCCTGCAGTTACGGATGCCTGGGAGAAGGCAGCTGTGTAAAGGCCTGTCCGTTTGATGCGATCCATATTGTAGACGGAATCGCAAAAGTGGATAAAGAAGCCTGCAAGGCCTGCGGAAAATGTGTATCTGTGTGTCCGAAGAAGCTGATCGAGCTGGTTCCATATGAGCAGAAGCATCTGGTACAGTGTAGCTCTAAAGACAAAGGAAAAGATGTGATGAAGGCATGTTCCGTAGGATGTATTGGATGTAAGATGTGTGAAAAGGTGTGTCAGTTTGATGCGGTAAAGGTAATTGATAACATTGCATATATCGATAGCTCAAAATGCACAAATTGCGGCGCCTGCGCAGAGAAGTGCCCAAAGAAAATTATTTTATAAACATATGGAAATAAGCGGCCGGACAGGCCGCTTATTTTTTGAATCAGTAACGGGTGTGAGTTTGAATTAGACTGAGTGTCCGTCAATTAACAGCTTTTTAATTGCATTGAGTTTAAGGCCGTGATAGAATGGATGCATGAAAGTATTGGAGGAGGTAAGTATATGGAAGATCGTCAGGACAATCTGCAGAATACAGAAACGGATGAAAATAACCTGCAAAGCTCAGCAGATTATCAGGATCCGGCTGCCGAAAAAGGGGAACAGGAGTATACAGATCCCAATAAGGGATATCAGACGCAAAATAGCGGGTATCAGTATCAGAATAATGGATATCAGAACGGCGGATATCAAGCGCAAAATAATGGATATCAGTATCAGAATAATGGATACCAGAATGGAGGATATCAGTATCAGAACGGAGGGTATCAGTATCAGAATCCGAGAAAGGATTCTGAGAATGGAATGGACACCCGGCCTATGAGCATGGGAGAGTGGATGCTGACTATACTGATCATGCTGATTCCCTGTGTGAATATTGTGGTGTATCTTATCTGGGCATTCGGTAAAACCGGGAATGTGAATCGTAGAAATTATTGCCGGGCATATTTGATCTTTTATGTCATTATTCTTGTGCTCGCGATTATTTTTAGCGTTGTATTTGGTATTGCCGCAGCTTCGACACTTACATATTATTAAGGAGCAGATCACCGGAAGCGCCAGAGCGCATTCCGGTGATTGTAATTGGTTGAGGTACAATAAAAAGACATCCCGTTTCATAGATGAGGGGTTCCGAAAGTGGATTTTATTTTTGATCTATGATCCGGGATGGCTTTTTCAATTTAAAACAAACACGCACTTATTTGTGCTGGAAATTTTTTGAATATATAACTTTATTATCTGTCGTTACAAAAACGGCATCTACATTGTCTAACTGATTGATCATGTTGGCGGCCTTGTCATACCCTAGCAGAAAACATGTGGTACTCATAGCATCAGCAGTCAGTGATGAATCTGTTATTATTGTAACACTACTCAAGGTGTTTTCGCAAGGATAACCTGTCCTTGCATCCAGAATATGGTGATAAATTTTACCATCCTGCTCAAAGTACCGCTGATAGGTGCCTGAAGTAACGATGGATTTGTCTGCAATTTTAACGGAGGTAATGGGAGTGCCGGATTCATCAAAGGGTTTCTGGATTCCGATGTTATAGTCCGATCCATCCAGCTTATTGCCCATCGCCAGGACATTGCCTCCAAGATTGATCAGTGCATGGGTGATTCCGTTGTCCTCCAGGTATTCTTTCAGCCGGTCTGCTATAAATCCCTTTGCTATGGCGCCCACATCCAGTTTTGCCTGTGCGTCCTGCAGCCGGACGGTGTTGTCTTTGATGATTACATTCTTATAATTCACATGGCTGACGGCTTCCGCGATAGCAGCCGCATCCGGTACAGAAGGGGTTTCCGATTTGAAATCCCATAGATCTGATACAGTTCCAATGGTAATATCAAAAGCGCCATTTGACATATTGCCGTAATAGATGCCCTTTTTGAGCAATTTTATTGTATCGTCTGAAACCTCTACCGGGGTTCCTCCGGCGTTATTGATTTGAGAAATCTCGCTGTCCGCTATCTTGTTAGAGAACATAGAATCATATTTTTTACAGAGAGCTTCGCATCCTTTAAGGATATCTTCATCTGCATTGTCGTAAATTCTGACAGAGATCACGGTGTCAAACAAAGTGTCTGTATAAGACAGGTCCCGTTCTCTGGGCAGTCCGGAACAGCCGGTCAGTGTCAGCGCGGCTGCGGACAGACATGCAGCTATCTTTTTGAATTTCATATAACACCTCAATTTTACATAGTCATAGATATTATATCATGAAAAATAAGATATGCAAGAATACATGTAGTTGAAGAGGAAGATTTGTTGTGTTAAAATAATGCCTAGAGAAAAATGAGGTATAATTATATGAAGATAGAAATGAAGAAAAAAGATGCCGCTTTGGCGGCTATAATCATAGGAGTCGCGCTTCTGGCATTTCTGGCGCATGAGTTGATTGGCAGCGAGGGGGCCGGTAAAGTGGTTATAAAAGTAAACGGTGAACTGGAAGGAACATACAGCCTTGCCGAGGATCAGGAAATTGAGATCAATGGAGGCAGTAATAAGCTCCTGATTAAAAACGGGAAAGCGGACATGATCGAAGCAGATTGCCCGGATCAACTTTGCGTACATCAGAAGCCTGTTTCATTACGAAATGAAAGTATTATATGTCTTCCGAATAAAGTAGTAGTAGAAATCGAAACCAGTGAGAGTAGTGAGTTGGATGCTGTAACGAATTAGAAGGGGGAAGACCGTGAAGAGCAGAGTCGCTTACTTTGGAGTATTTACTGCACTTGCGCTGATCTTCAGCTATGTGGAAACACTGATTCCGTTCCAGATAGGAATTCCCGGGGTTAAGCTGGGACTGGCCAATCTGATCATCGTAATAGCGCTTTATAAACTAAGTCTGAAGGAGACCTGGCTGTTGGCAGTGACCAGAGTCTTATTGTCAGGCTTTATTTTTGGGAATTACTTTAGCATAATATATAGTCTTGCCGGTTCAGCGCTGAGTCTGTTAGTGATGAACTATTTGAAGAAAAGGGGCGGATTCAGTGTAATGGGGATCAGCCTGGCAGGAGGAACGGCTCATAATATGGGGCAGCTTTTGGTGGCTATGGTTGTGGTGGAGACATATAGCGTTGCATATTATCTGCCGGTGCTGTTGATCGCTGGCGTGATTACAGGGCTGATCATCGGATTTGTAGCGGCTGAAATGCTGAAAAGACTTGCTAATATAAATATAGAGGGGTGAAATTGATATGATAGCATTCATCAGAGGCATTCTTGCCATGGTGGAAGAGGACAAGGTAATTATAGATGTGGGGGGCGTTGGTTACGGAATCTTTATGACCGGACCGGCAATAAGCAGACTGGGTAGAAAAGGGACGGAAGTGATGGTTCATACGTTTCTGAATGTGAAGGAAGATGTCATGCAGCTGTATGGATTTTCTACCAGGGATGAGCTCCTGGTATTCCGGCTTCTGATAGGAGTAAATGGAATTGGACCGAAGGCAGCGCTTGGCATTTTGTCTGTATTGTCTCCTGACGATCTGAGATTTGCTGTAATGGCAGGAGATATAAAAGCAATCACGGCAGCACCCGGAATCGGCAAGAAAACAGCGGAAAAGCTAATACTGGAACTAAAGGACAGACTCCGCTTGGAAGATGCTCTGGATTCTGGCCGGCAGGAAACGGGCGCCATAGATCCTGGAAACGGAATACTGGAGGATATAAGAAGTGATGCGGTTCAGGCGCTGGCTGCGCTGGGATATAGCGGATCAGAAGCATTGAAAGCGGTTCGGCGAGTGGATGTGTATGAAGGAATGACAACAGAAGAATTGTTGAAACAGGCATTGAAACATATGATGTTTTAGCATCGGAGGGAGAAGTGATGAGCAGGAGAATAATTACTACGGAGAATCTGGAAGAAGACCGGAAGATAGAGAATCATCTTCGTCCGCAGATGCTGGAAGACTATATCGGACAGGAGAAGGCGAAGGAAACGCTAAAAATCTATATTGAAGCCGCCAAAGCAAGAAACGAGGCACTGGATCATGTACTGTTCTACGGACCGCCGGGGCTTGGAAAAACAACCCTGGCAGGAATCATTGCCAATGAGATGAATGTAAATTTAAAGATTACTTCTGGTCCGGCAATTGAAAAACCTGGCGAGATGGCAGCGATTCTGAATAATCTTCAGGAAGGAGACGTGCTTTTTGTAGATGAAATCCATCGGCTGAACCGGCAGGTGGAAGAGGTGCTGTATCCGGCAATGGAAGATTATGCGATTGATATTATGATTGGTAAGGGGGCAAGCGCAAGATCTATCCGCCTGGATCTTCCCAGATTTACACTGGTGGGAGCAACGACCAGAGCCGGCATGCTGACAGCTCCGTTGAGAGACCGTTTTGGAGTGGTCAACCGGATGGAATTTTATACGGTAGAAGAACTGAAGACGATCATCATGAGGTCAGCAGACGTGTTGGAAGTGGGGATTGATGAAGCGGGTGCGTATGCGCTGGCAAAACGTTCCAGAGGAACTCCCCGTCTGGCGAACCGGCTGCTGAAGCGTGTGCGGGATTTTGCACAGGTGAAATATGACGGATATATTACGAAAGCAGTGGCAGATTATGCGTTGGATCTGCTGGATGTAGATAAAGAAGGATTGGATCAGACGGATCGGGACCTTTTGGCGGTGATGATTGAAAAATTTTCCGGAGGGCCGGTAGGACTGGATACATTGGCGGCGGCTTTGGGGGAAGATGCGGGAACAATTGAAGATGTGTACGAACCCTATCTGTTGAAAAACGGATTTATTCAGAGAACACCAAGGGGCCGTATTGTCACGGAACACGCATACCGTCATCTGGGAATTTCATATGAAATTGAAGAAAAATAGTTGGTTTTTATGAAAGTATCGTTTATAATAAATTACAAGATTATGAAATATTGAGGAGGCTTCTAATGGCATCATCAAAAAATTTTACAGAAGTACTAATAGGGGGAAAGGTGTTCACGCTCAGCGGGTTCGAAAGTGAAGACTATCTGCAGAAAGTATCTACCTATCTGAACCATAAGATTGAAGAATGCAGTAACAGCGAGGGATACCGCAAGCAGAGCGCTGAGACCAGAAGCATCCTCCTTGCCCTGAATATTGCGGATGATTACTTCAAGGCGAAGAAACAAGGCGGCAGTCTGGAGAGCGATATTGAGGCTAAGGATAAAGAAATGTATGATCTGAAGCATGAACTGATATCGGTTCAGATTAAACTGGAGAATGCCGAAAAGGCGATGGACAAGCTGAAGGAAGAGAATAAGGACTTGCAGATGAAGATCGTTCAGCTGGAAACAGAGATCAAGAATAATCGTAAAAAATAGGCTGTCGTTTGACAGCCTTTTTTCAAGGTGATAATGCTTATGATAGATAAAAAGATAGAGATCCTTGCTCCGGCAGGATCTTATAACAGCCTGCGGGCGGCGGTTTCCGCCGGGGCCGATGCGGTTTATCTGGGTGGTACACGGTTTGGAGCACGTGCCTTTGCTCAGAATTTCAATGAAGAAGAGATGCTGTCTGCTATCGATTATGCACATATTCATGGAAGGCGTGTCTATCTGACTGTTAATACACTTCTCAAAAATGCGGAGCTGGATGAACTATATGGGTATCTGTATCCATTTTACCGGGAGGGGCTGGATGGAGTAATTGTCCAGGATCTTGGGGCGGCAGAACGGATCAGAGAATGGTATCCCAGGATGGAACTTCACGCCAGCACACAGATGACAATTACACATACCGCAGGAGCGGAACTGTTAAAAGAACGAGGATTCGTCCGAGTAGTTCCGGCAAGGGAACTCAGTCTGTCTGAAATCCGGAGCATGAAGCGGCAGACAGGTCTGGAGATGGAGTGCTTTGTTCATGGAGCGCTTTGCTATTGTTATTCCGGACAGTGTCTGCTCAGCAGTATGATAGGAGGAAGAAGTGGCAACCGCGGACAGTGTGCGCAGCCGTGCCGCCTTCCCTACTCGGTTTCCGGGAAACAGCCGGCGGATCTTATGAGCCTGAAAGATCTTTGCACAATCGACTTGCTTCCGCAGCTGATAGAAGCTGGTGTTGACTCATTTAAGATAGAAGGAAGAATGAAGCAACCGGAGTATGTCTATACGGTAACAGAGGTTTACAGGCGTTATGCAGACCGGTATCTGTCCGGGGAAGGATCATTTCATGTGGATGAAGAAGACCGGAACAAGCTTTTGTCTGTATACCGGCGTCGGGGATATACAGATGGATATTATCACCGCCATAATGGGAAAGAGATGATATCCTTTGGACGGATGGATGGAGGAGAAGAGCCGCCCCAGGAGACGGTATACAAGACCCAGGAAAAGATCCGGGGTAAACTGACGCTTTCGCCGGGAGAGCCTGCAAAGCTTGTGATGGAATGCGGAAAAGTAAGATGTGAATGTGAAGGCGGTGTTCCGGAACCAGCAAAAAGACAACCGTTGACAGCTGGACGGATCCGGGAACAGATGGAGAAAACGGGAAATACAGAATATGTATTTGAACAGCTGGAGGTGGAAGTCGAAGGGGAGTTGTTTCTTCCCATGCAGGCGCTGAATGAATTGCGGAGACGGGGAATTTGGCAGCTGACCGAGGAGATCCTGAATAGCTACCGTCGTGAAATTGCTAAAAACAGGCCGCAGGGAGGCCATCCTGCGAAAGAAACAGAAGAGCCTCCCCGGAGATTGCGGCTGGCCGCATTGGTTCAGGATACCGCGTTGCTTCCGTGTCTGGGAAATGATCAGAAGATTTCGCGAATCTATGTCGAAAGCGAGATAGCTTTCACGAAAAACATGATCAAATATATGAAAAAAGAAAAGAAAAAGCAGGAGTATTTTCTGGCGATGCCGTATATTTTCCGCGAACCGACACAGCGGCAGTACGAAGAATATTATCCTTTGCTGGAGCAGATGTTCGATGGGGTGCTGGTCCGGAATCTGGAGAGTATTTGCTGGCTCCGTGAGCACGGGTATCAGAAACCGGTTCGTACAGATTCGAATGTTTATTGTTTTAACCGTTACAGTAAAGCAGTGATCCGTGAATTGGGAATGGAAGGGTTTACTGCGCCTGTGGAGCTGAACCGCGGTGAATTGAAAGATCTGGGACTGCATACGGCTTCTTTGGTCGTGTATGGGCATCAGCCGGTTATGGTTTCGGCGAACTGTATACGCAAAACAACGAACGGATGCAGCCGCAGGAACGGATGGATGTGGATAAAAGACCGGTATCAGAAGAAATTTGCGGTTAAAAATTGCTGTGATTACTGTTATAATGTGGTTTATAATACTTCGTTTTTGTATCTGGCGGATCTGGCAGAGGAAATATGCGGATTAAAGCCTCAGGAGATCCGGATGGATTTCACGACGGAAACTCCGGAAGAAGCAGGGAAAATTGCCGGCTTGTACCGGGACGCGTTTTTGCTGGGGATGCCGACGAGGATTCCGGAAAACGGATTTACAAGAGGGCATTATAAAAGGGGAGTGAAGTAGGTGAGGATTTGGTTAATATAATTGTAGAAATATCCAAATATCTGATTATAATTTTTATGGCAGTTTATACGTATCTGTGCTTTAGTATTTTTGGATATTCGGATCCTGATAAGAAGAAGCTGCTGCTCAGAAGACAGAATATCCTGATGTTTACCATACAGCTTGTGGCGTTTATGGTAATGTATCTTCAGACAGAAGACATTAAGATGCTGGCCTTTTATCTGATGCAGGTGGTTTTGTTTGGAGCAACCATACTTTTGTATACGAATCTATATCCAAAAGTATCCCGGCTGGTGGTCAATAATATGTGTATGCTTCTGTGCGCGGGCTTGATTATGCTGACCCGGCTGAATTATGAAAAGGCAGTCAAGCAATATGTAATAGCAGCCGGAGCGATCGCCGTCAGCCTGGTGATACCGGTAATGATCCGGAAGTTCAAGTTTCTGTCGGAATGGCGGACATTTTACGGGGCCGCAGGTATAGTTTCCCTTGGAATCGTACTGGTGATCGGACAAGTGTCCTATGGGGCGATGCTTGGCTTTTCTGTCGGTGGAATCAGTATCCAGCCTTCTGAGCTTGTGAAAATCATTTTCGTGTTCTTCGTGGCATCCAGCTTCAAGAAATCGCTGGAATTCCGGAATATTGTGATTACCACGGCGATTGCGGCTTTTCATGTATTAATACTGGTGGTGTCCAAAGATCTTGGAGCAGCATTGATCGTGTTTATTGTATATCTGGTCATGCTTTATGTCGCAACCCGGCAGCCGCTTTATGTGCTGGCCGGATTGGGAGCGGGAAGTGTGGCATCTGTTCTGGCTTACTATCTGTTTGGACATGTCCGGACGCGTGTGATCGTGTGGAAGGATCCGTTTGCATCTTATGACAGCGGCGGTTACCAGGTGGCCCAGTCGCTGTTTGCGATCGGAACCGGAGGATGGTTTGGGATGGGGCTGTTTCAGGGTGAGCCCAATACCATACCAGTGGCAGAAGAAGATTTTATTTTTTCTGCCATTTCGGAGGAACTGGGAATCATCTTTGCACTCTGTCTGATACTGGTCTGCGTCAGCTGCTATGTGATGTTTTTGAATATTGCCATGCAACTGCACAGTATGTTCTATAAGATGGTAGCGCTGGGGCTTGGCACCTGCTATATCTTCCAGGTATTTCTGACGATTGGCGGAGTGACCAAGTTTATTCCGTCAACAGGCGTAACACTGCCGCTTGTCAGCTATGGAGGAAGTTCACTTCTTAGTACGCTGATTATGTTTGCAATCATCCAGGGATTGTATATATTAAGAGAAGACGAGGAAGAGAATATTGAGAGAAGAAAAAAGGAAAGGCTACGAGCAAAGAGAAGCGGACAGGCTCCGGAAAAGAGAGTCAGAAAAACGAGAGATGTCCAGGAAAGACCGCAAGGCAGCCAACGAAAGAGACCGGAAAAAGGAAAAGGAAAAACGCGCCCGGAACAAAGAATTCGCTAGAGTGACTTATTTTTTCGTCGCATTGTTTCTTGTGATGATGGGGTATATTGTGTATTTTCAGGTGGTCAGAAGCCGGGACATTATCAGGAGTCCCTATAATGCCAGGCAGGATTCCTATGCGGACAGGGTTGTAAGAGGGAAGATTATTGACAGTAATGGAAATGTGCTGGCGCAGACGAATGTTCAGCCGGACGGAAGCGAAGTGCGGGAATACCCGTATGGCGCAACGTTCGCCCATGTGGTGGGATATACGGCGAAGGGGAAGAGCGGTCTGGAGTCTGAGATGAATTTTGAATTGCTGACTTCGAATGCATTTTTCCTGGAAAAGCTCAAAAATGAATTTCAGGATCAGAAGAACATGGGGGACACCGTCGTTACGACTTTGGACGCGAACCTGCAGCAGGCGGCTTATTCTGCGCTTGGGAATAATAAAGGTGCGGTAGTCGTAATGGAGCCGGATACTGGAAAAATTCTTGCCATGGTATCAAAACCCGATTACGACCCGAATACAGTGGCGGCGGACTGGGAATCTTTGAATACAGATGAAAACAGCGCCCTTCTGAACCGGGCCACACAGGGGCAGTATGCCCCCGGATCTACATTTAAGATTGTGACGGCGCTGGAATATATGCGAGAAAATCCAGGGTATGACAGCTATAACTATGACTGTACGGGCGTGATCGAAGCAGACGGGACATCGATCCGCTGTTACGGCGGACATGTACATGGACAGGTGAGTTTCCGCGACAGTCTGGCATATTCCTGCAATACTTCTTTCTGTAATATAGGGCTGTCGCTGGATGTCGGCAGTTTCCGAGATACAGCTGGGGAACTGTTGTTCAATTCTTCGCTGCCATCGGTGCTGCCTTACTATAAAAGCAGCTTTAAGCTGGATAATAATTCCAGTACAGCGGACCGGATGATGACTGCCATGGGGCAGGGGAAAACGCAGGTCAGTCCATATCATATGGCACTGATTACTTCAGCAATTGCAAATGGCGGCGTGTTGATGGAGCCGTATCTGGTAGATGCAGTTACCAATTATACGGGAACCCAGATTGAGAAGAATATGCCGGAAGAGTATAAAAGACTGATGTCGGCACAGGAAGCTTCAGCGTTGAAAGATTATATGACCAGCGTGGTGGAATACGGAACGGCGTCCGCGCTGAGCGGCCAGTCCTATACAGCTGCCGGAAAGACAGGAACGGCGGAATACAGTTCGGATAAAGAGAAGGATCATTCCTGGTTTGTGGGAATGAGCAATGTAGACAATCCGGATCTGGTGATCAGCGTGATCATTGAAAGTTCGGACGGCTCGGCAAAAGCTGTAAATATCGCAAAACAGGTGTTTGATGCCTACTATTAATCGTTCAGGACGAAAAGAGGAGTGGTTTCCTGATGAAATATTATAAACATCTTTATCTTTCGGAAGATTTGGAAAAAAAGAAAGATAAAGTGAGGAAAAAGCTGGAGCAGAAAAAGTTCCAGATGGATATTTGTCTGATTGTTCTGGCTGAAGATGAGAAAAATCAGCTGGAGATCTATCCTTCCCTGCTTTTTCTGCAGCCTTCCTACCCTGACCGGGATTATTTTGTTGTGGGAATTGCAAAAGGTATGGATGAGGCAGTGGAACTGGTGGAAGAAATAACTCAGGAAGTGTATAATGAGACAAAAGGGGCTGACATTCGTTCCTATATATTAAAAAAAGAACAGGAAGAGTAATATGCTGCAGATTCTATGGCTGATCTTAAAGATTATAGGGATTATAATTGCAGTAATACTGGGGATACTGGTATTATTGCTATGTATTGTATTGCTTGCCCCGGTACATTATAAGGGGAGTGCTGAGTCGGACGGGGGATTGGAAAAGATAAGAGCGGATATCCGGGTAACCTGGCTGCTGCGGTTGTTGAGTTTCCAGATGAATTATGAAGAGAATCAATTGCGTTGGCGTTTCCGGGTTGCATGGAAGACTTTCGGACAGGAAAACGAAGACGAGGTGGATGATTATGAGAAAATTACAGTGGAAGAAGAGAAAGAAACAGTTTCAGAGAGTGCGGAAGATCTGGAAGAATCTGAAGAAAAGATTCCGGAAGAAACAGCTCAGCCTGAAAAACATGAAGAAAGAGTCGAAGAAGATCCGGAAGATCTGGAAAAAATCAAAGCCCGTAGTCTGCCGGAAAAAGAAAGAACTTCTGAAGCATCTGCAAAGGAAAAGAAGTCTTTATGGGAGAAAGCTGTATACAAGGCGGAACAGATTAAGAAAAAGATCATAGGGTTGCTGAAAAAGATCAAATATACATTTCAGAGAATCTGTGATAGAATAAAGGTGTTGTCAGATAAGAAAGAAAAACTGAAACAGTTTGTGACGGATGAGAGACACCGGCATGCATTTTCGGTTTTCCAAAATGCAGTATTCCGTTTCCTGAAACGTATCTGCCCCGGCAAAATTCAGGGCAGGATTCATTTCGGGTTTGAAGATCCTTCCTATACTGGACGTGTGCTGGCCGGACTGGCGGTTGTGTATCCGTTCACTGGAAATCATCTTCGAGTGGAACCGGATTTTGAAAACAGGGTCCTGGAAGGATCAATTTCCTGGAAGGGAAGCATTCTGATCCTTGATGCTGCCATACTGGTATGGAAGCTGTTCTGGTGCAGGGATGTCCGGGCAACTTATCGTGATATAAAAAGCTTTGAATTGTAGAGGAGGATAAATATATGGCAGAGAATACGTTTAAAGGGACAGTGGAAGCTTTGTTTCATGGACTTGACGGAGTGGTTTCATCAAAAACCGTTGTGGGTGAAGCAATCCATATCGGAGATACGATTCTGCTTCCTCTGGTCGATGTTTCATTCGGCATCGGAGCCGGCGCGTTCAATGGGGAAAAGAAGGAAAGAGGCGCCGGAGGAATCGGCGGTAAGATGACCCCGTGCGCAGTTCTTGTGATCCAGAACGGACATACAAAACTTGTAAATGTTAAGAATCAGGATACTGTAACTAAGATCCTGGATATGATCCCGGATGTAATCGACAAGTTTACGGATAAGGATGAGAAGATGACAGAGCAGGATGTCATGGATATTCTGGACGAAGCGGAATAGCTGGCATAGAAGGATATAATAGAGGAACGGACACATATACTGTACAAAAGAGAACCGGAGGCTGTACATGAAGCGTGTTGTGGGTTTCGCCTTGTTCTGGGTTGCAGTCGGAATCATTCTGGCGCTTGTTTTGCCGAATACTTTTGTAGAGGTATTGTGCATTATACTATGTGTTCTGGCAGGATACAATCTGTTCTTTTGTTAATTTGAAAATAGTACTTGCTTTTGTGGATTATATCTGTTAGAATACTAGTGTTGTGAGTCTGTGGTACAGACGATTACGGAGTGTTAGGAGGTGCAGTCATGGCAAAATGTGCTATTTGTGAAAAGGGTGCTCATTTCGGTAATAATGTAAGCCACTCTAATAGAAAGACACCAAAGATGTGGAAATCAAATGTAAAATCAGTTCGCGTTAAAACAGAAAACGGAGCAACAAAGAAGATGTATGTATGTACTTCTTGTCTCAAATCCGGTAAAGTTGAACGTGCATAATCAGGCAGGATGAGAATCCAGATTCTGTGATGGAATCTGGATTTTTTTGAACCTGCCAATATTGTAAACAGAAGGGAATAATAGTATAATAATATCAATTATGTATTGTGTATATAGATACAATAAGAATCGGAGGTTCAGGGTATGAAAGGATGTATTAGTACAGATCTGGGTATTATAACGATTGATCCGGATGTGATTGCAAAATATGCCGGAACAGTAGCGGTTGAGTGTTTTGGTATTGTGGGAATGGCTGCTGTTAACGTGAAGGACGGGCTGGTTCATCTATTGAAGAAGGAGAGTCTGACCAAGGGAATCCAGGTTGGAATTTCAGACGAGAATCATATCAGCATCAACTTCCATATTATCGTTGCTTACGGTGTGAGTATATCTGCTGTGACAGAAAATCTGATCAGCAATGTGAAATATAAAGTAGAAGAATTTTCAGGTATGCCTGTGGATAAGATCAATATCTACATCGAAGGCGTCAGAGTCATTGATTAGGTAAGGAGGAACGTAAGAAATGGCTACGAAAACGATAAATGCAGAGATGCTTGCTAAGATGTTCCTGGCGGGTGCTCAGAATATTGAGGCAAAGAAGGAATTCATTAATGAATTGAATGTATTCCCGGTGCCGGATGGAGACACCGGAACCAATATGTCTCTTACAATTATGTCAGCTGCAAAAGAGGTTATGGGAATATCTCAGGTGAATATGAAAGATCTTGCTAAGGCGATTTCTTCCGGTTCTCTTCGCGGCGCCAGAGGAAATTCTGGCGTAATACTTTCCCAGCTTCTTAGAGGGTTTACAAAGGCGATCCGGGAGGAGAAGGAGATTGATGTTGCCATTCTGGCGTTTGCGTGCCAGAGAGCCAGAGATACTGCTTATAAGGCAGTAATGAAACCGAAAGAGGGAACGATCCTGACGGTAGCCAGTGGAATTGCACAGAAGGCATCGGAGATGGCTGAAGAGACGGACGATCTGGAAGTGTTCATTCCGGCGGTGATCGATTATGCGGATGAAGTTCTTGCAAAGACTCCGGAGATGCTTCCGGTGTTAAAAGAAGCTGGAGTCGTGGATTCCGGCGGACAGGGATTATTAGAAGTTCTCCGGGGAGCTTACGCGGCATTTCAGGGAAAAGAGATCGATTTCAGCGCTATCGAACCAAGTGCGGGAGCTGCTGTTACAAAAATCAGTGCGCAGGACACGGCTGACATTAAGTTTGGCTATTGTACAGAGTTTATTATATTGACAGAAAAAGAGTTTACGGATGAAGATGAACATGATTTTAAAGCGTATCTGTCATCAATCGGAGATTCCATCGTGTGCGTGGCGGATGATGATGTGGTTAAAATCCATGTGCATACAAACGATCCGGGGCTCGCGATCCAAAGAGCGCTCACTTATGGACAGCTTTCACGTATGAAGATTGACAATATGAGGGAAGAGCATCAGGAAAAACTGATCCGTGACGCAGAGAAAATGGCGGCGCAGCAGGCGGAAGAAGAGGCGGTTAAAGATGAAGGCCCAAGAAAAGAGATGGGATTTATTGCCGTTTCAATCGGAGAAGGAATGAATGAGATCTTCCGGGAACTGGGTGCGGATTACATCATTGAAGGCGGACAGACTATGAATCCCAGCACGGAGGATATGCTGAAGGCTATCGATCATGTGAATGCGGATCATATTTTCATCTTACCGAATAATAAGAACATTGTACTTGCGGCAAATCAGGCGAAAGCTCTGGTGGAGGACAAGGATATTATTGTAATCCCGACTAAAACAGTTCCGCAGGGAATTACTGCAATCATCAGTTTCGCTCCTGATGCGGACGCTAAAGCAAATGAAGAGACCATGCTTGAGGAGATTAAGCGTGTAAAGAGCGGTCAGGTTACGTATGCGGTAAGAGATACGCGTATTGATGATAAGGAGATCCATGAAGGAGACATTATGGGAATTGGCGACAGTGGAATCTTGGCGGTAGGCAAGGAAGTAGAGGAGACCACGAAGGAACTCCTGAATTGTCTGGTCGATGAGGATTCTGAACTGATCAGTCTCTATTATGGAGAGGAAGTCAGCCCGGAGGATGCAGAGAAGTTTGCTGCGGAAGTGGCAGAGCGGTATCCGGATGCGGACGTGGATATACAGTTTGGAGGTCAGCCGATTTATTACTATGTATTAGCGGTTGAATAACCAGATAAAGAAAGGGCGGAACAGTATCCGCCCTTTTATAGTATAAACATTTTAATATCAGAAAGCGGTTATAGGTGATGGTTGAACGGACAGATATTAAAGAAATTAAAGGTATTGGAGAGAAAACGGCACAGTTATTTGCTAAAGTGGGCGTAAATACAGTGGGAGATCTGATCCGATATTATCCAAAAGGATATGATGTGTATGAAGAGGCTGTACCTGTGAGTGAAGTGGAGGAAGGGAAAGTACAGACCGTTTCAGGAGCTATATCCGGCCGTATTCAGGTGTCCGGATCCAGCAGAATGCAGATCACGACCCTGCAGGTCAGGGATCTTACCGGTTCCTTGAAGGTGGTATGGTATCGGATGCCTTTTTTGCGCAATACGCTGGGAAAAGGCGGTACTGTTACCTTGAGAGGACGGATCGCACGAAAAAGAAACGGACTCGTAATGGAACATCCGGAGATATTTTATCCGGCTGACAAGTATGAGGAGAAGCTGGATACACTGCAGCCGGTCTATGGCCTGACAAGCGGGCTTACAAACGGGACGGTTGTAAAGGCAGTGCGGCAGGCCCTGGAACATCTGGATTTGACGCATGAAACTTTACCGGATGTATTGCGGCTGAAATATCATTTGGCAGAATACAATTTTGCAATACGAGGAATACATTTCCCGCAGGATAAGGAGAACTTTTATCATGCCAGAGAAAGACTGGTGTTTGAAGAGTTCCTGACATTTATACTGGCTCTTCGCAGGATGCGTGACCAAAATGAACGGACGGCAAATGAATATGTAATTCCGTCAGATCTAAGGATTGGAACCTTTATTGAGAAGCTTCCTTATCGCCTGACCCATGCACAGATGAAAGTCTGGAAAGAAATAGAGGGAGATATGGCTTCGGCGACTGTGATGTCCCGTCTGGTGCAGGGAGACGTGGGATCTGGGAAGACGGTTGTGGCGGTTCTTGCACTTTTATCGGTGGCTTTGAACGGTATGCAGGGAGCTTTGATGGCCCCCACGGAAGTTCTGGCCAGACAGCATTACGCGTCTATCAGCCGTATGCTGGAAGAACAGGAAATTCCTGTGAAGGTGGAACTGTTGACCGGGTCCATGACGGCAAAGGAAAAGCGCAGAGCATATGATCGGATTGAGTGTGGGTATGCCAAGATTATTATTGGCACACATGCATTGATCCAGGATCGGGTTAATTATGATAATCTGGCTCTGGTGGTGACAGACGAGCAGCATCGCTTCGGGGTAAAGCAGAGGGAAACGTTTGCCCAAAAGGGTGGTGTACCGCATGTGCTGGTTATGAGTGCTACGCCGATTCCCCGGACGCTGGCGATTATTCTGTATGGTGATCTGGATATTTCTGTGATCGATGAGCTGCCTGCAAACCGGCTTCCTATTAAAAATTGTGTAGTAGATACAGGATATCGAAATACCGCTTATCAATTTATGAGAAAACAGATTATAGAAGGGCGGCAGTGTTACATCATCTGCCCGATGGTGGAAGAAAGCGAGACTTTGGAGGCAGAAAATGTACTGGATTATTCGAAAAACCTTCAGGAAGAGCTGGGAAAAAATATCGTAGTGGAGTGCTTGCACGGCAGGATGAAACAGACACAAAAGGACGATATTATGGATCGTTTCGCCAGGAATGAGATACAGATCCTGGTTTCAACCACTGTAATTGAGGTGGGAATCGATGTCCCCAATGCCACGGTCATGATGGTGGAGAATGCCGAGCGGTTCGGGCTTGCGCAGCTGCATCAGCTTCGCGGCCGGGTGGGAAGAGGAAAATACCAGTCCTACTGTATCTTTATGACGGCTTCTAAAGCACAGGAAACTAAAGAACGGTTGGATATTCTTAATCATACGAATGACGGATTCAAGATAGCCAGTGAAGATCTCAGACTTCGAGGGCCGGGAGATTTGTTTGGAATACGCCAGAGCGGACTTATGAATTTTCGGCTGGGAGACATCTATCAGGACGCAAAAATCCTGCAAAAAGCAAATGAAGCAGCTGATTACCTGATCAAAGAAGAAAATGAATGGCTGAAAAAAATTCCAGAATATGAAGGAACTGCTAGTGTAATAATTTAAATCCTCCATATACTATGGTTGTAACGAAAACAGAAGTTTGAAAGTTACAAGCAACATTCATGATATCAAAGGAGGAGTATAATTATGACAAATCGTTCATCAAACAGAGCAGCTGTGCCGGAAGCAAAAGGCGCGTTAGACAAGTTCAAATATGAGGTAGCAAGCGAGCTTGGCGTACCGCTGACCGAAGGCTACAACGGCGACCTGACATCCAGACAGAACGGATCTGTCGGCGGATATATGGTGAAAAAGATGATCGAACAGCAGGAAAAACAGATGGCTGGTAAATAATAAATGGGGACGTAGCATTTTTGCAAAATGCTACGTCCCCATTTATTATTTAACGTGTCCCTTTTTATAAATACTGTTTCTTTTATTTAACTTTGATTGACCGGACGGTTTCGCCAGGCGCCAAGAATATATAATAATGGGAATCCTATATTAAATAGAATTGAAACGATAATGGTTATAATGTTGATGAGCGTATTATTCAATGCGATTCCGATGTTTGGATCAGGAATCAACATTTGAAGTACGTTAATGAGTAGAAGACCGATTCCCCAGTATAACGCTGTTTTCGCTTTTTCTGAATTGTTACTGCTTTTCAATGCGTAACTTCCTCCTTTGTAATACAGAATAGAGATGGCAAGCAAGAACAGGCCATACCAGAATTCTGAGATTTCAAAATGGTTATAGGTATCAATAAATATTGCCATTGTACCGGTCATAAGTATGGAGAATACATAAATCAGGCTCGAGACAATACACATAAATCCGACGATCTGAAAATAAGCAGCTGCGACAACCAGCATTCGTCTGCCGCCGGGAGATCGTATTCCTCCAATGGCATAAATCAGATCGTTGCAAAATTCCCGTGGCTTTTTCCCAAGTACATCTGAAAGGGATTCTCCTCGTTTTTCGGCTTCCATGGCCATGCCGATGATATCTCTGCGTATTTGTTCGATTTCCACCGGGCTGAGAGGAAAGGTGTAAATGTATTTTGTCATCTTATGTATCGTTTTTCGGTTTTCTTTTTTGAGAAAAGAGATATCCTGATAATTCATTGCTTCAAGGTTATCTTTGGTCATGCCTGCCTGTTCGCTTGTCATGTTTCATTCCTCCAATTCTAATATTTGGTTTACTGCAGAAGAAATCTGCAGCCAATGATTAATGAATTCACTTAAGTATTTTGCTCCTTCTTCTGTAATGGAATAATACTTTCGGCTGGGTCCCAGCGGCGAAGGACGGAATTCGGAACTGATGAATCCCTTCTTTTCCAGACGTACAAGAAGCGGATAAATCGTACCTTCCTTCATTTCTCCAAAACCGAATTGTTCAAGTTTCATCACGATTTCATATCCATAAGTTACTTCTTTTGAAAGAATTTTCAGGATACAGCCTTCTAATGTTCCGCGCATGAGCTGTGATTTATCATACATGAACTCACCGTCCTTTCGTCAGTATCTACTATGTGTCGCATAATAGGTGTTTACTATATTGTACTACATAGTAGCAAAAAGTCAATTGGGGACGTAGTATTTTTGCAAAATGCTACGTCCCCAATTGACTTTTTGTCATATTTCAGAATTGGTTTTACTAGAATATAAAGAATAGTTTGTGCGGCTGGGAGTTTTTAGATGAGGGCTTTATGTGCGGCTTTTTTGTGTGCGTTGATGCTGGTACAGACGGTGTCTGCTATGCCGGAGCGGGAGATTCTGGTATATACGGAGCCTCAGGACGGAGTTCAAAGTATAGATGAGGACGGGGCAGAAGGTGAGGATGGAGCAGAAGCCGAGAAGGAAGTTGATGCGTCGGACGGTACCGGAGTACAGGGTGAAGCAGGAGTGGAATTGAGCGCGCCATCTGCGATTTTGATGGAAAAGGAAACAGGACAGATTGTCTTTGAGAAGAATCCGGATGAACAGCTGGCACCGGCCAGCGTTACAAAGATTATGACTCTCCTGCTGATTTTTGACGCAATTGCAGATGGGAAACTGGGGCTGGAGGATCCGGTGACGACTTCGGAATATGCGGCGTCCATGGGCGGCTCTCAGGTATTTCTAGAAGCGGGAGAAGCACAGACGGTGGATACCATGATCAAGTGTATTGCAGTAGCCAGCGCCAACGATGCCTGTGTGGCTATGGCGGAACATGTCTGCGGCAGCGAGGAGGAATTTGTCGGCCGCATGAATGAAAGGGCACAAGGACTTGGCATGTCTAATACACATTTTGTAAATTGCAACGGATTGGACGCCGAAGGCCATCTGACGACAGCTAGAGATATTGCGCTGATGTCCAGAGAGCTGATCACGAAATATCCCCAGATCCGGGATTATTCTATGATCTGGATGGAAGATATTACGCATAACACTCAAAAAGGGACTTCCGAGTTTGGGCTGACCAATACCAATAAGCTGGTGCGGCATTACGAATACACGACAGGATTAAAGACCGGATCTACAGGGAATGCTAAATTCTGTATATCTGCAACAGCGGAGAAGAACGGCATGGAATTGATCGCGGTGATTATGGCTGCGGAAAACAGTAAGGCACGGACCAAAGATGCCATTGCTCTTTTGAATTACGGATTTGGGAAATGTAGTAAATTTCAGGAAAAGGAGATTCCTGAAACTCCGGACGCAAAAGTGAGTAACGGAACTGAAGACAAAGTGGCCACTGCGCAGGAAGAAGCGTTTACTTATGTGGATACTGCCGGAAAAAATTTGCAGAATATGGAACGAAAAGTAGAGATGAAAAAATTAGAAGCACCCGTAAAACAGGGGGATGAAGCTGGGATAGTCAGATATTTCCTGGAAGATCAGGAAATCGGCACGGTGAAGATTCTGACTACAGAGTCCGTGGAAAAGATGAGTTATCCTGCAGCGCTTGGAGAGGCGGCAAGAGAGCTGCTTTTATAAAAAAGGTGCCAGGATGGATGCGGGTACATAGAAGAGAATAAGGAACTGCCGGATACTATTGATTCCGGCAGTTCCCTTATTCTTCTCTTATGATATAATCAGGCTCTCTACTACTAGATAGCGCGGGTGTATTCCTTCAGCCATTCCCGTTCCTCGTCGCTCAGATAAGGCGCAATGGTCTCGTATACTTTTGCGTGATAGGAATTCAGCTGTTCTTTATCTTCCGCAGTCAGCATGTCCGGATTCACTGCATCCAGATCGATCGGCACATAGGTGATGGGTTCAAAGTACAGGAATTGTCCGTATTCTGTCTTTGGTCCTTTGCGGACAACCAATTCATTTTCGGTACGGACTCCATGAGAACCTTCGATATAGATGCCGGGTTCATCGGTGATGACAAGTCCGGGCATTAGTGGTTGTTTCTCGCGCTCCCGGATGGCACAGCGGAATCCGCAGGGAGCCTCGTGAATGTTCATTAGATATCCGACGCCGTGTCCGGTGCCGTGGTTGAAGTTAATGCCTCGTTTCCATGCAGGCATCCGGGCCAGAACGTCCAGATTGTAACCCGTAGTACCTTCCAGGAATACGGCGTTTGCCAGGTGCATGTTACACTGGAGAACGGTAGTGAAATCTGCTTTCATTTCATCAGTCAGGTTACCAAAAGCAAATGTTCTGGTGATATCGGTGGAGCCTTCCATATATCCGCCGCCGGTATCTGTCAGGAACAACCCGTCGGTGACAACTGGAATATTGGTCTCTGGAGTAGCGGCATAGTGTACGATGGCGCCGTGTTCTCCAGAACCGCAGATGGGTTCAAAACTTTGCCAAAGATACCCTTCCTGTTCTTTCCGGAATTCCTCCAACTTGTCCGCAGCGCTGATCTCAGTGATTTCTATTTTTCCAACATTTTTTTTCAGCCAGTACATGAATCGTGTCACCGCAACGCCATCTTTAACATGAGCGTTGATGATATTTTTTAGTTCCACATCATTTTTGGTGGCCTTCATTATAACAGTAGGATTCATATGATCAATGATAGAGGCCGTTTTCGGCAGATTATTATATAACGCATAATTCAGTCTGGCCGAATCTACCAGAATGGATGCGTCACTTGGAAGATTCTTTACATCCTCATAGATGGCGTTGTATGGACGCAGCATGATCTTGTCTTCAGCAAGCGCTGCTTTCATTTCGTCTGTCAGTTTACGCTCATCAATATACAGTTTCATATCTTCCAGAGTGATGACAGCGTAAGAGAGGAGAAGCGGGAAGAATTCGATATCATTCCCCCGCAGGTTCGTGATCCAGCAGACATCGTCCAAAGCTGCGATCACGTGAATGTCTGCGCCAGCTTCTTTCATAGCTGCGCGGACTCTGGCGAGTTTGGATGCGGTGCTTTCGCCGGTATAGGATTCGTCCAGGGCAAATGCCGGTTCTTCCGAAAGAGCCGGACGGTCTTCCCAGATCTGGTCAATCAGGTCCTGAGAATAGTCGATGCGTCCGTTCTTTGCAGCAGCAACGGCTTCCAGATCCAGACCGTCACCCATAGCCACGACTCTGCCGTCGAATCCAAGCACACCGTTTTGGGGAAGAACGGATGACAGATATTCCAGTGTGGTGGGCACGCCCGGTTCGCCCATCTTAAACAGCTTTACGCCGCTTCCCTGAAGCTGGTGTTCCGCCTGGATGAAGTAGCGGCCGTCTGTCCAGAGACCGGCTTCGCTTTTGGTGATGATGGCAGTTCCAGCAGATCCTGTAAATCCGGTAATAAATGCTCTTGCTTTGAAATGTTCCCCAACATATTCACTTTGGTGGTTATCGTCTGTTGGAACCAGGTATGCGTCATATCCTTTTTCAGCCATCAAAGCGCGAAGAGCGTTGATTCTTTCTGGTACATTCATGGTAAAACCTCCTTCAATAATTGTTCTATAACACTGATACTGATTTTAACATATCTATTTGCAAAATAACAGGAATAATTATATAATTATTCTGATTATAAAGGAGAAAGAACATTGCATACGATAGCAATTATTCTGTGCGTTGCACTGGCGGTTTTTATAGCGGAAAATTGCAGGGAACTGCGGACGTTCCGAGTGAAAAGATACAGGATCACATCCCGAAAACTAAGAGGAATGGGGGAGAAGAGGATCCTTTTTTTGAGTGATCTGCATAATTGCAGTTATGGAGAAGAAAACATGCGTCTCATGCAAGCAATCCGGAAAGCAAAACCGGATCTGATTCTGATCGGAGGGGATATGCTGGTACGTAAAAACGGTACATCCTATGAAAAAACAGTTTCTTTTCTCCGGCAGCTTCCTCGGATATGCCCGGTTTACTGTGCTAACGGAAATCATGAACAAAAACTGAAAGAAAAGCCGGAGCGTTACCGGCAGTCTTATAAGGATTATAAAGCGCTTCTGACGGAGGCAGGAGTGATATTTCTGGAAAATGAGACGGCAGAGTTTTCCATGGGGAAAATCAGAATGAGAGTCACGGGACTGGAGATTCCGTTGGAGTCGTATAAAAAAACCGGACGGCATGTGCTGACCAGAGATGAGATGGAGCAAAGGATCGGAATACCGAACTATACTTTTCATATTCTGATGGCGCATAATCCGGCTTTTATGAAAGTTTATCTGGAGTGGGGAGCGGATCTGATACTGTCGGGACATCTGCATGGAGGAATGGTAAGAATTCCGGGGCTTGGAGGTGTGATTTCACCGGATCTGAGACTGTTTCCACGTTATTCCGGAGGAAAATACCATTGTGGAAATTCAGAAGTGGTTGTGAGCCGAGGGCTGGGAAATCACTCGATACCAATCCGGTTCTGGAATCCTGCCGAGATGATTGAATTAAAGCTGTCGGGGCCGAAAGAGTCGTGATTTTGAGCGAAATGCTTGAGAACAAAGAAGGAATCCTGTATAATAATCTGGTTATGGTATAATCAAATGTTGTCGTGAGGTATACACATGGGAATTCCGGTTAAACTGCAGGTGTTTGAAGGACCGCTGGATCTTTTGCTTCATCTGATAGATAAGAATAAAATAGATATTTACGATATTCCGATCGTTGAAATTACAAATCAATATATGGAATATATCCAATCCATGGAACGGGAAGATCTGAATGTCATGAGCGAATTTCTGGTCATGGCGGCAACACTGCTGGACATCAAATGCAGGATGCTTCTTCCCAAAGAAGTGAATGAAGAGAGAGAAGAAGAAGATCCGCGTCAGGAATTGGTAGAACAGCTTCTGCAATACAAAATGTATAAATATATGTCCTATGAGCTGCGGGACCGCCAGACAGACGGGGAACACACCATATATAAAGAGCCTTCTATTCCGGAAGAAGTGCTGGAATATGTGGAGCCGGTTAATCTGGATGAACTTCTTGATGGCCTGACACTGGCGAAACTTAATCAGGTGTTTCAGGATGTGATGCAAAGACAGGCCAGCAAGATCGATCCGGTCCGCAGTAAGTTTGGAAAAATTGAAAAGGAAGAAGTGACGATGCCAGAGAAGCTGAATTATGTGCAATCCTATGCCAGAACACACCGCAGATTCAGCTTCCGGGAGCTTCTTGTGGCACAGACATCCAGAGTCCACGTCGTAGTGACGTTTCTGGCGATTCTGCAGCTGATGAAGGAAGGCGTGATCGTGATCCGCCAGGAGCAGCCGTTTGATGATATTATGATTGATTCCAATATCGGGGAATTCCAACAAGAAAGGTAGAATGGAAATATTGAAAATAGAAAAAATAGAGGGAATAATCGAGGCAATATTATTTACGATGGGAGATTCGGTAGAATTGGACAAAATTGCCGCTGTTATCGGGCATGATGAAGAAACGACCCGGAAAATCATTCATCACATGATGGATCGGTATGCGAGTGAAGACCGTGGAGTCCGGATCATTGAGCTGGATCAGGCATTTCAGATGTGTACCAAAAAAGAAATGTACGAATATCTGATCCGCATAGCCAAGCAGCCGAAAAAGTATGTGCTTACGGATGTGCAGCTGGAAACCCTGTCCATCATTGCATATAAACAGCCGGTTACGAAGCTGGAGATCGAGAAGATCCGGGGAGTAAAATCTGATCATGCGGTCAATAAGCTGATCGAATATGATCTTGTGTGTGAGTGCGGAAGGCTGGATGCGCCCGGGAAACCGATTCTGCTGGGGACGACGGAGGAATTTTTGCGGAGATTCAGCATACATTCGATTGAAGATCTGCCAAGTCTTAACCCGGAGCAGATGGAGAATTTTAAAGAAGAAGCGGAAGAAGAAGCGCAGATGAAACTGGATATCTGATGTTTCGGCTGTGGCGTCATATTTCCTGGATTTTTACATATATTGCAATAACATATATCAATCTGTGGTGTTATTATGAATCGAAGGAGAGAACGTGGTATTATCCTGATTTTCATACTTTTCATCGTAGTGTGCCCGGGTACGGTGAGCGCGGAGAAATCTGCGGATGAGCCCGGCAGTCTTTACGCCCGGTCGGCAGTTCTTATGGATGCTGACAGCGGGCGTGTTTTATTTGAAAAAGAAGGAAAAAAGATCCTGCCGATGGCAAGTACCACAAAGATTATGACCTGTATCGTTGCACTGGAAAATATGGAGCGGGACCAGACTGGAACTGCATCGGAAAATGCGGCAATCCAACCGAAAGTAAGAATGGGAGTCAGAGAAGGAGAGGTATACCGGTTGAAAGATCTGCTGTATGCGATGATGTTGGAATCTTATAATGACAGCGCTGTGATTATAGCAGAAGAAATCGGAGGGAATGTGGAGAGTTTTACAAAGATGATGGATGACAAAGCAAGAGAAATCGGATGCTGTAATACACATTTTGTAACTCCAAACGGACTGGACGGGGAGGATGACGAAGGGATTCATGCGACAACGGCGGAAGATCTGGCCCGTATCATGCGGTATTGTATCCAGGAATCCCCGCAAAAGGAACAGTTTCTTGAAATTACAAGAACCCGGAATTATCAGTTTACGGATGTCGAAGGGGGAAGGAGCTATACCTGTACAAACCATAACGCATTTCTGGATATGATGGACGGGGCACTATCAGGAAAAACCGGATTTACTGCAGATGCCGGATACTGTTATATAGGAGCGCTTCAAAGAGACGGCCGCACGTTTATTGCCGCACTTCTGGCCTGCGGATGGCCGCAGCACAAGGAATATAAATGGAGCGATATGAAGACATTGATGGAATATGGTCTGGAAAACTATACCTACTGTAATATTCCATTGGAGACAGAGACCAGAGACATCCGTGTGAAAAATGGATTTGACAGAGAGTTTCCATATGAGGCATCGTGCCTTGTGGAGACAAAAACCGATAGGGACCGGAAATTTATTCGTCTTCTGATCAAGCCGGGAGAAAGAGTCCGAACGGAAGAGACCTATGCTTCGGATATTCAGGCGCCGGTTGACGAAGGGGATGTGGTAGGAGAGGTACGTTATCTGATCCAGGATTCGGTGGTTTATCAGGATAAAATCGTGACGGCAGCCGAAGCAGCGCGAAAAAACTATCACAGCTGTCTCAAAGTAGTGCTGCAGGTATATGGAATGCAGATGAGGTATGGTGCAGACCGGGAATCTTGATTTTCCTTCGCTGGAATTTTATAATGATTACAATATATAATAAAAGCTGATAGCAGGAACCGCACAGGAAAAGGGATATACGCAGGGGGATTGGAATGAGAGAAAAAAGTAAACTGCAGGAAAAAACGGTACACGGGACGGTGGAGTTTCCGATGGCGGTCTATGACTGGGAAGGAGAAAGCAGATACCCGGTTCCCCTTCACTGGCATCGGGAAACGGAAATGATATATCTTCAGCGGGGATGCTTTAGTCTGACGATAGGCATGAAAAAGGAGATTAGAGAAGCTCCGGCGTTGATCTTTATTCCGGCAGGAGAGATCCATTCTATTTTGCTGGAAGAAGGACAGAGGGAGAAAGCAGTCGTATTTGATCTGGAAATGCTCAGCTTTGAAAAATATGACGGGATCCAGTATCATCTGCTGACTCCGCTCCTGGAACAAAAAGTCAGGCTTCCCCAGACGCTTACACCTCAGGAAAGCGCCTGGACAGAGGCGGAACGGCTGTTTGAGGAGATCTATCGTTATGGGGGACAGGAGAATTTAAGCGCACATCTTCATGTAAAAGCCGGTCTTTATATTCTACTGGCTCTTTTGTCAGAACATGGCCTGCTGGAACAGATTGGAACAATCCGCAAAGAAGACGCAGAAAGGATTAAAGTTATGAAAAGGGTTCTGACCTTTCTGCATGAAAATTTTTCCCGAACGCTGAAGGTTGAGGAGATTGCGTCGGTGGCCGGTATGAATCCCCAGTATTTCTGTCGGTATTTCAAAAAACTGACCGGAAAAACGATTATGGAATATGTCAATGAAGTACGGGTTGACCATGCCTGTCAGGAACTGATGCAGACGGAGGATAAGATTATTGAAGTGGCAATGCGGAGCGGCTATGACAATATCGGGTATTTTATCCGAAGATTTCAGCAGTCCAGGCAGATGACGCCTTCAGAATATAGAAAAAGGTGGAAAGAAACGGGCAGAAACAATGTTGACGGATAATCAGAACTGTGTTATTTTATTGCTACATTCAGAGGATCTGGTTTATTCGCATCTACATTTCAGTAGATTTTCCCCGGTGTTTTTGGAATATTTATATTGACTTTTTCAGACAGGTGTACTACTATATTAACCACAGAACGAACATTCGTTCGATTAAAAAGGAGAATGATTATGGCAAATGAAGATAAGAAAAGAGCGCTTGATGCGGCAATCGCAAAACTGGAGAAGGATTTTGGGAAGGGAACCGTAATGAAGCTTGGAGACCCTTCTGCACAGGTGGCTGTGGAGACAGTACCGACAGGGTCATTAAGTCTGGATATTGCACTCGGCCTTGGAGGCGTGCCTAAGGGACGTATTGTTGAAATTTACGGACCAGAATCAAGCGGTAAGACTACAGTGGCGCTTCACATGATTGCGGAAGTGCAGAAAATGGGTGGGATTGCCGGATTCATTGACGCAGAGCATGCATTGGATCCTGTCTATGCAAAAAACATCGGCGTTGACATTGACGAACTGTATATTTCGCAGCCCGACAGCGGTGATCAGGCTTTGGAAATTACGGAGACAATGGTGCGCTCCGGCGCTATGGATATTGTGGTAGTAGATTCCGTTGCAGCCCTGGTTCCCCGGCAGGAGATTGAAGGCGACATGGGGGACAGTCATGTGGGGCTGCAGGCCCGTTTGATGTCCCAGGCGCTGCGGAAACTGACTCCGGTGATCAGCAAGTCAAACTGCGTTGTTATTTTTATCAACCAGCTGCGTGAAAAAGTGGGTGTTATGTTCGGAAATCCAGAGACAACAACCGGAGGACGCGCTTTGAAATTCTATGCATCCATCCGTATGGATGTCAGAAGGATTGAGACGCTCAAGCAGAGCGGAGAAATGGTTGGAAACAGAACCAGGGTTAAGATTGTGAAAAATAAGATTGCACCGCCTTTCAAGGAGGCGGAATTTGACATCATGTTTGGCAAGGGAATATCAAAAGAGGGAGATATTTTGGACCTGGCGGTAGGATTGAATCTGGTAAACAAAAGCGGAGCATGGTTTGCTTATAATGGTGACAAAATCGGTCAGGGACGTGAGAACGCAAAACTATATCTGGCAGAACATCCGGAGATCCTGGAAGATCTGGACAAGAAGATCCGCGCGCATTACCAGTTTGGTTCTTCTTCCGATGAGGAAAACGGGAAGGAGACCGGGAAACAGTCTGAAAAATAATGAAAAGGAAGTGTAGATTTGACAGTTACCAAGATAGAAACTGTCACTAAGACCAAATATCGTATATACTTGGACGGGCAGATCACCTTTTTGCTTTATAAAGGAGAGCTGTCCCGTTATTGTCTTGGTGAAGGCGTGCAGATTACCAGGGAACAGTATCAGGAGATTCTGGACAGTATATTGGTGAAACGGGCCAAATTGCGGGCCATGCATCTCCTGAATACTATGGGAAGAACGGAACAGCAGCTGAGGGATAAACTTCAGGCAGGCGAATATCCGCCGGAGGTGATCGACAAGGCGGTTGATTATGTAAAATCATTTGGCTATATCAATGATTTGGAATATGCCAGGAATTTCATTCTGGGAAGAAAGAGCAGAAAGAGCAGGACAGAATTGTATCATCTGCTTCTGGCGAAAGGCCTGGAAAAAGATGATATTGAGCAGGCGCTGGATGAATGTTATCCGGCTGAGGATGCACAGGCTGCAATCCGTATTTTTTTGAGAAAAAAAGGTTATGATCCGGGGTCTGTAAATCCGGAAACAACAAGGAAAATTATGGGAGCTCTCATGCGAAAAGGATTCCGATACGAGGATATCCGTCATGTGATACAAGTTTCTGAGTGGAACGCTTGACATCTTTGTGAAAACAGTATAGAATTTAAGTGTTGTATTTGTACAATGAAAACTAAATAAGGAGGTGCTCCTGTGCCGAGTGGTATATTTATTGCAGTAGCAATCGTGTTGATCGCAGCAGCGGCAGTAATCAGTCATTTCATGACTGTATCCAATCTGAAGAAGAATGCGGAATCCAAGATTGGAAATGCGGAAAGCAAGGCGAGAGAAATCATTGATGATGCTGTTAAAACCGCAGAGGCAAAAAAGAAGGAGTCTCTCTTGGAAATTAAAGAAGAGTCTATAAAAAACAAGAATGAACTTGAAAAAGAGACCAAGGAACGCAGGGCGGAGTTACAGCGCTATGAAAAACGTGTTCTTTCCAAGGAAGAGGCTTTGGACAAAAAAGCGGATGCGATTGAAAAACGTGAGGCAGGATTTGCGGCAAAAGAAGAACAGCTGAAACAGCGGGAAGCGAAAGTAGAAGAGCTGAGTAGGCAAAGAGTACAGGAACTGGAAAGAATCTCAGGACTTACCTCCGAACAAGCAAAAGAATATTTGTTAAAAACTGTTGAAGAAGATGTGAAACATGACACTGCAAAAATGATCAAAGAATTAGAAGCGCAGGCAAAAGAAGAGTCTGATAAGAAGGCGAAGGAATTCGTTGTGACGGCGATTCAGAGATGCGCGGCAGATCATGTTGCAGAAACTACGATCTCGGTAGTACAGCTTCCGAATGATGAAATGAAAGGAAGAATCATTGGCAGGGAGGGCCGGAATATCCGGACTCTTGAAACGATGACCGGTGTTGAGCTGATTATTGACGACACGCCGGAGGCAGTGGTATTATCCGGTTTTGACCCGATCCGCAGAGAGATTGCCAGAATCGCACTGGAGAAACTGATCGTCGATGGGCGTATCCATCCGGCAAGAATTGAGGAGATGGTAGAAAAGGCCCAGAAAGAAGTCGATATCATGATTCGCGAAGAAGGAGAGGCGGCGGCTCTGGAGGTTGGAGTTCACGGAATCCATCCGGAACTGATCAAACTTCTGGGACGTATGAAGTTCAGAACCAGTTATGGACAGAATGCTTTGAAACATTCCATTGAAGTTGCGCAGCTGGCAGGACTTCTTGCCGGAGAGATCGGACTGGATGTCAGAGTGGCCAAGCGTGCCGGTCTCCTGCACGATATTGGCAAATCTATAGATCATGATGTGGAAGGATCTCACATTCAGATAGGTGTGGATCTCTGCAGAAAATATAAAGAGTCGGCGCTTGTGATTAATGCGGTAGAAGCTCACCATGGAGATGTGGAGCCAGAATCCCTGATTGCATGCGTTGTTCAGGCTGCGGATACAATATCGGCAGCACGGCCGGGTGCAAGACGAGAGACGTTAGAAACATATACAAACAGGTTAAAACAATTAGAAGATATCACCAACCAGTTTAAGGGTGTTGATAAATCTTTTGCTATTCAAGCAGGTAGAGAGATTCGTGTAATGGTAGTTCCAGAGCAGATATCTGATGCAGATATGGTACTGATGGCCAGGGATATTGCAAAACAGATCGAATACGAGCTGGAGTATCCAGGGCAGATCAAGGTGAATGTTATCCGGGAATCAAGGGTAACAGACTATGCCAAGTAGAAGATAAATATTGACAGGACCGGCGAGAGCCGGTCTTGTTTTTTTGGAGGAGAGAATCATGGGTGAAGAGGTCAGAAGAACAGGACGTGAGCTGGTCTATAAAGGAGCGATTCTTGAAGTTTACAAGGATCATATGGAATTTGTCAGCGGGAATACGGCAGACTGGGATTTTATCCATCATGACGGAGCTGCGGCAGTGGTTCCGGTGCTGCCGGACGGAAGGATTCTGGTGGTATCCCAATACCGTAATGCGCTGGAGAGGGAAACTATTGAAATACCGGCCGGAAAACTGGATGCGCCTGGAGAACCGGGACTGACATGTGCGGCCAGAGAGCTGGAAGAAGAAACAGGATATCATACGGAACAATTGGAATGGCTGCTTACATTACGGACTACAGTTGCTTTCTGTGATGAAAAAATCGAAATCTATGTTGCAAGAAATCTGAAAAAATCAGAACAGAATCTGGATGAAGATGAATATGTGGATGTACATGCATATACATTATCGGAATTGAAAGAGCGGATATTTGACGGGAGGATCCAGGACTCTAAGACGATTGCGGCGGTTCTGGCATACGAGCGAAAATATTTGGGATAACTGAAAGAAGGTATAAGAATAACTGCAGAAACACGGCATATAATGAAGTATGAAATGTGCAAGGAGGATACAACCTGAACATGTGGAAATGCAAAAAATATGTGTTGGTATTCTGTATGACCGGTTTTTTCGCCGGTATTGTTTATTCTAATCTGGCAGTTTCCAGTTTTCTTTCAGAAGCTGGTATTTTTAATGACTATTTTTTGAGCCAGTATTCACAGACTGATATACTGGTGACAGACTATTTCTGGTATATATCAAAGATCCGTCTGGGTTGGCTGCTGGTGCTGGTTGTGTTGGGATGTACAAAAGCAAAAAAAGCAGCTGCTGGATTGTTTCTGGCCTGGACAGGCTTTTCCTGCGGTATGGTCATGACGGCGGCGGTTTTGAAAATGGGGCTAAAAGGGCTGCTCTTATGTCTCGCAGCTCTGATGCCCCATATCTTTTTTTATGGCGCCGGTTACCTGATTCTGCTGCTTACCTATCTTTGCTATCCGGAATCCAGATGGAATGTATCAAAAATAGCCAGTGTTTTTTTGCTGGTTCTTTCGGGTATTCTGCTGGAGTGTTATGTAAATCCTGCGATCATGCAGTGGTTTATTGGAATGATCTGATATAACGTTTTAAATCCATCAGGCAAAAGAGGAAGATGCAGACCTGA
Source organism: uncultured Lachnospiraceae bacterium (assembly GCA_949287925.1). Taxonomy (GTDB): domain Bacteria; phylum Bacillota; class Clostridia; order Lachnospirales; family Lachnospiraceae; genus Merdimonas. The sequence goes on from CASEIR010000054.1 coordinate 50,483, forward strand.
CTGGCAAGCATACCCCATAGATATCCTTTGATACCGGATGTGGGAATCAGAAAGAATATGCTTGCAATTCGCAGGGATAAGCTAAAACAGCTGATAAGGAATGAGTGGGCGGTTTTGCCGATGCCGTTGAGGATACTGATTAAAGTTGTATTGGTATAGAGAAATGGGCACATCCAGGACAGTGTGATGATAAAGAATCCGGCAGTTGGACTGTGAAACAGCAAAGTTCCGATCATCCGCCCTGTGATGAGAAGTCCGGCGCAGCATACTGTTCCGAGTGTGATGCAGGATATGACCACTTTGGAAACCAGCCGGCGCAGCTCATTTTTATGGCTTAAAGCCTGTATCTCTGCGACTTCTGGGAGCAGCATGGTTGATATTGAGTTTGTGAGTGCGGAGGGAAACAGAATACAGGGCATAGCCATGCCTGTCAGAACTCCATACATGGATAACGCATCGGAAGCCGTCATGCCATAATTTTGCAGCATCAAAGGGATGGATACTGCCTCGATACTTTGCAGGAGATTTAAAAGTACGCGGCTGGCCGTAATCGGGGAGGAGGAGGCGATCAAAGAACCAGCGTATTTCCAGAATCTCCGTATGGGAGGACGAAGCGGCGAGTCGCTGGAACCAGGGCGGAAGGCAACGCGCAGGCAATAAATAGACGATGTGATTTCGCCGATGATCAGACCGCCGACCGCCAGGGGAATTCCGAAAGCAAGACCATTGGAAAGACAGAACCAGCTGACCAGGCAGACGCTGGCGATGCGCGCGCCCTGCTCCAGCAGTTGAGATACTGCTGGAATAAAGGGTTTTTTTATGCCGAAACAGTATCCGCAGATACAACTGTGGACAGCGGCAAAAGGAAATACGTAAGAAAGAATGGTTAAAGATTCCTGACATCGGCTATCTCTTAGTATGTCAGAGGCAATTACTGGCGCGTATTTTTGCAGAAGCAGCATTGCCACACAAGAGGATAAAGTGGATAGAAGAATGGCGGTGTACAGAAGCTCACGGGCTTCTTTTTTTTGTTTTACCGCGGTATATTTTGCGGCGAGTCTGGCGAGAATCACCTCAATACCAACAGATGTCAGAGACAGACCAAGCGCATAGATGGGAAAAATAAGCTGGTACAGGCCGACGCCTTCTTCTCCGAAGGTATGACTGAGAAACATACGGTAAAAGAAGCCGGTCAGACGGGTTATAACACCGGTGGCAGTTAATAAAAGAGTTCCTTTGAGAAGAATTTGCTTACGGGACATAGGAAGACTCCTTGTTGATATTATTAAAAGATATTCGGATTACGCACTTGACAGAACCAGAAGGGAATGCTATTCTACAGGAAGATAAAACCTAGTAAAATAGTAGGAATAAAAAGAAGGTGAAGAGATGAAGCTTTCTACAAAAGGGAGATATGGACTCAGAGCTATGATAGATCTTGCCAGATATAGTGAAGAAGAGCCAGTGTCAATCGCCAGCATTGCTGCCCGGCAAAACCTTTCAGAACGCTATCTGGAACAGCTGGTTGCGCTGTTGAAAAAAGCGGGGATTGTTGCTGGAGTCCGGGGTGCGGGAGGCGGCTATATTCTGGCCAGACCGGCAGATGCAATTTCGGTAGGAGAGGTGCTGCGGGCTCTGGAAGGAAGCCTGGAACCGGTGAAATGCGCGGCTTTCTACTCGGAGGAAGGCTGTCTGGCATCCGATGGTTGTGTCACCAAATATGTGTGGCAGAAGATTAATGACAGCATTAACAAAACCGTGGATAATATTATGCTGGAAGAACTGGTGCAGGAGAGTAAAAAAAGAAACCCATCCGGCGGATGTGAAAATCCGCAATGCAATCACTAGAATATGGAGGAAGACAGAATGGAAAAATTATTATATCTGGATAATGCGGCAACAACAAAGACGGCTCCTGAGGTAGTGGAAGCAATGCTTCCTTATTTTACAGAATGTTATGGGAACCCGTCCAGCGTTTATCATTTTGCTGCTGCCAACAAGGAGGCAATCTCCAGACAAAGAGACCAGATCGCAGACAGTCTGGGAGCTCTGGGAAAGGAGATTTATTTTACGGCAGGCGGGTCGGAGTCAGATAACTGGGCGTTGAAGGCTACGGCAGAAGCTTATGGAGCGAAGGGAAATCACATTATTACGACAAAAATCGAACATCATGCTATTTTGCATACGGCAGAATATCTGGAAAAGAGAGGATTTGAGGTAACATATCTGGATGTGGATGAAGATGGAAAGATAAGTCTGGAAGATCTGAAAGCGGCGATTCGTCCGACAACAATCCTGATATCCGTGATGTATGCCAATAATGAGATCGGAACAATCCAGCCAATCCGTGAGATTGGCCAGATCGCGCATGAGCATGGGATCTTGTTTCACACAGATGCGGTGCAGGCATATGGTCATGTGCCAATCCAGGTGGATGAATGTCATATTGACATGCTGAGCGCCAGCGGACATAAACTGAATGGACCGAAGGGAATCGGTTTTCTGTATATCCGGACCGGCGTCAAGATCCGTTCCTTTATACATGGAGGCGCGCAGGAGAGGAAGCGTCGTGCAGGAACGGAGAATGTGCCGGGAATCGTGGGATTTGGGGCGGCAGTCAAACGGGCGTTTGAAACGATGGAAGAAAGAAGCACCCGGGAGATCCGTGTGCGAGATTACTTGATTAATCGTGTCCTTGAAGAAATCCCGTATTGCAGATTAAACGGACACCGCACAGACCGGCTGCCCAATAATGCGAATTTCAGCTTTCGGTTTATAGAAGGAGAATCGCTTCTGATCCGGCTGGATATGAAAGGAATCTGCGCTTCCAGCGGCTCGGCCTGTACATCAGGCTCGCTGGATCCCTCTCATGTGCTTCTGGCCATCGGATTGCCCCATGAAATCGCCCATGGATCGCTGCGCCTTACCATAGATGAAGAAATTACGGAAGCAGATGTGGATTATGTGGTGGACAGTCTGAAAGAGATTGTAGAAGATTTAAGAAAGATGTCTCCTCTTTACGAGGATTTTGTGAAAAAGAATTTATAAGTAACAGAAGAAGTTGAACAGGAGGTATAGCAATATATGTATTCAGAAAAGGTTATGGATCATTTCGAGCATCCAAGAAATGTGGGAGAGATTGAAAATGCAAGTGGAGTAGGAACCGTAGGAAACGCAAAATGCGGAGATATTATGCGTATATACCTTGATATTGATGATAACCAGATCATCCGCGACGTAAAGTTTAAGACTTTTGGCTGCGGAGCTGCTGTGGCGACCAGCAGTATGGCTACAGAACTGGTGAAAGGAAAGAGTGTTAAGGAAGCGATGCAGGTGACCAATAAAGCGGTGATGGAGGCGCTTGATGGGCTTCCGCCGGTGAAGGTCCATTGTTCGCTGCTGGCGGAGGAAGCGATTCATGCGGCGCTTTGGGATTACGCGCAAAAGAATGGAATTCAGATTGACGGCCTGGAAAAACCCAAGTCAGATATCCATGAAGACGAAGAAGAGGAAGAAGAATATTAATTGAACGGGGAAGCGGATATGAAACCAAAAAAAGTTGTGGTCGGGATGTCCGGCGGCGTAGATTCTTCCGTGGCTGCCTGGATTCTGAAAGAACAGGGATACGATGTGATTGGAGTTACGATGCAGATCTGGCAGGAGGAAGCACTGGAGGATCAGGAAGAAAACGGAGGGTGCTGCGGCTTGAGCGCGGTGGAGGATGCAAGAAGAGTGGCGGCGGCGCTTGGGATTCCCTATTATGTAATGAATTTTCGGGAGGTATTTCGAGACAAGGTGATTCACTATTTTGTAGAAGAATATCTTCATGGAAGAACTCCTAACCCTTGTATTGCATGCAACCGGTATGTGAAGTGGGAATCGCTGCTGAGCCGGAGTATGGAAATCGGGGCAGATTATATTGCCACCGGACATTATGCAAGGATTGAACAGCTCAAAAATGGAAGATATGCATTGCGGCTGTCAGAAAAAGGAGCTAAGGACCAGACCTATGCTTTATATAATCTTACACAGGAACAGTTGAGAAGAACGCTGATGCCGGTAGGAAGCTATACGAAAGAAGAGATCAGGTCGATGGCGGAAAAAATGAATCTTAGTGTGGCGAACAAGCCGGACAGCCAGGATATCTGTTTTGTTCCGGACGGCGATTACGCCGCATATATTGAAGCTTATACAGGGAAAAAAGCGGTTCCGGGGAATTTTGTATTATCCGATGGTACTGTGGTCGGAAAGCATAATGGGCTGATACATTATACGGTTGGCCAGCGAAAAGGTCTGGGATTATCTCTGGGGCATCCGGTATTCGTTCTGGAGATCTGTCCAGATACTAATGAAATTATTGTTGGAACGAATGAAGAATCTCTGACATATCATGTCAGGGCAAACCGCCTGAATTTTATGTCTGTGGAAGACCTGACGGAACCCAGACGCGTATTTGCAAAAATCCGGTATAATCACCGGGGGGCATGGTGCCTGGCGGAAAAGACAGGGGAGGATGAGATCCTGTGTACTTTTGACGAGCCGCAGCGGGCGGTTACCCCGGGGCAGGCGGTAGTTCTTTATGATGGAGAATATGTATTAGGCGGCGGAACGATTATAGGAGGTTAGACGGATGAGAGCAGATGTGCATATGCATTCGAATTTTTCGCATGATTCGGAGTCATCTCCGGAACAGATGATACAGGGGGCAATCGGAAAAGGATTGGAAATCATATGTTTTACGGATCACTATGATAAGGATAATCTATTCTGGGGACCGGAAGATGTTTTTGAACCGGATGAATACTTTCGTGTGCTGCGGTGCTTAAAGAAAAAATATGAAGGCCAGATTGATATCAGAATTGGAGTGGAGATTGGTTTGCAGCCTCATTTGACGGATTATTATGAAGAGTTTGTAAAAAAATATCCTTTTGATTTTGTAATCGGGTCGGTTCATAGCATACACAAGGTCGATCTGGCATTTGGGCTGATGAATTCCACAGAATTTGACGGAATGACGGATGAGCGGCTTTACCGGGAAACACTGGAAGAAACATTGGTGGATGTCCGGAGCCAGAAAGAGTTTGATGTTCTGGGACACCTGGACTACGTGGTGCGGTATGGAAAGAATCGGGAAAAAGAATATTCTTATGAAAAATATGCAGATCTGATCGATGAAATACTCCGCACGCTGATCGCAGAAGGGAAGGGATTGGAATTGAATATGGCGGGGTTGAAATACGGCCTTCCATTTGCGCACCCTCATCCGGATGTTCTGAAGCGCTACCGGGAACTGGGAGGAGAGATTATTACCGTGGGTGCGGACGGGCATAAGCCGGAACACATTGCTTATGATTTTTCCAAAGTATCCGGTATTTTAAAAAGTTGCGGATTTGAGTATTATACGGAATTTTCAGAGAGACATCCGGTTTTTCGTAAACTTCCATAAAAATAGGAAAAGCACTTGAAATTCTGTATCAAATTTAGTACAATAAACTACGGTTGATGATTCTTTAACGAGCTTAAAGAATCGGTAAAGTGACTGCGTAATCAGTTAATAAAACTTTAGGAGGAATTAATCATGGCAGTAAAAGTAGCGATTAATGGATTCGGACGTATTGGACGTCTTGCATTCAGACAGATGTTTGGAGCAGAAGGATATGAGGTAGTGGCAATCAACGACCTTACATCTCCGAAGATGCTTGCACACTTATTAAAATATGACTCATCTCAGGGCAAATATGCACTGGCTGACAAAGTAGAAGCTACTGATGATTCTATTATCGTAGACGGTAAAGAAATCAAAATCTATGCAAAGGCAAATGCAGAAGAGCTTCCTTGGGGAGAAATCGGAGTAGACGTTGTACTTGAGTGTACAGGATTCTATACATCCAAAGAAAAAGCATCTGCACATGTAAAAGCAGGAGCTAGAAAGGTTGTAATTTCTGCGCCGGCTGGTAATGATCTGCCAACGATCGTATATAATGTTAACCACGACACACTGAAAGCTGAGGATACTGTTATCTCTGCAGCTTCCTGTACCACAAACTGCTTGGCTCCTATGGCAAAAGCCCTGAACGACCTTGCAACTATCAAATCCGGTATTATGTGTACTATCCACGCTTACACAGGCGATCAGATGACACTGGACGGACCGCAGAGAAAAGGTGATCTGAGAAGATCCCGTGCAGCTGCATGCAATATTGTTCCAAACAGCACAGGTGCAGCTAAAGCAATCGGACTGGTTATTCCGGAACTGAACGGCAAGCTGATCGGCGCTGCTCAGCGTGTTCCAACTCCAACAGGATCTACTACAATCCTGACAGCTGTTGTAGAAGGAAACGTAACCGTTGACCAGATCAACGAGGCTATGAAAGCAGCTTCTAACGAGTCCTTCGGATATAACACAGACGAAATCGTATCCAGCGATATCGTTGGTATGAGATATGGTTCATTGTTCGACGCTACTCAGACAATGGTTCTGCCATTAGAGAACGGAACAACAGAGGTTCAGGTTGTTTCCTGGTATGACAATGAGAATTCTTACACAAGCCAGATGGTAAGAACAATCAAATACTTCTCTGAATTAGCATAGTCTGGACAATATTTTATCGAAAGACTCACAAAGGGTCCGGTCTGATAGGACCGGACCCTTGTTTGTTGAGCGAATCATAGGGATATCCTAAATAATATAACTGAGGAGGCAATCATATGCTTAACAAAAAATCAGTAGACGATATTAATGTCAAAGGTAAAAAGGTTCTGGTCAGATGTGATTTTAATGTGCCGCTGATTGATGGCAAGATCACCGACGAGAATCGTCTGGTTGCTGCACTTCCGACGATTAAGAAGTTGATCGCGGACGGCGGAAAGATTATTCTTTGTTCACATCTTGGAAAACCGAAGGGGGAGGCTGTTCCATCTCTGTCCCTTGCGCCGGTTGCTGTACGGCTTTCTGAACTGCTTGGACAGGAAGTGAAATTTGCGGCAGATCCGGAAGTTGTAGGACCAAACGCAAAAGCTGCAGTAGAAGCTATGAAAGACGGAGAAGTAATTCTTTTGGAAAATACCCGTTACAGAGCAGAAGAGACGAAGAATGGCGAGGCATTCAGCAAAGAACTGGCCTCTCTTTGTGATGTATTTGTAAATGACGCGTTTGGAACCGCTCACCGCGCACACTGCTCAAATGTTGGTGTGACCCAGTATGTGGATACGGCTGTCGTAGGATACCTGATGCAAAAAGAGATTGATTTCCTTGGCAATGCAGTCAACAATCCGGAGAGACCATTTGTTGCAATTCTGGGTGGTGCAAAGGTTTCCAGTAAAATTTCCGTTATTGAGAATCTGCTTGATAAAGTAGATACTCTGATTATCGGAGGAGGAATGTCATATACATTCTGTAAAGCAATGGGCGGAAATGTAGGAAAATCTCTTTTGGAAGAGGATTACTGCGATTATGCCCGGAACATGCTGAAGAAGGCGGAGGAAAAGGGCGTGAAACTTCTGCTTCCTGTAGATAATGTAGTTGCGGACGATTTCTCCAATGATGCTAATTCCAAGGTTGTGAAAGCCGGAGAGATTCCAGATGGATGGGAAGGCCTTGATATCGGACCGGATACAGAAAAGATATTCTGCGATGCAGTAAAAGATGCGAAGACGGTAGTATGGAACGGACCGATGGGATGCTTTGAAATGCCGAATTTTGCACATGGAACTGAAGCGGTGGCAAAGGCACTGGCTGAGACTGAGGCTACAACCATCATCGGCGGCGGTGATTCCGCAGCGGCAGTTAATCAGCTTGGTTATGGTGATAAGATGACTCATATCTCCACCGGCGGCGGAGCTTCCCTGGAATTCCTGGAAGGGAAAGAACTTCCTGGCGTAGCTGCTGCAAATGATAAATAGGTAGAACATATAAGGAGACGATAAAATGGCAAGAAAGAAAATTATCGCTGGCAACTGGAAAATGAACAAAACTCCAAGCGAGGCAGTTGCATTGGTAGAGGAATTAAAACCACTGGTAGCAAATGAAGAAGTAGATGTTGTATTCTGTGTACCGGCTATTGATATTATTCCGGTTGTGGAAGCCTGCAAGGGAAGCAACATTCAGGTGGGAGCAGAGAACATGTATTATGAAGAGAGCGGAGCATATACCGGAGAGATTTCCCCGGCTATGCTGACCGACGCGGGTGTAAAGTACGTTGTTCTTGGACATTCTGAAAGAAGAGAATACTTTGCGGAAACGAATGAAACTGTAAATAAGAAAATGCTGAAAGCGTTTGAGCATGGCATTACTCCGATTATGTGCTGCGGAGAGACCCTGGAACAGAGAGAACAGGGTGTGACCATGGATTTTATCCGCCAACAGGTGAAAGTTGGATTTCTGAATGTAACTGCGGATCAGGCAAAAGAAGCGGTGATCGCATACGAGCCGATCTGGGCAATCGGTACTGGAAAAACGGCTACGACCGAGCAGGCGGAGGAAGTTTGCGCAGGCATTCGTGCGTGCATCGCAGAGATTTATGATGAGGCGACTGCAGAGGCGATCCGCATTCAGTACGGCGGATCTGTGAACGCAGGAAACGCGGCTGAATTATTTGCACAGGCAGACATTGACGGCGGACTTGTAGGCGGTGCTTCTCTGAAGGCTGACTTCGGCAAGATCGTAAATTACAAATAAGTAAATAGATAAAGGACCGCTGGCACTAATACAGCGGTCCTTTGTTAAGAGGAGCGAAGATGAAATATCTTGAAATTCCGATCCGGACGGAAGAGTCTTTGGAATATGCAAGGCTGGAAACCTATATTTTGGATACTCCGGCAGAAAAGATCCGGATCAAGAAGAGACCTATGATATTGATCTGCCCGGGAGGCGGGTACGAAAAGCTGAGTTATCGGGAGGGAGAGCCGCTGGCGGTGCATTTCCTTTCGAAAGGATATCATGCCTGTGTATTGCGCTATTCCGTTGCCCCGGTACGATATCCGGTCCCATTGCTGGAGTTGGGAGAAGCAATGAAAACCATCCATCAGCACGCCGAAGAGTGGAGTGTGGACAGGGAACTTATTTTTCTGCATGGAGCTTCCGCAGGTGGTCACTTAGCCGGTATGCTGGGAGCATTCTGGAATCAGGAGTGGCTTGCGGAACGGCTGGGAACCTTTGCGGATCATTTGAAACCGGCCGGACTGCTGCTGAGTTATCCGGTGATTACGGCTAGAGAAGGAGAAGGGCATTTGCCGAGTTTTCGCAATCTTCTGGGGGAGAATTGGGAATCGGAGCGGATGAAGTATTCGCTAGAGCTTCTGGTGAATAAAGATACTCCGCCGGCTTTCCTGTGGCATACAGGGACGGATGCAACTGTTCCGGTCATAAACTCTATACGATATACTATGGCCATGCAGGAAAAGGGAATCCCGGCGGAGCTTCATATATTTCCGGAAGGAGAGCATGGGCTTAGCCTTGCCAGCCCTCTGGTGGAACGGTTCGACGGTTCCGGCGTTCAGGAGTGCTGCCAGAGCTGGATTGATCTTGCAGATGAATGGATTCAACGGATTTGTAAAAAGATCAGTAAGAAGAATGATTTGAAGGAGAATGAAAATGAGTAAAAAACCAACAGTACTTATGATTCTTGACGGGTACGGATTAAACGAGAATACAACTGGAAATGCCGTTGCTGAAGGCAAAACTCCGGTTATGGATAAATTGATGGCGGAATGTCCTTTTGTAAAAGGATATGCCAGCGGCATGGCAGTGGGACTTCCGGAAGGCCAGATGGGAAATTCAGAAGTCGGTCATCTGAATATGGGCGCCGGACGGATCGTTTATCAGGATCTGACCAAGATCACAAAGGCGATCCAGGATGGTGATTTCTTTGAAAACAAAGCGTTGCTTGCTGCATGCGAAAATGTGAAGGCAAATGATTCTGCTCTGCATATGATGGGACTAGTGTCCGACGGTGGTGTGCACAGCCACAACGAACATATTTACGGACTCTTGGAGCTGGCTAAGAGACAGGGAATTGAAAAGGTCTATGTACACTGCTTCCTGGACGGCCGCGATACCCCGCCGGCTTCTGGAAAAGAATACGTGGAGCAGCTGGAAGCAAAGATGCAGGAAATCGGCGTTGGCGCAGTAGCTACCGTGATGGGGCGTTATTATGCCATGGATCGTGATAATCGCTGGGAACGTGTGGAAAAGGCATACCGTGCACTGGTATACGGTGAAGGAGAAAAAGCGGTCAGCGGACCGGAGGGAATCCAGGCATCCTATGATAAGGATACGACGGATGAATTCGTGCTTCCAACCGTAGTAGAAAAGGACGGCGCACCGGTGGCTACGATTAAGGACAATGACTCTATCATTTTCTTTAATTTCCGTCCCGACCGTGCAAGAGAGATTACCAGAACTTTCTGCGACGAGGAGTTTTCTGGTTTCGACAGAGGCGCAAGAATCAAAACTACTTTCGTATGTTTCACGGAATATGACGTGACCATTGAAAATAAGCAGGTGGCATTCGTGAAAGAAGAGATCACCAATACTTTCGGACAATTTCTGGCATCAAACGGCCTGAAACAAGCGCGTATTGCCGAAACAGAAAAATATGCGCATGTAACGTTTTTCTTTAACGGAGGAGTAGAAGAACCGAATGAAGGAGAAGACCGTATTCTGGTAAAATCACCAAAAGTGGCCACCTACGATCTGAAACCAGAGATGAGCGCATATGAAGTGTGCGATAAACTGACGGAAGCTATCCGGTCCGGAAAATATGATGTGATTATCATTAATTTTGCGAATCCGGATATGGTAGGGCATACCGGAGTAGAAGCGGCGGCAATCAAAGCCATTGAAGCAGTGGATGAGTGTGTAGGAAAAGCGGTGGACGCAATCAAAGAAGTGGACGGCCAGATGTTCATCTGTGCAGACCATGGAAACGCAGAACAGTTGATCGACGATGAGACTGGCGAGCCATTTACCGCACACACTACCAATCCGGTGCCGTTTATACTCGTAAATGCAGATCCGAAATATGGCTTAAGAGAGGGAGGCTGTCTGGCGGACATCGCTCCAACGTTGATTGAGTTGATGGGGATGGAACAGCCGAAAGAAATGACCGGAAAATCATTGCTGAAATAATCAAATGGGGACGTAGACTTTTTGCAAAAGTCTACGTCCCCATTTGCGTAAAGCCGTGTCCCTTTTTGTAATTGGTTGGCAAAAAGGAGCTTTAGTAGTATAATATTGAATGATTTATAATTTTGGATTGAGCAGGGGAAATGATATGGGAAAGTCTTATCAGTATTTTTTGTTTGATCTGGACGGCACGTTGGTGGACTCTTCTATCGGAATTACGAATTCTGTAAGATATGCTCTGACGAAGTATGGAATTGAGGAACCGGACCGTTCCAGATTATATCGTTTTATTGGTCCGCCGCTTACAGATTCTTTTCGGGAGTTTTATGGATTTTCGGAAGAAACATGCTGGGAAGCGGTAGAATTTTACCGGGAGTACTATAAGAAAAAAGGGATTTATGAAAATCGTGTATATGAAGGACTTGAAGCCTTACTGCGGCAGATGGTGGAACGGGGAAAGAAACTGATTGTTGCCACATCCAAACCGGAAGTATTCGCCAGGGAAATTATCCGTTTTTATCATCTGGATCCTTTTTTTCAGTATGTGGCAGGCATGGAGTTTGACGGCGGAAGAGGTACGAAGGCAGAAGTGATTGAGTATGCGCTCCATGCGTGCAAAGTGGCTTCCCGGGAAGAGGTCCTGATGATTGGGGATCGCAGGTACGACGTAGAGGGAGCTCATGAGGCTGGAATCGACTGTCTGGGAGTTTTGTACGGTTTTGGAAGCAGAAGAGAGCTTCAGAAAGCGGGAGCAGATTATATTGTCGGGGCTGTGTCAGATATCCTGATGTATACATAAAATGTTTCCAGATGGTATTGACAAAACCGGAAGTAGTTGATATGATAAAAAAACAGAACGCACTCTGTTTTTGGAAGATACAAGGAAAGAGGTGCAATATGAAAAGAGTTTATTCATTAATCGTTGATAACAATCCTGGAGTATTGAGTCGGATTTCAGGACTGTTCAGCCGCCGAGGATATGGAATTGACAGTATTACGGCAGGAGTAACGGCAGATCCGAGATTCACAAGAATCACAATCGTTGCCAGTGGAGATGAACTGATTCTGTCTCAGATAGAAAAGCAGGTCAGGAAACTGGAAGACGTCGTCGAAATCAAGGTGTTATACCCGTCAGAATCGGTTTATCGGGAACTGATTATGGTGAAAATCCGTGCGGATAAGACAGAACGGTCTGAAATCATTTCGGTTGCGGATATTTTCCGTGCGAAGATAGTGGATGTTGAAAAAGAATCGCTGATGGTGGAGCTTACGGGAACACAGTCCAAACTGGAAGCGTTTTTGAATCTTCTGGAAGGTTATGAGATACTGGAGCTGGCCCGTACCGGTATTACAGGACTGAACCGGGGGATCAAAAATGTTACGCTGATTGATCAGGAAGGAAATATTAAAAAAGCGGAGTAAGACTTATCGGTATTTAAATGGAGACAGAACAGCAGTTTCTGCCACTGTTTAACAATAAAAGTATAATCATATATTTAGGAGGAATGTAAAATGGCAGCAAAAATTTATTATCAGGAAGATTGTAATTTATCCTTGCTGGAAGGAAAGAAAATCGCGATCATCGGTTACGGAAGCCAGGGACATGCACATGCCCTGAATTTAAAAGAATCCGGATGCGATGTTATTGTCGGATTATACGAAGGAAGCAAATCCTGGGCAAAAGCAGAAGCACAGGGATTGAAAGTGTATACAGCTGCAGAAGCGGCAAAACTGGCGGATATTATCATGATCCTGATCAATGATGAAAAACAGGCTTCTCTTTATAAAAATGATATTGAACCGAATCTGGAAGAGGGCAACATGCTGATGTTCGCTCATGGATTTAATATTCATTTCGGACAGATTGTTCCGCCGGCAAATGTGGACGTAACCATGATTGCCCCGAAGGGACCGGGACACACTGTAAGAAGTGAATATCAGGCTGGAAAAGGAGTTCCGTGTCTGGTGGCTGTTGAGCAGGATTATACAGGAAAAGCTCTGGATAAAGCTCTGGCATATGCACTTGGAATCGGTGGAGCAAGAGCGGGCGTTCTTGAGACTACTTTCAGAACAGAGACTGAGACAGACCTTTTTGGCGAGCAGGCAGTCCTTTGCGGCGGCGTTTGCGCTTTGATGCAGGCAGGTTTCGAAACACTGGTTGAAGCAGGATACGATCCGAGAAATGCTTACTTTGAGTGTGTACATGAGATGAAGTTGATCGTTGATCTGATCTACGAATCTGGATTTGAGGGTATGAGATATTCCATTTCTAACACAGCAGAGTATGGAGATTATATTACAGGGCCTAAGATCATTACTGAAGATACGAAAAAGTCCATGAAGAAGATTCTTGCAGATATCCAGGATGGATCATTTGCAAAAGAATTCCTGTTAGAGATGTCACAGGCCGGCGGACAGGCTCATTTCAAAGCTATGAGAAAACTGGCGTCTGAGCATATGACTGAAAAGGTCGGTAAAGAAGTAAGGAGTCTTTATAGTTGGAGTGACTCTGACAAACTGATCAACAATTAATGAGATTTCCATAAATAGAATGAGAGAATAAAGCGCTGCGACAAGAATTTAGATTCTGTTGCGGCGCCTTTTTTATCATGGTAAAATGAATGTAATGAAAGCGACCGATAAAGACTTGAACGAAAGGAGAGAAAATGTATGGAAGTTAGTTTTAAAGATCTTCAATCGCAGAAGCATCCGAAAGCATGTGTAAGAATCATGAAAGGTCATTTTGCGAGAAGTCATTCACATGTAAATACTTACATTGATATTGCAGCCATCAAACACAGATGCGAAAATGCAGAAGGAGCTGCAAAGGTACTTTCTGAGAACTATCTGGCTTCGACAAGTGTAGACACCATATTGTGCCTGGACGGTATGGAAGTGGCGGGAGCATATCTGGCACAGATGCTTGCGGAACCGGGAAGTATTTCTGTAAATCGGGGAAAGAATATCGCGGTTATTGAGCCGGAACAAAATCAGATGGGGCAGATGATGTTCCGCGATAATATCCGTCAGATGATCAGCGGCCAGAAAGTGCTGATACTTGCCGGGTCAATTAATACAGGAAAAACTATGCTTCAGGCAATTGACACGGTTTTATATTATGGCGGAAGCGTAACCGGGATCTGCGCTGTATTCAGCGCTGTAGCCAGTGTGGCCGGTATGAATATTTGTTCTATTTTTACAACCAGGGATATTCCGGAATATCAGGTGTATGAAAACCACGGCTGTCAGATGTGCAGCCAGGGAATGAAGGTAGACGCTATTGTGAACAGTTATGGATATTCGGAGATTTGAATGAAAGGAGACTGTGATGGAAACAAGGATTGAAGCTATGGAAAATCTCTGCTCTGCGAAAAATAAAAGCGCGAGAATTAAGATTCTGAAGGGACATTTTGCAACCAGTAACTCTCATCTGAATACATATATTGATATGTCAACCGTGAAAACCCGTCATAAAAACGCTTATGAGGCGGCGAAGGTTCTGGCGGAGGATTATCTGAATTCTACATATATTAATACCATTGTGTGCTTAGACGAGATGGAAGTGGTGGGAACATTTCTGGCGGAACAGCTGGCAGATTCGAATCAGATGTCACTTAGTACCGGAAATAATATTTCCGTTATCACACCGGAGTATAATCTGTATGGACAGATTCTGTTTCGCGATAATAAGCAGCGTATGATTAAAGATCAGCAGATCCTCATACTTGCGGCTTCGATTACTACAGGGAAAACGATCATGCGTGCGATTGAATCCGTCCTGTATTACGGCGGTACGGTATGCGGTGTTGCTGGTATATTCAGCGCCGTAACAAAGGTGGCCGGTATGGATGTGAAAATGATATTTACGAGCAAGGACATACCGGATTACAGAGCATATGACCCGGTCGACTGCCCGATGTGTAAAGAAGGGAGAAAGGTGGAAGCTATCGTGAATAGTTTCGGATATTCTGAGCTAAAATAGATAAGAAAAAAACAGCCACTGACGGTATGGCTGTTTTTTTATGCATATGATTATGACCGTATATAATTAAGCAATTCCGTTTACAGCTTTTGTTAAACGGGAAATCTTTCTGGAACAGGTGTTTTTGTGATAAACTCCCTTGCTTCCTGCCTTATTGATCTCAACGATTGCTACCTTTAATGCTGCAGCTGCTGCTTCAGCATCTTTGTTAGCGATAGCTGTTTCAACTTTTTTTACGCAGGTTTTCACTTTGGATTTGATTGCTTTGTTTCTAGCAGCCTTTGTTTCGTTAACTAAGATTCTTTTCTTTGCAGATTTAATATTAGCCAATTTGTCCACCTCCAATAACGTGTATTTCGATTTTGATCGATTAGAAGTTCGTTAGAGCCGGACACGGACGATCTAACGAAACATACTAGTTTATTTTAGGACAGGAAAAGAGTTATGTCAATACATATTTCAGGAATAATTGCAAAAACTAGAGAATAAATGAACCGGAAGAAAGGATAAATGGAATGATTGAAAAGTATAGTATCCGAACAGACCTTGCTCTGGAACAAAAAGAAAGATTTGAAGCTGATCATGTGGAGGTCCAGGGCGTAGTACTGGAAGAGGATTATGACAAAGAGCGGGAGATCAAAATTACTACAGTAAGGATAGAAACGGAGAACGGCGCAAGGATTATGCGTAAGCCGGTCGGAACCTATATTACGATTGAAGCTCCAGATATGGCGGTACCGGATAATGACTACCATAAAGAGGTTGCACAGGTGGCAGAAAAATATCTGAAGCAGATTTTCCCTTTTGGAGAAAAAGAATGTTCGGTTCTTGTGGCGGGGCTTGGGAACCGGAAAGTTACGCCGGATGCACTGGGACCGTACGTCGTTGATAATCTGAAAATAACCAGACATGTTATAAAAGAGTATGGGAAATATGCGATGGGAGAAGAAAATATAAATGCGGTCAGCGCAGTTGCACCGGGAGTGATGGGGCAGACAGGGATGGAAACCCTGGAGATACTGCAGGGAATCGTAAGGGAAACAAAACCGGATGTTCTGGTGGTGATCGATGCGCTTGCTGCAAGGAACTCTAAACGGCTGAACCGTACAATTCAGATCAGTGATACCGGAATCTATCCGGGATCCGGAGTAGGAAATCACCGGAATGCGATTACAGAAGAAACGATGGGAATCCCTGTGATTGCAATTGGTGTGCCTACGGTAGTGGATGCGGCTACTATTGTGAATGATACGATGGAAAATCTAATTGCGGCTCTGGAAAGTTCCGATACGCTCCGGGGAGTCGGTGTGGTGATGCAAGGATACAATGCGGCCGAGAAATACGAACTGGTAAAAGAACTGATTTCTCCCCATCTAAACGGGTTGTTCGTGACACCTAAAGATATCGATGATACGTTGAAACGGATCAGTTATACTGTGTCAGAGGCGTTAAACCATCTCTTTTTTCAAAGGACATGTTCATAATCGTATCTTGCATTTCATATAGTATTGAGAAATGAAAACTATGGATTGCGGAGTGGTGAAGTGAGTCGGAAACATCAGAAATGGTGGCGGATAGGATGTCTGATCTGTGCGACGGGGATCTTGTATCTATCGTGGAATCAGATTTCCAAGCGGTCATATACGATGTGTGAGGAAATACACAGAGCTTTATTTCGGTCGGCATCCGAGCTTTTTCTGGCGAATCTGACTTATACGGAACATTCAAAGGAAAAGGCATGCGGGAATTGGAGCTCTGTGTGTGCCCGGTATCTGTTTCCGCTGGGATACTATATGGAAGGAAAATGGCGGACTGATATAGAAGTGGAGGACATGGAGACTTATGAAAGAATTCTTGCCAGTCAGGCAAACGATGAAAATGCAGTAGATGAAAACGGCAGGCTGGTAGAGGGAGAAGCGGCAGAGCAGGTCTCGCAGCCTACAACTTCATCACTGGATCTTTCGTTGGAAAATCTGTCAAATTATGAATATCTGCTGGGGAATTTTTATACGGTGGATAGCAGTACGATGGCAGATCCGGAACTTTTAAACGCACAGAAATTATTGGATAAAAACATGAAGATCGATGAGTCTGCAAAAGGTCCTAAGATACTGATATACCATACGCATTCGCAGGAGGCATTCGCGGACTCGGTTCCGGGAGATACGAATACTACGATTATGGGAATCGGCGCCTACCTTGCGGAGATATTAAAAAGCAGGTACGGGATTGAAACCCTTCATCATCAAGGTGTATATGATCTGATTAATGGGAAGCTGGACCGAAGCAAGGCTTATCAACTGGCTGAACCGGAAATTGAGTCAATTTTGCAGCAAAATCCAAGTATAGAGGTTGTGATTGACCTGCACCGGGACGGAGTGGGGGAAAGCACACATCTGGTGACAGAGATTAATGGGAAAGCGACTGCCCAGATCATGTTTTTTAATGGATTAAGCCGGAGCAGGGCCAACGGTGAGATCGCATACCTGGAAAATCCTTACATCGAAGACAATCTGGCATTTTCGCTTCAGATGCAGCTGGCGGCCGTAAACAGATATCCGGGTTTCACCAGACATATTTATCTGAAAGCTTACCGATATAATATGCATGTAGCGCCAAGGACACTTCTGGTGGAGGCTGGCGCCCAGACAAATACAGTGGAAGAAATGAGAAATGCGATGGAAATTCTGGCAGATACACTAGATTATGTGCTTACAGAATAAAAGATATTTGATTCATACAATATTTTGTGCTAATATAAGAACAATATGGAAAAGTATGCCTGTACAGGGCGTGAATGTAGAAAGGATATGGGGGAATGGCAAAGAAGAGTACATATGATGCAGATAGCATTGCCATATTAGAAGGTCTTGAGGCGGTGAGAAAACGTCCGGGCATGTATATCGGGAGCGTGTCAACGAAAGGATTGAATCACCTGATCTATGAGATGGTAGACAATGCTGTAGATGAGCATCTGGCAGGTTTTTGCAGCGAGATCCAGGTGGTATTAGAGAAAAACGGATCGGCAACGGTTGCAGATAATGGAAGAGGAGTGCCGGTGGGGCTTCATTCCACTGGCATTTCAGCTGCCCGGGTAGTCTACACAACGTTGCATGCGGGCGGCAAATTTGATGATTCGGCATACAAAACCAGCGGAGGTCTTCATGGTGTCGGTTCCTCCGTTGTAAATGCGCTGTCCACATATATGGATGTCAAGATCAGCCGGGAAGGCTATATCCACCACGACCGGTATGAGAGAGGGAAGCCGGTAATCGAGCTTGAGAATGGCCTGCTGCCGGTGATCGGCAAGACGAAGAAGACTGGTACCAGAGTGAATTTTCTGCCGGATGATACGATATTTGAAAAAACAAAATTCCGTGCGGAAGAGATAAAAAGCAGAATGCATGAAACGGCGTATCTGAATCCGGAACTGACGATTATTTTTGAAGATTTAAGAGGAGTGGAGCCAGAACGCATCATCTACCATGAACCGGACGGGATTCTTGGTTTTATAAGAGAATTGAACAGCAAAAAGGAACCGGTTCATGATCCGGTATATTTTAAAGGAGAAGCAGAAGGAATCGAAGTAGAGGCGGCATTTCAGTATGTAAATGAGTTTCACGAAAATGTTCTTGGGTTCTGCAATAATATCTATAATGCAGAAGGAGGCACTCATCTGACTGGTTTTAAGACAACCTTTACGACTGTCATTAACCAGTATGCAAGGGAGCTGGGCATCTTAAAGGAAAAGGATTCTAACTTTACAGGAGCTGACATCCGAAATGGCATGACGGCAATTGTGTCAATCAAGCATCCGGATCCCAGATTCGAAGGACAGACGAAGACAAAGCTGGACAACCCGGATGCGGCAAAAGCGACAGGAAAGGTAACGAATGATGAGATCATACGTTATTTTGACCGGAATATAGAAAATCTGAAAAAAGTGATCGGATGCGCAGAGAAAGCTGCTAAAATACGAAAAACAGAAGAGCGGGCGAAGACCAATCTTTTGACGAAACAGAAGTACTCTTTTGACAGTAACGGCAAGCTTGCCAACTGCGAGAGCCGGGACGCGTCGAAATGTGAGATTTTCATTGTCGAAGGAGATTCGGCAGGTGGGTCTGCTAAAACTGCAAGAGACCGGATGTATCAGGCAATCCTTCCGATTCGTGGAAAGATCCTGAATGTAGAGAAGGCAAGTATTGATAAAATTCTGGCGAATGCAGAGATAAAAACTATGATTAATGCATTTGGCTGTGGTTTTTCAGAAGGATACGGGAATGATTTTGATATCAGTAAGCTAAGGTATGACAAGATCATTATTATGGCGGATGCAGATGTAGACGGGGCTCATATTTCAACGCTGCTTCTGACGTTGTTCTATCGTTTTATGCCGGAACTGATTTATGAAGGCCATGTTTATATAGCGATGCCTCCTCTTTATAAAGCGATGCCCAAAAAAGGTGAAGAAGAATACCTTTACGATGACAAAGCGCTGGAACGATACCGGAAAACCCATGACGGACCATTTACTCTGCAGCGTTACAAAGGGCTGGGAGAGATGGATGCGGAACAGCTCTGGGAAACCACGTTAAATCCAGAAACCAGGATATTAAAACTGGTTGAGATAGAAGACGCCAGAATGGCCTCCAGCGTAACCGAGATGCTGATGGGGACAGAAGTGCCCCCGCGCCGTACATTCATATACGAAAACGCAACAGAAGCAGAACTAGATATATAAATAGGGACACCCCGTTTGATAAATGGGGACGTATACTTTTTACAAAACGCTACGTCCCCAAATGAAGGAGATTGATATGCAGGATTCACAGATTATTAGGACGGAATATTCGGATGTGATGAAGAAGTCGTATATTGACTATGCGATGAGTGTGATTATTTCCCGTGCGCTTCCGGATGTTCGTGATGGTTTAAAGCCGGTACAGCGCCGGACGCTTTATGATATGCATGAGCTGGGTATACGGTATGATAAACCCTATCGTAAATGTGCGCGTATTGTGGGGGATACCATGGGTAAATATCATCCGCATGGGGACAGCTCGATTTATGACGCTTTGGTGGTGATGGCCCAGGAGTTCAAAAAGGGAATAGCTCTGGTGGACGGACACGGAAATTTTGGTTCGATCGAGGGGGACGGCGCCGCGGCCATGCGGTATACGGAGGCACGGCTTGCGAAAGTTACTCAGGATGTTTATCTTAGCGATCTGGATAAAGACATTGTTGATTTTGTTCCCAATTTTGACGAGACAGAAAAAGAGCCGTCGGTTTTGCCGGTGCGAGTTCCAAACTTGCTGATTAATGGCGCAGAAGGAATTGCGGTCGGCATGGCGACCAGCATTCCGACGCATAATCTGGCAGAAGTTGTAGACGCGGTAAAAGCTTATATGAAAAATGACGAAATCAGTACTAAACAGCTGATGCGTTATATCAAAGGACCGGATTTTCCGACGGGAGGCATAGTAGTTAATAAAGATGATCTTGTAGATATCTATGAAACCGGCTTGGGAAAAATCAAGATTCGGGGCAAAGTGGAAATAGAAGAAATGAAAGGTGGAAAACAACGCCTTGTCATTTCGGAGATACCGTATACGATGATCGGCGCAGGAATCGGTAAATTCCTGAATGACGTCTGTGCATTGGTGGAATCAAAAAAGACGACCGATATTGTAGATATCTCAAATCAGTCCTCCAAGGAAGGAATCCGCATTGTGATTGAACTGAAGCGCGGAGCAGACGTGGAAAACCTTACGAATATGCTTTATAAAAAAACCCGTCTGGAAGATACTTTCGGAGTTAATATGCTTGCGGTGGCGGATGGACGCCCGGAGACGATGGGCCTGAAAAAGATCATCGAACATCATGTGGACTTTCAGTTTGAACTTAACACACGAAAATATCAGAATCTTTTAAAAAAGGAACAGGAGAAAAAGGAAGTCCAGGAAGGCCTGATTAAAGCCTGCGATGTGATTGACCTGATTATAGAGATTCTTCGGGGAAGTCAGTCTGTAAAGGATGCCAAAGCATGTCTGACACAGGGAATCACAGACCCCATAAAGTTCAAATCTGGGATTTCCAGGAAAATGGCCGCTATGCTCCGGTTTACAGAGCGTCAGGCCACGGCGATTCTGGAAATGCGCCTTTATAAACTGATAGGGTTAGAAATCGAAGCGCTGATGAAAGAACATGATGAGACGATCAGACGCATTGACAGATATGAGGACATTCTCAATCATTACGATTCCATGGCGGAAGTTATTATGGAAGATCTGGACCGGATCAAAGAAGAATTTGGACGGAAAAGACGCACCGTAATTGAAAATGCGGAGGAAGCAGTCTACGAAGAGAAAAAAATCGAGGAGCAGGAGATCATTTTCTTGATGGATCGTTTCGGATATGCCAGAACTGTGGATATGAATACTTATGAACGGAATAAAGAAGCGGCAGATGCAGAAAACAAGGAAATTGTCTCCTGCAAAAACACAGGAAAGATATGTGTGTTTACGAACACAGGAAAGATGCACCAGATCAAAATCCTAGATCTTCCATTTGGTAAATTCCGGGATAAGGGAGTTCCGATTGATAACGTCAGCAATTATGACAGTACGCAAGAGGACGTGGTTTTTCTCTGCGACGCGGAACAGATGCGTTTTGCCCGGCTGTTGTTTGCCACGAAGCAGGGAATGGTCAAAAAAGTAGATGGAAACGAGTTTCAGGTGGCGAAAAGAACGATCGCGGCAACGAAACTGCAGGCTGGCGATGAAGTGGTGAGCGTCCGGGTAATCTCGGAGAATCAGAATGTTGTTCTGCAGACGAGGGACGGGTATTTCCTGAGATTTTCCGCAGAAGAAGTTGCAGAAAAGAAAAAGGGCGCTATCGGCGTCAGAGGAATCCGTTTGAAGAAAAATGATGAACTGGAACAGGTATATCTGTTTGAAGAGGGAACGGAAACGAAAGTCAGGTACGGAGAAAAAGAAGTTACATTGAACCGGCTGAAAATGGCAAAACGGGATGGATTCGGAACGAAAACAAGAGGCTAGCGTCCGCTTGGAGGAATAGAAATAAGAAAAAGAGGTGTCATGGATGATTCAGGATATTGCTCCGCATGAATATCACAATGAATATAAAAATAAACAGCCGGAAGAGCGGGACTGCATTTTGTTCTATGAAGAAAGAAAAGTTCTGGTAAAATGGGAAGACGGAAAGATCCGGTTTCCATCTTATCCGGAGGCGGTACAATGGCATGGAACCGGAGCGGGGTATACATATCTGTTTACTATCGATCATACCGGGTATTTTCTGTCAGAGTGTATTTGCCCGGAAGTTGCGGCTGCAGCTGGATTTGTGTGGGAGGATATTCGGGTCTTCCGGAGAGTGAAACCGGACCATCTGCGGTTTGCGGGGGTTACCGGATGGCAGTTGTACCGCTGGTATGGAACGCACCGGTTCTGTGGAAGATGTGGAAGCAGGATGAATCCGGACGGCCGGGAAAGGATGATGAAATGTCCCAAGTGCGGCAATATGGAATTCCCCAAGATTTGTCCGGCAGTTATCATTGCGGTGACAGATGGAAATCGGATCCTGATGTCCAAATATGCAGGCCGGGAGTTTAAAAAATATGCGCTGCTTGCGGGATTTAATGAAATAGGCGAAACCATCGAGGAAACGGTAAAACGGGAAGTTATGGAGGAGGTGGGGCTGAAGGTGAAAAATATTACATATTATAAAAGCCAGCCCTGGTCCTTTTCGGATACATTGCTTCTTGGATTTTTCTGTGAGCTGGACGGAGACAGCCGTATTACTCTGGATGAGGACGAGCTGGCATTGGCGGAATGGTTTGATCGGGAACATATGCCGGTGGAGGAGGACGGATTAAGTCTGACCAATGAGATGATGATGGTATTCAAGAATCAGGTAACGAAATGAGAATGAGAAACAGAAAGTTACAAGCCAGGCGAATGATATATATAGGTCTCCTGCTGGGATGGATGTCTGTTATTTTCTGCTTTTCTGCCAGGACGGCACCGGAATCGGCACAGATGAGTCATTCCGTGGGAAAGATGGCAGGAAAACTGCTGGTCCCTGGTTTCGATAGATGGAGCGAAGACAGGCAGGAGGAATTTGCGGCCAGAGTGGATTATCCGGTGCGTAAAGGCGCGCATATGACAGAGTATGCTATCCTTGGAATCCTTTTATCTCTGACGGCAGGAACCTTGTATACAGGAAATGGAGAATTATATGATGTCAGACGCCGGATGGGAACTGCGGCGGCAGGTGGAATCTTGTATGCGGTCAGTGACGAACTGCATCAGTGGTTTGTTCCTGGAAGAAGTTGTCAGTTTACGGATGTACTGATTGACAGCTGCGGGGTGATCCTGGGAGTGCTGTTCCTGGAATTGGTGCGCAGGCGGTGTTCTGGTAAAAACAAGGAGTCTTGAATGGGAAAAATTTCCTGAACCGGAAAGAGTCAGAACAGAATGTGATAGAAATTCTGGGATTAAATCCGGAAAACATATGAAAAAACCTTGATTTTTTAATAATCTGGTGCTATACTTCTTATAGTTGCATAGTGAGTCGGCAGAAGAGTGAACGAAAAGTTCACTCTTCTTTGTTGATAAGGAGGAGTTATACATTGTCAAAAAAAGAAGTTTATGAACAGAAGACGGAAGAAATCCTGCAGCCAATTGTAGACGAATATAAGTTTGAGCTTGTAGATGTGGAATACGTCAGGGAAGGCGGAAACTGGTATCTCAGGGCATACATTGACAAACCAGGAGGAATTACAGTTGATGACTGCGAGATGGTAAGCCGCCGGCTTTCGGACATTCTGGATGAACAGGACTATATTGACGAGGCATATATCATGGAAATCAGTTCACCCGGACTTGGAAGACCGTTGAAAAAGGAAAAAGATTTCAAGAGAAGTTTGGGAGAGGAAGTGGAGATCCGGACCTATCGGATGATCGACAGACAAAAGGAGTTTACGGGTATTCTGAAAAGTTATGACGAGAATACCGTAACCATAGAACTGGAAGACGCGACAGAAAAAACATTTGAAAAAGGCGATATTGCGCTTATTCGCCTGGCATTTGATTTTTAAATTTTAGGAGGAAGAAAGCATGAATACAGAATTATTGGAAGCGTTGAACATTCTGGAAAAGGAGAAGGATATCAGTAAGGAAACTCTGCTGGATGCAATTGAAAATTCTCTTTTGAATGCCTGCAAGAATCATTTTGGCAAGGCGGACAACATTAAACTGATTATGGATAAAGAAACTTGCGATTATCAGCTGTTTGCGGAAAAGACAGTGGTTGAAGATGTGGAAGACACACTTGAGGAGATCAGCCTGGAAGAAGCCAGACAGATAGATGGAAAATACGATATCGGCGACGTGGTGCGGATTCCGATCGAGTCCAAATCTTTTGGCCGTATTGCCACGCAAAACGCAAAGAATCTGATTCTTCAGAAGATCAGAGAAGAGGAGCGCAAGGTCGTATATGATCAATATTTTGAAAAAGAGAAGGATATCGTGACTGGTATTGTGCAGCGTTATGTTGGTAAGAATATCAGCATAAATCTGGGAAAGGCGGACGCCATGCTGACAGAAAATGAGCAGGTGAAGGGCGAAGTGTTTAAGCCGACAGAACGTATCAAACTCTATGTAGTGGAAGTGAAGAATACAACAAAGGGGCCCAAAATTCTGGTATCCCGTACCCATCCAGAACTGGTAAAGCGTCTGTTTGAAGCGGAAGTAACAGAAGTGCGGGAAGGAATTGTAGAGATCAAGAGTATTGCAAGAGAAGCTGGAAGCAGAACGAAGATCGCCGTGTGGTCCAATGATCCGGACGTAGATCCGGTGGGAGCATGCGTTGGTATGAATGGCGCCAGAGTTAATGCTATCGTAAACGAACTGCGAGGGGAGAAAATCGATATCATTAACTGGAGCGACAACCCGGCTATTCTGATTGAAAATGCGTTGAGTCCGGCGAAAGTCATCTCTGTTATGGCGGATCCGGATGAAAAAACCGCAAGCGTGATCGTTCCCGACTATCAGTTGTCTCTGGCTATTGGCAAGGAAGGGCAGAATGCAAGACTGGCAGCAAGACTGACCGGATATAAGATCGATATTAAGAGTGAGACACAGGCAATCGAGTCGGGTGAACTGCCGGAAAATTATATGGAACTCAGCGAAGGGGTCTATGAAGAAGAATATGAAGAGCCTTATGACGGGGAGTTTACAGACGAGGTTTCTGAAGAAGTTGTGTTTGAAGAAATGGATGATACAGAAAAATAGGAGTTGAACGGTGTATGAATAAAAAGATGCCTGTTCGCCGCTGTGTCGGCTGTCAGGAGATGAAGTTAAAAAAAGAGATGATCCGTGTGATCCGTAATGCAGAAGGAGAATTCATGCTGGACGCTACGGGAAAGAAAAACGGACGAGGGGCTTATATCTGTCCGGATCCGGAATGTCTTGCAAAAGCAATCCGGAATAAAGGTCTGGAACGGTCGTTTAAACAGTCCATTCCAAAAGAAGTGTATGAATTACTGGAAAAGGAGATGGAACAGATTGAGTCAGAATAGAATATTATCTCTTGTGGGCCTTGCTACGAAAGCCGGTAAAACAGTTAGTGGAGAATTTTTGACAGAAAAGGAAATTAAATCGGGAAGGGCGGCGCTGGTCATCGTTGCGGATAATGCATCGGATAACACAAAAAAGAAGTTTCAGAACATGTGCAGCTTTTATAAAGTACCAATCTATTTTTATCAGGATAAAGATACCTTGGGGCATGCAATGGGAAAACAGTTCCGTGCGTCTCTGGCAATATTGGACGAAGGATTCGCAAAAGGAATTAAGGAGTATTTGGATAAAGAGAGTAACGTTAATTGCATAGAGGAGGTAGTTTAAGTATGGCAAAAGTGAAGATATATGAGTTGGCGAAGGAGTTGAATGTTCCAAGCAAGGATGTGGTAGAATTCCTTAGCAAGAATAATGTTGATGTAAAAAATCATATGAGCACGATTGAGGAAAAAGAGGCTGATATGGTAAAAAATGGCCTGGGAAAGAATCTGAAGACAGAAACGGCGTCAGGAGATGCTGCAAAAACAGCATCTGAAGGGCCGAAGAAAAAGAATATCGTGCATGTGTTCCGTCCTCAGAACACACAAAACGCAGGCAGACAGGGAAGAAAATCAGGAAACCGTCCGCAGCAGAATGGCCGCCCGGTTTCTCAGGGGAAACCGATGCAGGTAAATAACGGAAGGCCGGCAAAACAGGCCGGTCCGCGGCCGGCAGCTCCCGCGGATATGAAAAAACCAGAGCCAGTCAAGAAGCCGGCGGAAGTGCAGGAGCGCGTGCAGAAGCCGTCTGTCCACACAGAACGTGCCGCAGAGCGTCCAGCACAGCAGGAGCGGAGCGGAGAGCGCCGTTTTGAACGGGGAACACAAGAGAGAAGAACAGACCGGAATCCGGAAAGAGGAACTGAGAGGAATTCGGAAAGACGGAATGACCGAGGTCCGGGACAGCGGGGGCAGAGACCGGAGCGCCCTCAAGGTGGAAGACCGAACCGTCAGGGAGACAGAGACCGGAATCAGAACAGAAGACCGGGAGATCGTCCGGACAGAAGAAACAACAGTTCCATCCCGGCGCCTGCGATAGAAGGGCAGAAGCCGCAGCGGGCAAAAGGAAAAGGGAAGGATGACTATAAGAAAAAAGAATACCGCCGCGATGAAGAAGACGACAGAATGACAAAGGGTAAGAAGGGAAAGAACGAGCCGAAACAGCAGATGCAGAAACCGCAGCAGAAAGAACAGAAAGTGGAAGAGGTTAAATCCATTATTATCCCGGAAGTGCTGACGATCAAGGAACTGGCAGATAAGATGAAGATCGTGCCCTCGGTTATTGTAAAGAAACTTTTTATGCAGGGCAAGATCGTTACGGTCAACCAGGAGATCGATTACGAAACGGCTGAAGAGATCGCGCTGGAATTCGATGTTCTGTGCGAGAAGGAAGAAGTTGTGGATGTAATCGAAGAACTGCTGAAAGAGGAAGAAGAGGACGAAAAGAAGATGAAGATGCGTCCTCCGGTAGTCTGTGTCATGGGGCATGTTGACCATGGAAAAACTTCTCTTCTGGATGCCATCCGTCATACGAATGTGATCGACAAAGAAGCAGGAGGAATTACACAGCACATCGGTGCATATGTAGTCGATGTGAATGGACAGAAGATTACTTTCCTGGATACACCAGGACACGAAGCTTTTACAGCAATGCGTATGAGAGGAGCCAGCTCTACGGATATTGCGATCCTGGTGGTTGCGGCGGACGATGGAGTCATGCCGCAGACAGTGGAAGCAATCAACCATGCAAAAGCTGCCGGTGTAGAGATCGTGGTTGCTGTCAACAAGATTGATAAGCCAAGCGCCAATATCGACCGTGTGAAACAGGAACTGGCGGAATACGAACTGATCCCGGAAGACTGGGGCGGAAGCACCATCTTTGTGCCAGTATCAGCCAAGACCGGCGAAGGACTGAAAGATCTGATGGAGATGATCGTTCTGACGGCGGAAGTCATGGAGCTGAAAGCCAATCCAAACCGCCGCGCCCGGGGGCTTGTGCTGGAAGCGCAGCTTGATAAGGGAAGAGGACCGGTGGCCACTGTGCTTGTACAGAAGGGAACTCTGCGCGTGGGCGATTCTATTGCGGCCGGATCAGCCCATGGTAAAGTAAGAGCTATGATGGATGATAAAGGAAGGCGTGTCAAAGAGGCAGGTCCGTCCATGCCAGTGGAAATTCTTGGATTAAACGATGTACCCAATGCCGGAGAGGTGTTTGTGGGATGTGCAAATGATAAAGAGGCAAGAAACTTTGCGGAGACCTTTATTTCTCAGAGCAAAGCAAAACTTATAGAGGAGACTAAGTCAAAATTATCTCTTGACGATCTGTTTAACCAGATCCAGGAGGGAAATCTCAAAGAGCTGGGAATTGTGGTTAAAGCAGACGTACAAGGATCTGTGGAAGCGATTAAACAGAGTCTTTTGAAGCTGTCTAACGATGAAGTTGTCGTTAAGATCATCCATGGCGGCGTAGGCGCGGTCAATGAGTCTGACGTCAGCCTTGCTTCGGCATCCAACGCGATCATCATAGGATTCAATGTGCGTCCGGATGCGACAGCGAAGGAAACCGCAGAACGGGAAGGTGTAGATATCCGGCTGTACCGTGTGATCTACAATGCTATCGAAGACGTGGAGGCAGCTATGAAGGGAATGCTGGATCCGGTATTCGAAGAGAAGGTTCTGGGCCATGCGGAAGTACGGCAGATCTTCAAGGCATCTGGAGTCGGCACCATTGCAGGATCCTATGTTCAGGACGGAACTTTCGAAAGAGACTGTTCTGTGCGGATCACAAGGGATGGTATTGTGATCTTCGAAGGTGCGCTGGCATCTCTGAAGCGTTTTAAAGATGATGTAAAAGAAGTAAGAGCAGGATATGAATGTGGATTTGTATTTGCTAACTTTAACGATGTAAAAGAAGGCGATCAGGTAGAAGCTTTCAAAATGGTTGAAATTCCAAGATAGGAAATTCAACGGCTCGGCATGAAAGAAGGACGACAGATATGAGAAAAAGAAGCATAAAAAACACCAGGGTCAATACGGAAGTGCTAAGAGAACTGAGCAATATCATCCGGGGCGGGATTAAGGATCCCCGGGTAGCTCCTTTTACTTCTGTAGTTGCTGCGGAGGTGGCGCCGGATCTTAAGACCTGCAAAGCCTTCATCAGTGTACTTGGCGATGAAAAGGCGCAAAATGACACGCTGGAAGGCCTTAAAAGCGCGGAAGGGTATATTCGCCGCGAACTGGCCAGAACGCTGAATATGCGCAATACACCGGAGATTCATTTCGTTCTGGATCAGTCGATTGAATATGGTGTGAACATGTCAAAGAAAATTGAAGAAGTGACCAGAAGCATGACAACAGAAGGTGAAAATGATGTTGAATAATATTCTGAAAGAAGCGGCGACGGTGGCCATAGCTGGCCACATACGCCCGGATGGCGACTGCGTAGGCTCCTGCATGGGGCTTTATCAGTATTTGACCGAGAATGAACCGGACAGACAGGTGGACGTCTACTTAGGCGAGATACCGGATGCATACCGGTATCTGCTCCCGGAGGGAGTCATCCGTCATCAGGTTTTGGCAGATACGAAATATGATTTGTTCATATGCCTGGACTGTGCAGATAAAGAAAGACTGGGCTTTGCCGGAACGGTATTCGATCAGGCAAAACGGACCTGGTGTATCGATCATCATATCAGCAACCGGAAGTTTGCGGATGAAAACCTGGTAAAACCGGATGCAAGCTCAACCTCTGAGCTGGTATATAGGATTCTGGACCGTAAAAAAGTATCGAAGCGCACAGCGGAGCTGCTGTATCTTGGAATTGTACATGATACCGGGGTATTCCAGTATTCCTGCGCCGGTCCTGCTACATTCCGCGCAGCGGCGGAGCTGCTGGAGAAAGGGATTGATGCACCTTCAATCATACAGAATACTTATTATGAAAAAACTTATGCGCAGAATCAGATTATGGGAAGAGCCCTGCTGGAAAGCATCGTTTTTATGGATGGAGCTTGTATTGCGGCATATGTGACGAAGAAAATTATGGATTTTTACGGGGTTAGCCCTAAGGATCTGGATGGGATTGTCAGCCAGCTGAGGGTGACCAAAGATGTAGAAGTGGCTGTGTTTATGTATGAGACAGAAGCGAGTGTTTATAAAGTAAGCCTACGGTCGAAAGAAAAAATAGATGTCAGCAGGATCGCTGCGTATTTTGGCGGCGGAGGTCATGTCAGAGCCGCCGGATTCACACTTGCGGGTACGCCGCATGATGTGCTGAATAATCTTTCGAAACAGATCGAACATCAGATGAAAGGGGATCAGGAGAACCCGACTGGAGATAATACATGATACATGGCGTGATTAATATTTATAAGGAAAAAGGGTATACATCTCATGATGTAGTGGCAAAATTGCGGGGAATCTTAGGGCAGCGCAAGATCGGTCATACCGGAACTCTGGATCCGGACGCGGAGGGAGTACTTCCCATATGTCTTGGAAGGGCCACGAAACTGTGTGATTTTCTGACAGAAAAAGAAAAAACCTATGAAGCGACACTGTTGCTGGGGTGTGTGACAGATACCCAGGATACTTTGGGGCGGATTCTGGAAACCAGGGATGTGTCCGGGATAACCGGGGAGAAGATCCGGGAAGCTGTCTTGAAATTCGAAGGGGAATATCCGCAGATCCCGCCGATGTATTCGGCAGTTAAGGTGAATGGTAAAAAACTTTATGAGCTGGCAAGAGAAGGAAAGACGGTGGAACGAAGACCGAGAATGGTTCAGATATTTTCGGCCCGAATCCGTTCTGTGGAGATTCCCAGGGTCCGGATGGAGATACGCTGTTCGAAAGGTACTTATATCCGTACACTGTGCCATGATATCGGGGCAGAACTGGGATGCGGCGGATGTATGGAATCGCTGGAGCGGACGCAGTCTGGAGCGTTCTCAGTCCAAGACAGTTTGACTCTGGACGAGGTGGTTCAAAAGAGAGACCAGGGGAAGCTGGCAGAGATAGTTTGGCCGGTTGACCGTGTTCTTGAGCGGTATCCACGGATTGTGGTCAGTCCACAGTGGGAGAGTCTGGCCAGAAATGGAGGCGCTCTGCGGGAACAAACTGTGAAATGTGAAATAAAAGATCCGCCGGATGGAAGTCTGGTCAGATTATATGACAGCGACGGCCAGTTTATTGCGTTGTATGCATGGCACAGACAGAACAGAGAATACCGGATTAAAAAGATGTTTTTTCATGAAAAGACGGAAGAATAGTAAAGAGGGATAAATATGGAGTATATCAGAGGACTGGAACAGTATTGCTGTGATGGCAGATCAGCAGTGACCTTTGGAAAATTCGACGGCCTGCATATCGGGCATCAGAAGCTTATCACAAAGGTACAGGAATTAAGCAGGGAAACAAGAGTCAGAAGCATTGTCTGTGCATTTGATATGCATCCGTTGTGGAAAGCTAAACAGGTACAGCCGCAGATTCTGATGGATGCGAAGGAACGTTATGAGCATCTGAAAGATGAAACGGACGTGCTGATTGAATGTCCGTTTACACCGCAGTTCAGTCAGGTAGAAGCAGAAGAGTTTATTGAACGGATCATCTGTGGCCTGCTGCATGCAAAATATGTGGTGGTAGGAACGGATTTCCAATTTGGCCGGGAGAAAAGAGGAGATGTCCGGATGCTGGCGGAATATGCCGGAAGATGCGGGTATGAACTTTTTGTGATCGAAAAGGAGCGCTATCAGGACCGCATTATCAGCAGTACTTTTATCAAAGAGGTGCTGCGCCAGGGAGACGTATGTCTGGCTGAAACTCTTCTTGGATATCCTTATACACTCAAAGGCAGGGTGGAACATGGCAGACGCCTGGGAAGAACACTGGGATTTCCGACGGTAAATGT
Organism: uncultured Lachnospiraceae bacterium; assembly: GCA_949287925.1. Taxonomy (GTDB): domain Bacteria; phylum Bacillota; class Clostridia; order Lachnospirales; family Lachnospiraceae; genus Merdimonas. The sequence continues at coordinate 82,128 of CASEIR010000054.1, forward strand.
GGCTTGGCCAGATGAAAAAACGAGCCCTCCCAACGGAGTATATTTCAGCCGGATCCGTATCGACGGGAAATCATATTACGCTATCTCGAACGTGGGGGTCAAGCCGACGGTGAGCGAAGCAGAGCGTAAGCTGATCGAAAGTTTTCTGCTTGACTTTGATGAAGATGTCTATGGAAAAGAAATTCAGATTGAACTGTTGCATTTCCGCCGCCCGGAGCAGAAATTTGAAGATGTGGCCGGGCTGAAAGAAGCGGTAGATCAGGATCTTCTGGCCGGGAAAGAATTCTTTGCTAACCGGTAAAATATTGCTTTACATCCCGCTGTATACATGCTATACTATTGCAGTATGAAAGCCGATGTCCGGTAACCGGATCACTCCGACCGTTACTTAATATCAGGCGTTTATGAATGATTTAAAGGAGGAAAACAACAATGATTACAAAGGAACAGAAAGAACAGATCGTAGCAGAGTATGGAAGAACAGCCGGCGACACTGGATCACCGGAGGTACAGATCGCGATTCTGACAGCAAGAATCAATGATTTGACCGATCATTTCAAGGCGAATCCGAAGGATCATCACTCCAGAAGAGGACTTCTTAAGATGGTTGGACAGAGAAGAGGACTTCTTGCATATCTGAAGAAGACGGATATTGAAAGATACCGTACACTGATCGAGAGACTTGGTCTGAGAAAATAATAGTAAATCAGTTGGGGCTGCCGTTATCTGGCAGCCCTGTTCTTTTATTGAGGATGATAATTGACACATAATTTTGTAGTGGAACATTTTTGCATAATATGTTATAATATTCAAGATTGTGGAAAATCAATGGAGAACCGAGACCACTGAAAAGTGTATTTTTGCGATATTGCTGCTAAAGTGCTTTTTTCAGTAGTTTCGGTATTGATTGCCACAGAGGAAAATGAAAGGTAAAAGGAGAAGACTATGTACAAAAAGTATGAGATGGAACTTGCCGGCCGTACGCTTCGTGTAGATGTTGACCGTGTAGCAAAGCAGGCTAATGGCGCGGTGCTGATGCATTACGGGGATACTACTGTGCTGTGTACGGCCACAGCGTCTGAAAAACCAAGAGAGGGAATTGACTTTTTCCCGCTGAGCGTAGAATATAATGAACGGTTATATGCAGTCGGAAAGATTCCGGGTGGGTTCAATAAGAGAGAAGGAAAGGCGTCTGAAAATGCTATCCTGACCTGCCGTGTGATCGACCGGCCTATGAGACCTCTGTTCCCCAAAGATTACCGGAATGATGTCACACTGGAAAATCTGGTGCTGTCTGTGGAACAGGACTGCTCTCCGGAACTGACCGCTATGCTGGGTGCGGCAATTGCAACCTGTATTTCTGATATTCCGTTTGACGGTCCGATTTCCACCACACAGGTGGGACTGGTAGACGGTCAATTTGTGTTCAATCCGACGGCGGCGCAGAAAGAGGTTTCCGACCTCGCCCTTACCGTGGCTTCAACCAAAGAGAAGGTTATTATGATTGAAGCAGGAGCGAATGAAGTACCGGAACAGCAGATGATCGACGCGATTTTTGCGGCTCATGAGCTGAACCAGAAAGTAATTGCATTTATAGAAACTATTGTGGCAGAATGCGGAAAACCAAAGCATGCGTATGAGAGCTGCGCAGTACCGGAAGAGTTGTTTGACGCCATCCGTGAGATCATCACACCGGAGCAGATGGAAGAAGCTGTTTTCACGGATGAAAAACAGGTGAGAGAGGAGAACATCCGCCAGATTACAGAAAAGCTGGAGGAAGCATTTGCGGATAATGAAGAATGGCTGGCTGTGCTTGGTGAAGCTGTATACCAGTATCAGAAAAAGACAGTGCGCAAGATGATCCTGAAAGACCACAAACGTCCGGATGGACGTGCTATCGATCAGATCCGTCCACTGGCTGCTGAAGTAGATCTGATTCCGCGCGTGCATGGTTCTGCAATGTTCACCAGAGGACAGACACAGATCTGTACCGTAACAACGCTGGCTCCGTTGGCAGAGGCTCAGCGTCTGGATGGACTGGATGAAGCGGAGACCTCCAAACGATACATGCATCACTATAATTTCCCGTCTTATTCCGTGGGAGAGACCAGACCTTCCAGAGGACCAGGACGCCGCGAGATCGGTCACGGCGCGCTGGCAGAGCGTGCGCTTCTTCCGGTACTTCCGGATGAATCTGAATTCCCATATGCCATCCGCACTGTATCTGAGACTTTTGAATCGAATGGTTCCACTTCTCAGGCCAGTGTATGCGCATCCTCGATGTCTTTGATGGCGGCCGGAGTGCCGATCCGTTCGGCAGTGGCAGGAATTTCCGCGGGCCTGGTAACAGGAGACACGGATGAAGATTACCTGGTACTGACGGATATTCAGGGACTGGAAGACTTTTTCGGAGATATGGACTTCAAGGTTGCAGGAACTCATAAGGGGATTACAGCGATCCAGATGGATATCAAGATTCATGGCCTGACAAGACCGATTATCGAGGAGGCGATTGCTGCAACTAAGAAAGCCAGAACGTATATTCTGGACGAGGTTATGAGCAAGACGATTGCAGAACCAAGACCGGAAGTCGGCGAATATGCGCCGAAGATTATTCAGATGCAGATTGATCCGCAGAAGATTGGAGATGTGGTTGGTCAGAGAGGAAAGACAATCAATGCTATCATTGACCAGACCGGCGTTAAGATTGATATTACGGATGACGGAGCTGTTTCTATATGTGGAACGGATGCAGAGGGTATGGATACTGCAAGAAAGCTGATCCACATTATTGTAACAGATTTCGAAGCGGGCCAGGTTTTGGAAGGAAAAGTAATCAGTATTAAAGAATTTGGAGCGTTCCTTGAATTTGCTCCGGGAAAAGAAGGAATGGTACACATTTCCAAGCTGTCAAAAGAACGTGTTAACCATGTGGAGGATGTGCTCACGCTTGGAGATGTGGTGAAAGTAGTTTGTCTTGGAAAGGACAAGATGGGAAGATTTTCTTTCAGTATCAAGGATGTTGCAGAATAAAGATAAACATATACGGACAGGTGTCACAGATGTGGCATCTGTTTTTTTATACATAAATACTTCTTGTCCTCATATATATGATGTAAAGAGGTGGACAAAATATGAAGAAGGAACAGATTATAAAAATCTTGCCACATAATGTTAGAAAATATGTGCCTGAGGAAGCAGACAGACTGGATGATCTTCAGGAAATCAGACTTCGGACCGGACAGCAGCTGATCCTGAATTACAGGGGGAAAGAATACCGGACAGCATACCAGGTGACCGGAAAAGATATGAGGGAGGTTCTGGAATATGTCAGCCGTTATTCGCTGTACGCATATGAGCAGGAAATGCGTCAGGGATATATTACTGTGGAGGGAGGACATCGGGTGGGCCTTGCGGGACAGGTGGTTGTAGAACAGGGGAAGGTAAAAAATATGAAGTATGTTTCTTCGGTCAATATCCGGGTATCGCATGAGATCCCGGGATGTGCGGACCGCGTTCTTCTGCATTTGCTTAAGCAGGGAGAATTTTGCCACACGCTTCTGGTGTCGCCCCCGGGATGCGGGAAGACAACACTGCTCCGGGATCTGATCCGTCAGTTTTCGGACGGCAACGCTTATGTGAAGGGGAAAACAGTAGGGGTTGTGGATGAAAGATCTGAGATCGGCGGATGTTTTCTGGGCGTATCACAGAACCATCTGGGATGTCGTACAGATATCTTGGACAGTTGTCCGAAAGCGGAAGGAATGATGATGATGATCCGATCTATGGCGCCGCAGATCATTGCGGTGGACGAGATCGGTACTGTGGAAGATATTCACGCAGTCGAATATGCGATGCGATGCGGCTGCAAAATACTGGCAACGATCCATGCGGAGACATTAGAAGAGCTGAGAAGAAAGCCGTTGCTGAATGAATTAATCATGCAGGACGGATTTCAGCGGTATATCCTTCTGGGGAACCGGAAACGGACCGGCCAGATTGAAGGTATCTATGATAACAGGGGAACTTTGCTGTACCGGGACGATCTTTAAATAAGGAGGATAGTTGGAATGGTTGCTAAAACAGCGGGGTGTATTCTGGTTCTTACGGCAACGACAGCGTGGGGGGCCAAAGCCGCATGTGAACTGGGACAGTGTTATGAGCAGGCACGCCAGCTGGAACTTCTGATGGTACGGCTGCGAAGTGAGATGCTTTATGCAAGAACTTGTCTTGGGGATGTGTTTTTATCGCTAGAAAAGGAATTCCCGGATCCGTTTTCAAAATGGATGAGCCAGATGTGCCGAGAGATGGAAAAAAGACAGGGAACGGCATTTTTCGAGATCTGGAGAGATTCTGTAACAGACTGTCTGGCAGATTCCGGACTTTTGGAAAAGGACAGAATCCGCCTCTCAGATCTGGGAAGCCAGCTTGGAGAAGCAGATCTGGAGATTCAGATCCGTGCCATAGATCTGTATCTGGAAGAATTTAGACGTTCTATGGAAGAGATGCGTAAAGAGATGAAAAATAAACAAAAACTCTTCCGTTGTATGGGGATTATGTCAGGGCTGTTTATTACAGTTTTTTTAATCTAGGAGGTGGAAGGTGACAATCAGTCTGATTTTTAAAATTGCGGCAGTCGGAATACTGGTATCTATATTAAGCCAAGTACTGAAACACAGCGGAAGGGAGGAACAGGCATTTTTGACGAGTCTTGCTGGTCTTTTGCTGGTCTTGTTCTGGATTGTGCCGTATATCTATGATTTGTTTGAAGAAATCAGGGATCTGTTTTCCATGTAAGATCCGGAGGTGAAAACAATGGGAATTCTTGGAGTGGCCGTCCTTAGCGTTGCGGGTGTTCTGTTGGCTATACAATTTAAAAACGGCAAAAGTGAGTATGGAGTCTATATCAGCCTTGCCTTAAGTCTGTTCATCTTCGCGGCAGTGCTGTCACAGCTGAAAGTGATGCTTCAGGCGTTCCGGTCCATAAGTGCTTACATAGAGGTGGATAAAGGATTTCTGGAAGTTCTGATTAAGATGGTTGGAATTACTTATATGTCGGAACTGGCATCAGGCTTTTGTAAAGATGCAGGATACCAGGCGATTGCGACTCAAGTTGAAATGTTCGGAAAAGTATTGATCCTGATTCTGAGTCTGCCGGTTCTGTCGGCTCTGCTAAGTACAATCCGGGAGTTCCTGCCATGAAAAGAAGAAAGATGATCCGAATGAGTTTTGTGATCCTTTTGCTATGGATATTTTTGTTTCCGGCGGAGATAGAAGCATCAGAGATGGAGGAGGCAGAGATAGGGAGGGAAGCTGTGCAGGAAAAACTGCTGGATGAATTTTCTTTTGAAACGATTGACGAATCTGTCCGGGAGTTGTTCCCGGAGGAGAATCTGAGTTTTATGGATACAGTAAGGCAATTGCTGGATGGGGAGCTTGAACTGACAGGAGAACTTCTGAACCGGATTGTATGGGATCAACTGTCTTACGTCCTGCGGATCAACAAAAACAGTCTGATAAAAATTATTCTGATTGCATTTGCGGCGGCGGTACTCAGCAACTTTTCGAAGGTTTTTCAGAACCGGCAACTTTCAGATATCAGTTTTTATGCATTATATTTGTTGTTGATTGCGCTTTCGTTAAAAGTTTTTGATCTTACCTTGAGCTGGGCGGAAGGTGGAATCGAAGGACTGACAGATTTTATGGGGGTTTTCAGCCCTGTGTATTTTGCTGCGGTATCTGTCGCGAAAGGAAGTGTTACGGCTGCAGCATTCTATCATCTGGTATTGTTTCTTATTTATTTGTCGGAGTGGATTATTGTGAAAATCATACTGCCTATGATTCATATTTATATGATGATCCGGATTTTGGACGCGTTATCAGAAGAAACATATCTGTCGAAATTTGCGGGGCTGATTCAGATGGTAATTTCCTGGGGATTGAAATCATTGCTGGCATGGATCATAGGATTAAATGTGATCCAAGGAATGATCAACCCGGCGATCGATACGGTGAAACGGAGCGTGGTCACCCGGGGAGCGGAAGCAATCCCGGGAGTAGGAGATGCGTTAGGGGGAATGGCGGAAGTGGCGGCCGGAACAGCAGTTCTGGTAAAAAACGGCATTGGTATGACCGGAGCTGTTATTGCGGTTGGGATCTGCCTGGTTCCTCTGGCACAGATCGGAGGAGCGGTTTTACTGTACAAACTGGCAGCTGCAGTTATTCAGCCTATATCGGATCCACGGATCGTAGGATGTGTGGAAACAGTCGGCGAGGGGTGTCTGCTTCTTATGAAACTGATTTTTACGACAGGACTTTTGTTTTTGTTGACCATAGCTGTAGTGACTATGGTGACAGGAGGCAATTAGGAGATGTTTGATTATCTGTATGATTGGATGAAAAATATCGCATATTTTATGATTCTTGCAACGACAGTGATCCATCTTTTGCCGGATTCTGATTATCGCAGATATATCCGGCTGTTTATGGGAATGGTGCTGGTAGTGCTGCTGGCAGCGCCGGTATTTCAACTGTTTGACAGAAAAGAGGCTTTGGAGCAGATATTCGACAGCCGTGTATACCAGGAACAGATGGAATCCATTGAAGATGCGGCTTCTTTTCTGTATGAGATTCGGGAAGAGGATTATCTGGATTCTATAACAGAAGATCCGTAGACAGATGGAAAATCAGGGAGGGTAAAGGTGAAACGGAAGGATTGGAATGGGATTCTGAAGACGCTTACTGATAAAAAACTGAAAAAAGATCAGCTTTTAATTCTATTGCTGGCGGGAATTTTGCTGTTGGTTATAGCGATTCCTGCACAGCCAGAACGGGAAGAAAAGGAAGAACAACAGACGGATACGGCATATTCTTCCGGGGATTATGCCGGAGAGATGGAGCGAAGACTGGAAAACATCCTGTCGCAAATATGGGGGGCCGGCGAGGTGGAGGTGATGATCACGCTGGAGTCGTCTGCGGAAAAAGTGGTGGAGAAAGACCGATCCAGCCAGACAGATACCGTTACAGAATCAGGCAGTACAGAATCTACAAGAACAAGTAAAAGTTCCAGTACCAGTGAGTCTTCTGTATACGGTGGCAGCGGAAACCAGGAAGAACCCTATGTAAGCAAGGAGATAAGTCCGAAAGTGCGGGGGGTTCTTGTGGTTGCGTCCGGAGGAGACAAGGCAGTGGTAAAACAGAATATTATGGAGGCGGTCCAGGCATTATTTGATATAGACACGCATAAGATTAGGATAATGAAGAAGAATGAAAACCAATCAGAAAATCAGGAGGGTAAACAGTGAAACGAGTATTTAAAAGAAATCAGATTATTATTGCAGCTTTGGCAGTTATGATTGCAGCGGCCGGATACCTGAATTATTCCGGAAATTTTTTTCCGGGAGATTCTGATACGCAGGAAACAAGCGCAGATCTTGCCAGTCAGGAACTTCTGGATATTTCGGAGGAGGATCTGACTGCATCGACAGAAGATATTGAGAGTCAGGACGATGAGGGCGATGTAGAGGGAACTCCCGGCGAGGCGGTTCTTACCAGCGCAGGCGCGCAGGGAGTCGTCGCAGAAGCAAAAGTAGCCCGGGAACAGGTACGGGCGCAGAATAAAGAATCTTTGATGGAAATCATTGACAATGAAAGTCTTACGGATGAACAGAAACAGGATGCAGTCAACCAGATGGTGTCTATGACCGAACTGGCAGAAAAAGAAGTGGCGGCAGAAACACTTCTTGCATCAAAAGGCTTCACTGATACAGTGGTCAGTCTTACTGAGGATTCGGCAGATGTAGTTGTCCATGCAGAAGAACTTACGGATGCTAATCTGGCACAGATTGAAGATATTGTTACAAGAAAAACCGGGGTTCCGGCCCAGAATGTGGTAATTACCCCTGTTTATGCGGAAGAATAGGAAGTTTTTCCAGCTTTTTGTTTGTCGATACGGAACATGTATGATATACTGACTAATAGCGTATTTATACGGATATAATATATTAGGAGTGTTATTTATATATGTCTCAGATATCGAATGAAGTAAAAGAGCAGATTAAAAAGAGAAGGACATTTGCGATCATATCGCATCCGGATGCCGGAAAAACAACATTGACGGAAAAGTTTCTGTTATATGGCGGAGCTATTAATCAGGCAGGAAGCGTAAAAGGAAAAGCAACTGCCAGACATGCAGTTTCAGATTGGATGGAAATAGAAAAAGAAAGAGGAATTTCTGTGACCTCTTCCGTGCTTCAGTTTCATTATAATGATTATTGCATCAATATTCTTGATACGCCGGGGCATCAGGATTTCTCGGAAGATACCTACCGTACACTTATGGCCGCGGATTCTGCTGTGATGGTTATTGATGCGTCGAAAGGTGTTGAGGCGCAGACCAGAAAATTATTTAAGGTATGTACGATGCGTCACATTCCGATTTTTACATTTATTAATAAAATGGACCGGGAAGCGATGGATACGTTTGAACTGCTTGATGATATTGAAAATGAGCTTGGAATTGCCACCTGCCCTATTAACTGGCCCATTGGTTCTGGAAAGGAATTCCGCGGCGTCTATGACAGGGCGTCAAAAAAAGTGGAGGTTTTTTCAGATACACACAAAGGGACAACGCAGGGAGAAGTGGAAAAGGTGGCTTTAAATGACCCGGAATTGTCGTGGCTGATTACTGATTCCCAGAAGCTGCAGTTAGAAGAAGAGATGGAGCTTCAAGATGGAGCGGGGGCCGTTTTTGATCAGGATCTGGTAAGTAAAGGAGAGTTGTCGCCTGTGTTCTTCGGATCGGCGCTGACGAATTTTGGAGTGGAGACATTCCTGCAGCATTTTTTGAAGATGACTTCATCGCCGCTTCCCAGAAAGTCGGACGCAGGCTTGATTGATCCGATGAAGGAACCGGATTTTTCTGCCTTTGTATTTAAGATCCAGGCCAATATGAATAAAGCGCATCGAGACAGAATCGCATTCATGCGTATCTGTTCTGGTGAATTTGAGGCTGGAATGGATGTATGGCATATGCAAGGGGGAAAAAAGGTAAGACTGTCACAGCCCCAGCAGCTGATGGCCAGTGAAAGAAAGATGATAGAAAAAGCATACGGCGGAGATATTATAGGCGTATTTGATCCGGGAATCTTTTCCATCGGCGACACTTTGACAGCCTCGGCAAAACGGTTCTCCTATGAAGGGATTCCCACATTTGCGCCGGAACATTTTGCCAGAGTGCGTCAGGTAGATACGATGAAGCGCAAACAGTTCATCAAAGGAATTAATCAGATTGCCCAGGAAGGCGCAATACAGATATTCCAGGAATATAATACCGGAATGGAGGAGATTATCGTAGGTGTTGTGGGCGTCCTTCAGTTTGATGTTCTGAAGTACCGGCTGGAAAATGAATACAATGTGGAAATCCGCCTGGATACCCTTCCTTATGAACATATTCGCTGGATCGAAAATACAGAAATCGACATGGACAGGCTGACCGGAACATCTGACATGAAAAAGGTGAAAGATCTGAAAGACAGGCCTTTATTGCTTTTTGTGAACGAATGGAGTATCCGGATGACGGTGGACAGAAACGAGGGGCTAATACTGTCGGAATTTGGACGCTAGCAGTGATTTCGTACTATGCAAAACCAGATTAATTTGTTATAATTATTAGAAGTGTTAGACCAGACAGGAGGGTTTCTAAGATGAGTAAAGAAGAAAGAAACATATATACGATAAAAGCAGATGAGAATCTTGGCGAAGTGAAGATTGCGGATGAAGTTGTTTCCATTATTGCAGGACTTGCGGCAATGGAGGTAGACGGGATCGCATCGATGGCTGGGAACGCCACAAGAGAATTGGTCAGCAAGCTGGGCAGAAAATCCCTTTCAAAAGGAGTGAAGGTGGACGTGCTGGACGGGATCGTTACGGTTTCTCTTGCGCTGAATTTGAAATATGGGTATCATGTAAAGGATATTACAGCCAGGGTTCAGGAAAAAGTGAAATCAGCAATTGAAAACATGACCGGCCTGGAGGTCGCCGATGTAAACATCCGCGTAGCCGGTGTAGAAGTTCCGGAGGAAGACTAAGTGAAAAGATCAGAAATACGGGAGCACATATTTAAAATATTGTTTGGAACCGAATTCAACAAAAACGATGAGATGCCGGAGCAGCTGGAGCATTACTGTGCAGAGATGGAAGGCGCGGAGGAAAAGGAGATTGCCTACATTAAAGACAAGGTGGGCAGAATTGCAGAGCGGACAGAAGAGATTGATTCTTTGATCAACAGTCACACAACCGGGTGGAAAACCAGCCGGATGAACAAAGTGGATCTTACGATCCTCCGTCTGGCGGTTTACGAGATGAAGTGGGATGAAGAAGTTCCAACGGGAGTTGCAATCAATGAAGCGGTGGAACTGGCAAAGAGATACAGCGGCGACGAGGGTCCATCTTTTGTCAATGGAGTTCTAGCCAAGCTTGCAGAGTGACCAGAGGTAAGCTATGACACAGAATGTATATACAGTAAAGCAGGTGAATGCTTACATTAAAAATATGTTCACGCAGGATTATTTGCTGAACCGCGTTTATGTCAGGGGTGAAGTTTCGAACTGCAAGTATCATACATCGGGACACATATATTTCTCATTAAAGGACGAGTCCGGAACGATTGCCTGCGTTATGTTTGCGGGGCAGCGTAACGGACTTTCTTTTCGTCTTCAGGAGGGACAGCAGGTTATCGTGTATGGATCTGTCAGCGTATATGAAAGAAGCGGATCCTATCAGCTCTATGCCAGAGATATCCGCCTGGATGGGGAAGGCAGACTGTTTGAGCGGTTTCAAATGCTGAAGAAAGAGCTTGAAGAGATGGGAATGTTTGCCCAGGAGTATAAAAAACCTATTCCTGCTTATGTTAAAAATGTGGGAGTGGTGACAGCGCCTACAGGGGCAGCCATTCGTGATATTATGAATATTGTTTCCAGACGGAATCCTTATGTGCAGTTAATCCTTTATCCGGCACGGGTACAAGGAGCCGGAGCAAAAGAGAGTATTGTCCGGGGAATCCGGATGCTGGAAGCAAGGAATGTTGATGTGATCATTGTGGGAAGAGGCGGCGGATCCATCGAAGATCTGTGGGCGTTTAACGAAGAAGAAGTGGCAAGAGCTATTTTTGACTGTTCGGTTCCGGTAATATCAGCAGTCGGTCATGAGACAGACACTACGATTGCGGATTATGTGGCAGATCTCCGCGCGCCGACACCTTCTGCCGCCGCCGAACTTGCCGTATATGACCTGCGCAGGGTCCAGGAGTCGCTTCAAAAATACCGGCTCAGGATGAAACGGGCAATCGGACAGAGCGTTCAGATCATGTGGATGAAAGTGCAGAGGTATGAGGAAAAAATGAACGTTCTTCATCCCAGACACAAGCTGCAGGAACAAAGACAGAGGACGATGGAATTAGAAGAGGAACTCCGTTTAGGAATGGAGAAAAAAATAACCGGATCAAGACATCGGCTGGCGTTATATATGGAAGCAATGAAAGGGCTTTCGCCTATTGATAAATTGAATCAGGGATATTCTTTTGTAGAAGATGAGACAGGCAGTCCGATAAAAAGTATCAGACAGTGCCGTGTGGCAGAGAAATTAAAGATCCATGTTGCAGACGGTCTGATCTGTGCGGCTGTCACAGAGACCAGGGAGGAAGAATATGGACAATAAAAAACAACAGGAAGCTACGTTGGAGCAGATGTTTGAAATGCTGGATAAGACGGTGGAAAGAATGGAGAAAGAAGAACTTTCCCTGGAAGAAACTTTTGGATTGTACCGGCAAGGAATAGATCTGCTGAAACAGTGCAATGATAAGATTGACTATGTGGAGAAAAAGATGCTTATATTAGATGAAAAGGGAGAGACACATGAATTCGAAGCGTGATTTCCAGAATCAGATGAACAGTAAAGTACAAAAAATAGAACAGATTCTGCAGGAGTACCTGCCTAGTCAGAGAGGATATCAAAGCGTTATTATGGAGGCTATGGCATATAGCCTTCTGGCCGGAGGAAAACGTCTGCGTCCGATGCTGATGCAGGAAACCTACCGCTTGTTTAACGGAAAATCTGCTGCCATATATCCATTTATGGCGGCTATTGAGATGATACATACCTATTCGCTGGTTCATGACGATCTCCCGGCTATGGATAACGATGAATACCGGAGAGGGCGGAAGACAACGCATATTGTATATGGAGAGGATATGGGGATTCTGACGGGGGATGCGCTTTTGAATTTCGCTTTTGAGACAGCGTCCCGGGCATTTGTGACGGATCCGGAAGACAGCCTGATCATTGGGCGGGCGCTGGGAATACTTGGGAAAAAAGCCGGTATATACGGGATGATCGGCGGACAGGTCATAGATGTAAAAGAAACAGGCAGGGAAATAAAAAAAGAGATCCTGGATACGATCTATGAATTGAAGACAGGAGCTTTGATCGAAGCGTCCATGATGATTGGCGCGTTGCTTGGCGGCGGATCTGCGGAAGAGGTCGGAGTCGTGGAGCGGATTGCCAGACATGTGGGGATCGCATTCCAGATCCAGGATGATATTCTGGATGTGACCAGTACAGATGAAGTGCTGGGCAAACCAGTACACAGTGACGAGAAAAACGGGAAAACCACCTATGTGACTTTAATGGGAGTTGAAGAAGCAGGGCGGATCGTGGAAGAATATTCCCAAGAAGCTATCCGTCTGCTGAAAACACTTCCCGGTGAAAATGAATATCTGGAGATGTTACTGCAGTATTTGATCCGCAGGGACAGATAGAGAGGGATGTCTTATGATATTAGAAAAAATACAGAAAGAAAACGATATAAAAAAACTGACAGATGAAGAACTGCGGCTTCTGCCGGAGGAAATCCGTGAATTTTTGCTGGATAAAATCAGCAGAACAGGAGGACATCTGGCATCGAATCTTGGCGTTGTGGAGCTGACGATTGCCATGCACCTGATGTTTGACCTTCCGCAGGACAAGCTGATCTGGGACGTAGGGCATCAGTCATATACCCACAAACTTCTGACGGGCAGGAAAGACGGATTTGATGACCTGCGCAAGTACGGAGGCATGAGCGGATTTCCAAAACGAAAAGAGAGTCAGTGCGATGCGTTTGATACGGGGCATAGTTCCACTTCGATCTCAGCCGGTCTGGGATATGTACATGCCAGGGATTTGAAGCGTCAGTCCTATTATGTGGTGTCTGTGATCGGCGATGGTTCGCTGACTGGAGGAATGGCCTACGAGGCATTAAATAATGCAGCTTCATTAAAAACGAATTTTATTATTGTCCTTAATGACAATCATATGTCGATTTCAGAGAATGTTGGAGGGATGTCAAAATATCTGGCGCGTCTTCGGACGGCAGATATCTATACCGGATTAAAAAGAGGTGTTACAAACGCATTGAATACGGTGCCGGTCGTGGGGGAACATATGATTTCCCAGATCCGAAAGACGAAAAGCAGTATCAAACAGCTGGTAGTACCGGGAATGTTTTTTGAAGATATGGGGATCACTTATCTGGGACCGATTCCTGGACATAATATATCCATGCTCTGCAAGGCATTTAAAGAAGCAAAGAAAATTGAAGGACCTGTGCTGCTGCATGTTATGACGAAGAAAGGGAAAGGCTATCAGCCTGCAGAGGAACAGCCGGATAAGTTCCATGGTGTGGGTCCCTTTCAGGTGCGGACAGGAGAAGCAGAAGCGGCCGGTGAAAAAGACAGTTGGACCGATGTGTTTGGAAAAGTACTCTGTGATTCTGCGAAGGAAGATGAACGAATTGTTGCTATCACGGCGGCAATGGCTGGAGGAACCGGGCTTGCCAGATTCTCCCGTATGTTTCCGGACCGTTTTTTTGATGTGGGCATTGCGGAAGGGCATGCGGTTACTTTCGCGGCCGGCATGGCCGCAGGGGGAATGAAGCCGGTATTCGCGGTTTATTCTTCTTTCCTGCAAAGAGCGTATGATCAAATTATCCATGATGTGGCGCTACAGAATCTTCCGGTCGTTTTTGCTGTGGACCGTGCAGGACTTGTGGGAAGTGATGGAGAAACACATCAGGGGATCTTTGATCTTTCTTATCTGAGAAGTATTCCGAATCTGACAGTTATGTCGCCGAAGCATAAGTGGGAGCTTGCGGATATGCTGCGTTTCGCATTGGCATATAATGGCCCGGTGGCCGTACGCTATCCGAGGGGATGTGCATATGACGGATACCAGGAATTCCGGAGCCCGCTGCAGTATGGGAAAAGCGAGACGATCTTCAAGGGAGATGGACTGGCAATCCTCAGTGTGGGACACATGTTTGAGGAGGCGGTGAGGGTACGGAAAATACTGGAAAAGGATGGGATTTTCTGTACGCTTGTGAACGCAAGATTTGTAAAGCCTCTGGATGAAGAATGTATCCGCACACTGTCTCAGAATCACAGGCTGATTGTGACTATGGAAGAGAATGTTAAAACCGGCGGTTTCGGTGAGCAAGTGCAGGCGTATGTCTGTCAGCAGAATCTAAAAGTGCAGGTGTGGAATGCGGCGCTGCCGGATGAATATGTAGAACACGGAAGCATTCAGGTTCTAAGGAGGGAAACTGGAATCGACGCAGAAACAGTTGCGGCCCGTATCCGTGCAAAATATAAAGAAGTCTAGGAGAATATATGAAAGAACGTTTAGATGTTTTACTGGTAAAGAGAAATCTTGCATCTTCCAGAGAAAAGGCAAAAGCGATTATCATGTCCGGTAATGTATTTGTTGACGGCCAGAGGGAGGACAAAGCCGGGACGGCCTTTCCGGAGGAAGTGTCGATAGAAGTCAAAGGGCATACTCTGCCTTATGTAAGCAGGGGAGGATTAAAATTAGAAAAGGCGATACGTAATTTTGACGTGAGCGTCAAGGGAAAGGTCTGTACGGATGTGGGCGCATCGACTGGCGGATTTACAGATTGTATGCTGCAAAATGGAGCGGTGAAGGTATTCGCGATTGATGTGGGAAGAGGGCAGCTTGACTGGAAGCTGAGACAGGATAACAGAGTCGTGTGCATGGAGAAGACGAATATCCGATATGTGACGCCGGAAGATCTGGGAGAAAGCATTGATTTTTCTTCCATTGATGTTTCGTTTATTTCCTTGACGAAAGTTCTGCAGCCAGTCAGTAATTATCTGACAGCCAACGGACAGATTGTTGCGCTGATCAAACCGCAGTTTGAGGCGGGCCGTGAAAAGGTGGGGAAAAAGGGCGTGGTACGGGATGCTTCCACTCATGTCCAGGTAATTCAGAAAGTCATCGATTATGCCCTTTCCATCGGACTGCGAGTCTGTAATCTGGAGTTTTCCCCGATATGTGGCCCCGAAGGGAACATTGAATATCTGATACATCTGGAAAAAACGCAGAAGCCGGAAATCAAGGAGGACATTGAAATTGAGCGTGTTGTGAAGCAGGCATTCGATACGCTGGCGAAATAGCAGAGAGGCTTTGAAAATGGATAATTTTTTAATTGTTACGAACGACGGAAAAGATGTTGGACATGTGATTACGATGAAAATAAAAGCCTTGCTGGAAGAGGCAGGAAAGACCTGTGTCATATGTCAGAAAAATGAAGATAAAAAAATCATCCGGGAATCATTGCCGGATGAGATTGACTGTGCACTTGTAGTTGGCGGCGACGGAAGCCTGATTGAAGTAGCGCGTATGCTTCAGCACAGAGATGTTCCGATATTGGGCGTGAATATGGGGACGCTGGGATATCTGACAGAGGTAGAAGTCAGTAATATCAACGAAGCGATCCAGCAGATTGCAGACGGCGACTATGTGATAGAAGAACGGATGATGTTGGAAGGTGTTTTTCAGGATCAGTCCGGAGATATTTCTCTGAATGATATCGTAGTCTGCAGAAAAGGTGAATTGCGAGTGATTCATTTTCAGTTATATGTGAACGGGTCGTTTTTGAATTCTTATGAGGCGGATGGAATCATCATATCTACCCCGACAGGTTCTACGGCATACAATCTGTCTGCAGGAGGGCCGATTGTGGAACCGACTGCATCCTTGATCGTTATATCTCCGATCTGTCCACATGTGCTGAATACCAGCAGTATCGTACTTTCTTCAGAAGATGAAATAATCGTTGAGATAGGGATGGGACGGAATGGAACGGAGGAAGAAGTGTTCGTCAGCTTTGACGGGGCCGATACGATGACTCTCAAAACGGGAGAATGGGTGAAGATCCACCGTGCCCAGGCTTCCACGAAGATTATGAAACTGAGTAAGATCAGTTTTTTGGAAACGTTGCGCAGAAAAATGAAAGGGAATTAACAAGATGAAAGTAAACAGACATGCAAAAATCATAGAACTGATCAATAAGTATCATATTGAAACGCAGGAAGAGCTGGCAGATTATCTGAACCAGGAAGGCTTTAAAGTGACGCAGGCAACTGTATCGCGGGATATCCGGGATCTGAAACTGACGAAGGTGCCGGCGGAAAACGGAAAACAAAGATATGCGCTCCATCAGAACTCGGAAAGCGGGATGAGTGAAAAATATATACGGGTGTTAAAAGACGGGTATGTGTCTATGGCGATGGCACAGAATATCCTGGTAATTAAAACGGTTTCAGGTATGGCAATGGCGGTAGCAGCGGCCGTTGACGCTATGAAATGGAGCGAGGTAGTCGGCAGCATTGCCGGAGATGATACGATTATGTGCGCAATCCGGAGTGTGGATGATACAGTTAAGGTTATGGACAAGATCCGCAGGATCGTCTTATAGGAGGCGGAATGTTAGAAAGTTTACATGTGAAAAACCTGGCTTTGATCGATGAGATTGAGGCGGAGTTTAAAGAAGGTCTTAATATCCTGACCGGAGAGACCGGCGCAGGGAAGTCCATTATACTCGGATCTGTCAACCTGGCGCTGGGAGCCAGATGTACAAAAGATATGATCCGCACTGGCGCAGAGTATGGTTTTGTCGAGATCAGCTTTTCAGTCAGGAAAGAACAGCAGATTCAAAGACTGAAAGAACTGGATATCTATCCGGAGGATGGAACCATAACGCTTTCCAGAAGACTGATGCAGGGGAGAAGTGTCAGCAGAATCAATGGAGAGACGGTTCCAATGTCGCTTTTGAAGGAAGTTTCTTCTATTTTGATCGACATTCACGGCCAGCATGAACACCAGTCGCTTTTATATAAAAAGAATCATCTTGGAATTACAGACGCATATGCGGGAGAAGCTTTACGCGAAATAAAGGAGCAGGTAAAGGCGGATTTTCAGGCTTACAGAGATTGCCGGAAAGAGCTTGAGGAAGCGGCGATTGATGAAAGCAGCCGGATGAAAGAACTTGCGTTTCTGGAATTTGAGGTTAATGAAATCCGGAATGCCGGGCTGCGAATCGGAGAAGATGATGAGCTGGAAACGCAGTACCGCAGAATGCAAAATGGAAAACGGATTCGGGATGCTCTGGAGGAAACTCACCGTTATACCAGTAACGGGAATCCTAATGCAAGTGATTGCTTAAGCAGGGGAATTCGAAGCCTGGCGGAAGCGGCCGGTTACGATGACCGGGCCGGAGCGCTTTATGAACAGTTAGGGGAAATTGACAGCCTTCTGAATGATTTTAACCGGGAGCTGTCTTTATATGAGAATAACTGTGAATTCTCAGAAGAAGATTTCTATGATACGGAGAACCGGCTGAATGAGATCAACCGGCTGAAGACAAAATACGGAAGCCGGATTGAAGAAATCATGTCATACTGTGAAGAGAAAGAGAAAAGGATTGTAGTTCTGGAAGATTATGACAGATATCTTTCAAAATTGCGTCTGCGTACAGAAGAGACAGAAAAGAAGTTAAAACAGTCGTCCGCGGCACTTTCTGATCTTCGGAAGAAGTTTGCGTTGAGGCTGGAGAACGATATCACCGCCGGGTTGAAAGATCTGAATTTTGAAAAAACGGAATTTCAGATCTGGTTTGATAAGACGAACGGATATACCGCAGACGGGACAGATGATATTGAGTTCCGGATTTCCCTGAATCCCGGGCAACCGCCGAAACCGCTGAGAGAAGTGGCTTCGGGTGGAGAATTGTCCAGAATCATGCTTGCGATAAAAGCAGTGATGGCAGAAAAGGACGATATAGAGACCCTGATCTTTGACGAGATCGATGTGGGAATCAGTGGAAGAACTGCGCAGAAAGTGTCGGAAAAAATGGCGTTGATCGGTGCGGGGCACCAGGTGATCTGTATTACGCATCTTGCTCAGATAGCGGCGATGGCAGACCACCATTACCGGATTGAGAAAGTTACGGAAAAAGGAAATGCCAGAACCCATATTATTCCGCTTGGTGAACAGGAGTCTGTTTTGGAATTGACAAGAATTCTTGGCGGAGCCCAGATTACAGATATTGTGCGAAAGAATGCCGAAGAGATGAAAAAGCTTGCGGAAGAATTGAAATCCAGATTGAAAGTATAGAGTAAAGATATAGAAAGAGTCACATAATAAGATAGGCGGCCATTTGTGGTGCCTATCTTTTTTAGTGAGGTGAAGAAATGAGAAAATACTGGTATCGTAAGATCCTTATCATGATTGTGATTTTTACGACTGCAACAGGCGGAGGATATCTGGTTGTTCATACCCGGCAGGAACAGATGAGACAGGAAGTCAGCGCCGGTACAGAAGGAGGCATGGTGATTCCAGGAGGAATGCCCATAGGTATATATCTGGAGACAGAAGGCGTCATGGTATTGGGAACAGATAAGATCAAAGGAATAGACGGAAATGATTACGAACCCGCAGTTAATCTTGTGTGTCCTGGCGATTATATTGTTTCATTGGATGAACAGGAAATATCAGATAAAAAGCAATTGGTGCAGGCGGTAGAAGACCTGGATCATGAAGAGGTGATTCTGGGAATCCGCAGAAACGATCAGTGTATTGATGTGAGGATGAAAGCAGTTTTGTGTGAGGATAAAGAATATAAGCTGGGAATCTGGATCCGGGATAATGCACAGGGTCTTGGTACGGTTACCTTTTTGAATGCGAACAGTCAGTTCGGCGCATTGGGACATGGAATTCATGATGTGGATACGAATCAGTTAATGGAAACATCCGGCGGTAGGGTTTATGAAACCAGTATTAAAGATATCCAGAAAGGAGAAGATGGCGTTCCGGGGGGAATGGAAGGAATCATTGTTTATAACAGTTACAATGTTCTTGGATCGATTGAAAAAAATACAGAGTGTGGTATCTATGG
Source organism: uncultured Lachnospiraceae bacterium (assembly GCA_949287925.1). Classification (GTDB taxonomy): domain Bacteria; phylum Bacillota; class Clostridia; order Lachnospirales; family Lachnospiraceae; genus Merdimonas. Next base: position 101,416 of record CASEIR010000054.1, read on the forward strand.
TACGATTCACAATATCAATGCATTGTTTTCAGATCAGACGCCGATGGAAACAGCGTCTAAGGAGGAGATCACAGAGGGCCCGGCGTCTATCCGGTGTGCGGTAGAGGGAGAAGTGAAGGAATATGAAATTCGTATTACAAAAGTCGACAAAAATACAGAAGAAGTGAACAAGGGAATTGTTTTGGAAGTGACGGATAAAAGGCTGTTGGAAGTGGCCGGCGGAATCGTCCAGGGCATGAGCGGAAGTCCGATCATACAGAATGGGAAACTGGTTGGAGCGGTTACCCATGTCTTCGTACAGAATGCGGCGAAGGGATACGGAATCTTTATTGAAAACATGTTGGAATCTGTCGGATCTTCATAATTCTGTCGAGAATCGTTTGTGTTTTCCGACAGCAATTTCTTGCTTAACAGGATTCCGAACTATATAATTTATCTCGACGGTTTTTGATGTAGGGAGAAGGAGGCATAACGTAGAATGAGCGGAATTAGTGTGGCAATTGCTGACGACAATGAACGAATACTTGATCTGCTTGGCGAGATTATCGAAGGCGATAAAGAGTTGAATCTGGTCGGAAAGGCAAATAACGGGGAGGATGTATATCAGATTATCAAAGAAAAGCAGCCGGATGTTGTATTGCTGGATCTGATCATGCCGAAGATGGACGGATTGAGCGTTATGGAAATGACGGGACGGAACAAAGAACTAAAGAAGCATCCTGGATTTATTGTGATTACAGCAGTAGGACAGGAGAGAATCACGGAAGATGCCTTCAAAAAAGGAGCCAGCTATTATATATTAAAACCATTTCAGAATGAGATGATTATCAGCCGGATCAAACAGACAGGCCAATCGCTGCGCCATAATCCGGCCGTTGGCTGCGGTATGGATGCCCCGGTGTCTTTCGGACCTGAGCAGAACCTGGAAAGCAGGGTGACGGATATGATTCATGAAATCGGTATACCTGCGCATATCAAGGGGTATCATTATCTGCGGGACGCAATTATGATGGCAGTAGAAGATATGGATGTGCTCAATGCAATTACGAAAATTTTATACCCTACAGTAGCAAAAAAGCATCAGACCACAGCAAGCAGGGTAGAGAGAGCCATCCGTCATGCCATAGAGGTGGCCTGGAGCAGAGGAAAACTGGATACGCTGGACAGCCTGTTTGGTTATACTGTAAGTAACGGCAAAGGGAAACCCACAAACTCTGAGTTTATCGCGCTTATCGCAGACACAATACGTCTCGAATCGAAAAACAGATAATGAAAAGTAATGCTTTTCTTCTGAAAAAAAATAGGATATAATAGAAGAAACTGTGAGTTTGGGAGGGAAAGCAATGAAAAAAATTTTATTTGCCGCTTCAGAATCGGTGCCATTTATTAAGACGGGAGGACTGGCTGATGTTGTCGGCTCAATTCCAAAATATTTTAATAAAGAGAAATATGACGTGCGCGTTATGCTGCCCAAATACATGTGCATGAAAGAAGAGTGGAAAGAAAAACTCCAGTACCGCACGCATTTTTATATGGACCTTAATTGGAGAAAGCAGTATGTAGGCGTATTGGAATTTCAGTATGAAGGAATTACGTTTTATTTTATTGATAATGAATATTACTTTAACGGATTCGCACCATATGGAGACATGTATGCGGATATTGAAAAGTTTGCGTTCTTTTCAAAGGCAGTTTTGAGCGCGCTTCCTTTGATTGACTTCAGACCGGATATCATACACTGTCATGACTGGCAGACAGGCCTGGTGCCGGTATATCTGGATAATTTCCGCTATGGCAATGAGTATTACCGCGGCATCAAGACGGTTATGACAATCCATAATCTGAAATTCCAGGGAATATGGGATACGAAGAGAGTCCGTGATATCACAGGACTTCCCCAGTATTATTTTGCCCCGGACAAAATGGAGGCTTATAAGGACGCGAATTATCTGAAAGGCGGTATTGTGTACGCAGATCGGATCACGACGGTAAGCAATACATATGCGGAAGAGATCAAGATGCCGTTTTACGGCGAAAAACTGGACGGACTTATGAACGCCCGGTCCAACTGTCTGTCCGGTATCGTGAATGGAATCGATTATGAAGATTTTAATCCGGCTACAGACCCGCACATTGCAAAGACATATTCCGTAGATAATTTCAGACGGGAAAAGGTGAAGAATAAGCTGGCGCTTCAGGCGGAACTTGGCTTGGATCAGGACAGCCATGTGATGTTGATCGGAATCGTATCCAGACTTACAGACCAGAAAGGCTTTGATCTTGTAGCTTATGTAATGGATGAACTGTGTCAGGACGCAGTTCAGATCGTTGTCCTGGGTACCGGAGAAGAGCAGTATGAGAATATGTTCCGCCATTTTGCTTGGAAGTATCCGGGAAAAGTTTCTGCAAATATTTACTATTCCGAACCGATGTCCCACAAGATCTATGCCGGCAGCGACGCATTCCTGATGCCGTCTTTGTTTGAACCATGTGGATTAAGCCAGTTGATGAGCCTTCGTTACGGCACTGTTCCGATCGTTCGAGAGACCGGCGGCCTGAAAGACACGGTAGAACCATATAACGAATATGAGAAGACAGGAACCGGATTCAGCTTCATGAATTATAATGCTCATGAGATGCTGGGAACTATCCGGTATGCAGAACGTATATATTATGACAGAAAGAGAGATTGGAATAAGATTGTCGAACGCGGCATGACAAAAGATTTTTCCTGGAATAACTCTGCAAGACAATACGAAGAATTATATGACAATTTATAAGATACAGAGGAGTACATCATGAAAATCAGGGATATACTGAAAACGGAGACACCACACATATCATTTGAAGTGTTTCCGCCGAAAACAGACGCCGGATTTAATGGCGTCATGAGTGCGACAGAGCAGATCGCGGCGCTTCACCCTTCTTATATCAGTGTGACCTATGGCGCAGGGGGAGGAACCAGCAAAAATACTGTGGAAATCGCTTCCCGCATTAGGGATGATATGGGAGTGACCAGCCTGGCGCATCTTACCTGCGTATCATCTACCAAGGATACAGTACATCATGTGATCGACCAGCTGAAGGAGAAAGGGATCGAAAATATTCTGGCGCTTAGGGGAGACATTCCAAAAGATACAGACTTTCCGCTTCCGGATCATTATCATTATGCCAGCGAGCTGATCGAAGATATTAAGACAAGAGGCGATTTCTGCATTGGAGCAGCCTGCTATCCGGAAGGACATGTAGAATCAGAATATAAGAAGGATGATATCCGGAATTTAAAGCATAAAGTTGACTGTGGAGTGGATTTCCTTACTACACAGATGTTTTTTGACAATAATATTTTGTATAATTTTTTGTATAGAATCCGGGAAAAAGGGATTACGGTTCCGGTAATTCCTGGTATTATGCCGGTGACGAATGGAAAACAGATGAAGCGGATCTGTGAATTATCAGGAACCATTCTTCCGGAACGTTTCCGCGCCATTCTGGATCGGTTCGGGGAGGATCCGCAGGCAATGCAGCAGGCAGGAATTGCATATGCGACAGATCAGATTATCGACCTGATTGCCAATGGAATCAATAATGTTCACATTTATTCAATGAATAAACCTGAGGTTGCAAGAGCGATCATGGCCAACCTCTCTGAAATTGTTAAGGGTTAGGATGTCAGTTTATGGATAGAAGAACGAGGGAAGCCGTTCGATATCTGGGATATAAAAATCATGCGGTAGATGATCATACGCTTTTCCTGGTCCGCAGTTCTTTTCAAGAACTGGAACAGGAAGCGCAGAAGAGGATCATCTATCGCATTTTTGACTTGAGAACGAATGGCAGACAACAGATTATGATCGGGAACATGACGGTGGAGAGCCGCTCTCTGTCAAAAAATTTGAAGGGATGCGGCCAGGTGCTTATGCTTGGCGCTACGCTTGGAAATCGTGTGGATCAGCTACTTCGAAGATATTCTTTGAATGAAATGGCCCGCGCTGTGGTAATCCAGGCCTGTGCTGCTGCATTTCTGGAGGAGTATCTGGATGACTGGCAAAAGGAGATGAAAAAAGACCTTCTGGAGGAAGGAATTTATCTCAGGCCCAGGTTTAGTCCAGGATATGGGGATTTTTCCATCCGGCACCAGAAAGAGATTTTAAGGATGCTGGATGCGGCAAAGACCATCGGCCTGACGATGACGGAGAGCTGTATGCTGGTTCCGTCCAAATCAGTTACCGCCGTAATCGGCATGAGCCGGAAGTATATGGAATGTCACCGGAAAGGCTGTGAAGCGTGTGACAAAATAGACTGCGAATACAGAAGAGATACTTAAGGTATTAGACGATAAAGGAGCAGATAGATGTTAACAGAACGACTAGGGAAAGAATTGTTATATTTTGACGGTGGAATGGGAACGTTACTTCAGGCAAAGGGGTTGCGGCCCGGCGAGCTTCCGGAGACCTGGAATCTGACCCGCAGGAAAGATATCATAGAAATCCACCGGCGATATTACGAAGCTGGAAGTGATATCGTACTGACCAACACTTTTGGTGCAAATGCTTTGAAATTCCATGATACTGCACATGAATTGAAAGAGGTCGTCTATACGGCGGTGAAAAACGTACAAGAGGCTGCAAAACTGGGCGTTCAGGACGGTAGAGAAGTGTATACGGCTCTGGATGTGGGGCCGACAGGGAAGCTGCTCAAACCGATGGGAGATCTTGCGTTTGAAGAGGCTTATGAGACTTTCAGGCAGGTGATGCGGTATGGAGAGGACGCAGGTGCGGATTTGATTCATATCGAAACGATGAGCGATACCTATGAAGCCAAGGCGGCAGTACTGGCAGCGAAGGAGAATACGGATCTGCCGGTGTTTGTTACATTGATTTTTGACCAGAAAGGGAAGCTTCTGACCGGAGGAGATGTGCCGTCTGTTGTGGCGATGCTGGAAGGCCTTCGGGTGGATGCACTGGGAATCAACTGTGGCCTTGGGCCTGATCAGATGATTCCGGTTCTGAAGGAACTTCTTAAGTACGCATCGGTTCCGATTATCGTAAAACCTAATGCCGGACTCCCAAAGCAGCGGGAGGGAGAAGTATATTACGATATTCAGCCGCAGGAATTTGCGGAGGCGATGAAAGAGATCGCTTCGATGGGAGCGGCAGTGATCGGCGGCTGTTGCGGAACAACACCGGAACATATCCGTGCCATGATCCAGGCAAATGCAAGAAAGAAGCTGTGCCCTGCAAAGCCAAAGCCCCATACGATCGTTTCCTCCTACGGCCGAGCTGTGATAATGGGAGAGATTCCGGTGATTATTGGTGAACGTATCAATCCTACCGGGAAGAAAAGGATGAAGCAGGCGTTGAAGGAACATGATCTGGAGTATATTCTGAAAGAAGGAATCACGCAACAGGATAAGGGCGCTCATATTCTTGATGTAAATGTAGGGCTTCCGGATATTGATGAAATACAAATGATGAAGGAAGCGGTTATGGAACTTCAGAGTGTGACTAGTCTTCCGCTGCAGATCGATACGGTAAATCCGGAAGCTATGGAAGCCGCCATGCGCATTTACAATGGAAAGCCAATGGTGAATTCTGTAAATGGAAAGCAGGAATCTATGGAGGCGGTATTTCCGCTTGTGCAGAAATACGGAGGCGTGGTGATTGGTCTTACGATTGACGAAGCAGGGATACCAAATACAGTAGAAGGAAGAATCCAAATCGCGGAAAAAATTGTGGCAGAGGCTGAAAAATATGGAATTCCACGGAAGGATATTGTAATTGACGTTTTGGCAATGACCATCAGTTCCGATCCGTCAGGCGCCAGGGTAACGCTGGATGCCTTGAAAGGGGTCAAAGAAAAATTAGGCGTGTGTACGGTACTTGGGGTATCGAATATCTCGTTTGGCCTGCCGTGCCGTCCGGTAATTAATTCCCATTTTTACACAATGGCAATGCACAACGGTTTGGATGCCGGGATTATCAATCCATCATCGGAGGAGATGATGCAGGCTTATTATTCCTATTGTGCGTTAATGAATTTTGATCAGAATTTTGAAAAGTATATTGCGCATTATGGAAATACGGTGATCCGGCCGGTACAGAATTCCGGCGGGACAATGACGCTAAACACAGCCATTGAAAGAGGACTGAAAGAGGAGGCGCACCACGCGGCTCTGGCGCTTCTGAAGGAAAAGGCCCCTCTTGCGATTATTGATGAATTTCTGATCCCTGCGCTGGATGTGGTTGGAAAAGGATTCGAACAGGGAACCATATTCCTGCCGCAGCTGCTCATGAGCGCTGACGCGGCAAAAATTGCATTCGCAGTTTTGAAAGAGCATCTGGCTTCCAGCGGAGAAAAGGAAGAAACAAAAGAGAAAGTGATATTGGCGACAGTGAAAGGGGATATTCACGATATCGGGAAAAATATTGTTAAGGTCTTACTTGAAAATTATGGGTTTGATGTTCTAGATCTGGGTAAGGATGTGGCGCCGGAGACTATTGTGGAAGCTGCCGTCCGTGAAAACGTCATGCTGGTAGGGCTCAGTGCGCTGATGACAACTACGGTGGCCAGCATGGAAGCGACCATACGGATGCTGCGAAAGGAAAAGCCGGATTGCAAGGTGATGGTGGGCGGCGCAGTGCTGAATCAGGAGTATGCAGATATGATCGGAGCAGATTTTTATGGAAAAGATGCGATGCAGTCTGTTTATTATGCGCAAAATGTATTAAAATAGTAGCGAGATACTGTGACTTGAAAGGAGAAGAATATGGGGGTAATCATACCAGAGCATTATGATCCGCGCCTGGATGTGCGGACGACACAGGAAGCAATTAAGTATATCAGAGATACGTTCCAGAAAGAACTTGGGAAGGAGATGAACCTGGAACGGATATCCGCGCCTCTTTTCGTGGCAAAAAGCAGCGGGCTGAATGATGACTTGAACGGCGTAGAGAGGCCGGTACAGTTTGATATTGCGGGAATAGAAGGAGAGAAGATGGAAGTCGTACATTCTCTCGCAAAATGGAAAAGAATGGCGCTTCGGGAATATGGGTTCCGGCCCGGAGAAGGCCTTTATACCAATATGAATGCGATCCGAAGAGATGAAGAGCTGGATAATCTTCATTCCTGTTATGTGGATCAGTGGGATTGGGAGCGTGTGATCACAAAGGAAGAGAGAACAGAAGAAACCTTAAAAGAGACAGTCAGGACAATCTTTAAGATTATCAAACATATGCAGCACGAAGTGTGGTATAAGTATCCGGAGGCTGTGAAAAAGCTTCCGTCCGATGTGACATTTGTAACTACTCAGGAATTGGAGGACCGGTATCCGGATAAAACTCCTAAGGAGAGAGAAAATCTGATCACAAAGGAATATGGCTGTGTGTTTCTGATGAAGATCGGGGATAAACTGGCGAGCGGAAAGCCTCATGACGGAAGAGCGCCAGATTACGATGACTGGGAATTGAATGGAGACATCCTGTTCTGGTTTGATACACTGGATTGCGCACTGGAAATCTCCAGTATGGGAATCCGTGTGGATGAAAAGGCTCTGGAAGAACAGCTGAAAAAGGCGGGATGTGAGGAAAGAAAGAATCTGCCTTATCACAGAATGCTATTGAACGGAGAACTTCCCTATACCATCGGAGGAGGAATCGGCCAGTCCAGACTGTGCATGCTGCTTCTGGACCGTGCGCATATTGGAGAAGTGCAGGCAAGTATCTGGCCGGAGGAAATGAGAAAAATATGCAGGGAAAATCAGATTATTCTGCTTTAGCCCGGAGTGTTGGAAGAAAGCTGTTAACATATTTATGTAGGATATGAGGAGGAATGTGTTGTTATGATTAGAGGACTGGACACAACCGTAAAAAGAATCAGAAGAAGAGTTTTTGAAGAAGTCGCCAGACTGGGGTTTAAGGCGGACGCTTCCACATTGAATGACGATGTGGAGGCAATTCCTTATGCCATTGTAGGAGACGAGACGAAATACCGGGAAAGCATTTACCGCGCGCGTGCCATTGTCAGCGAACGTGTGCGTCTTGCCATGGGACTTTCACTCCGCCCGGAAGACAAGCCAGTCCATCTGACTGCCGGTATGGAGGCCAGTAATATCTCGGATAAGTATTATGAACCGCCTTTGATGCAGGTGATTCCTTCTGCCTGTGCAGCCTGTCAGGAAAAAGGATACGAAGTGAGCAATATGTGCAAGGGATGTCTGGCGCATCCTTGCATGGAAGTCTGTCCTAAGGGAGCTATCTCTATGGTGGATGGCAAGTCTTATATCGATCAGGATAAATGTATCAAATGTGGAAAATGTAAATCTGTCTGTCCTTATGACGCCATTGCAAAAAAGGAACGTCCCTGTGCGCAGGCGTGTGGTGTTAATGCCATTGAATCAGACTCTCATGGAAGAGCAAAAATCAATATTGATAAATGTGTATCCTGTGGTATGTGTATGGTAAATTGTCCGTTTGGAGCTATCTCGGACAAATCCCAGATCTTCCAGCTTGCCCGCGCCCTGAGCGAGGGAGACGAGATCATTGCAGAGATTGCACCTGCCTTTGCTGGACAGTTCGGGGACAATATTACACCGAGGAATCTGAAAGCAGCCATGCATGAGCTGGGCTTTAGTGAATTCTATGAAGTGGCTCTTGGAGCAGATATCGGCGCGATCGCGGAAGCGCATCATTATGTGAATAAAGTAACCAGTGGTGAACTGCCGTTCCTGCTTACTTCCTGCTGTCCTTCATGGGCGATGCTTGCGAAAAAGTATTTCCCGGATCTGATCGATCAAGTATCGCAGGAGCTGACACCTATGGTTGCAACTGCCCGTACGATCAAGAAAGAACATCCCAATGCAAGAGTCGTGTTCGTAGGACCATGTGCGGCGAAAAAACTGGAAGCCATGCGCAGAACTGTAAGAAGTGATGTGGATTTTGTCATTACATTTGAAGAACTGAAGGCGATGTTTGATGCGAAAGACATTGATCTTACAAAATACGAGGCAGAATCTTCCTTCCATAATGCCACCGGAGCAGGCCGCGGATATGCAGTGGCAGGCGGCGTCGCAGAAGCTATTGAAAAATGCGTGATGGAATACTATCCTGGTGTAGACGTGCATATTGAACATGCGGAAGGTCTTGCAGAATGTAAAAAGACCTTGGCTTTGGCGAAGGCAGGCAAGATGAACGGATGTCTGATCGATGGTATGGGCTGTCCGGGCGGCTGCGTGGCAGGAGCCGGAACCATTATTCCGGTTGCCAAGGCCCAGAAGAAGATCAAGGAATTTGTGAATGCATCCTCTAAAAAACTTCCGCCAAAGGAACTAGAAGAGATTGAACTGAAATAAGAGACCCAGGCCCCGGCGTTGACAAACACCGGGGTTCTCTTTATAATTATTGGATAGCGTGTGTGTTAGGAGGAAATTATGCAGAAATACGGTGTAAATGAATTAAGAAGAATGTTCCTGGAATTTTTTGAAAGTAAGGGACATCTTGCAATGAAAAGTTTTTCCCTGGTGCCGCACAATGATAAGAGTTTGCTTCTTATTAATTCCGGTATGGCGCCGCTCAAACCATATTTTACCGGGCAGGAGATTCCGCCGAGGAAACGTGTGACCACCTGTCAGAAGTGTATCCGTACGGGAGATATTGAGAATGTAGGAAAGACAGCCAGACATGGTACGTTTTTTGAGATGCTTGGGAACTTTTCTTTTGGAGATTACTTTAAAAGAGAGTCCATTGGATGGACGTGGGAATTTCTGACGGAAGTGGTAGGACTGGATCCGGACCGTCTCTATCCGTCTGTTTATGTGGATGACGACGAGGCCTGGGAGATCTGGAATAAAGAGATCGGAATCCCGGCAGAGAGGATCTTCCGCTTTGGAAAAGAAGATAACTTCTGGGAACACGGAAGCGGGCCCTGCGGTCCTTGTTCTGAAGTTTACTATGACAGAGGAGAAAAATACGGCTGCGGAAGCCCGGATTGTACGGTGGGATGTGACTGTGACCGTTACATGGAGATCTGGAACAATGTGTTTACCCAGTTTGACAATGACGGCAATAACAACTATACCGAACTGGAACAGAAGAATATCGATACCGGTATGGGCCTGGAGCGTCTGGCCTGTGTGGTACAGGATGTGGACTCCATGTTTGATGTGGATACGTTGAAAGCATTGCGCGAACACGTGTGCCGTCTTGCAGACGCAGAATACGGAAAAGAATATGAGAAGGATGTGTCCATCCGCGTCATTACTGATCATATCCGGTCTGTTACATTTATGATCTCGGACGGAATCATGCCTTCCAATGAGGGACGCGGATATGTGCTGCGCCGTCTGCTGCGCCGTGCCTGCCGTCACGGAAGACTTCTGAATATCGAAGGAGAGTTCCTGACCGTTCTGGCAGAGACGGTGATTGAAGGCTCCAAGGACGGATATCCGGAGCTGGATGAAAAAAGAGACTTCATTTTCAAAGTGATCGCCAAAGAGGAAGAACAGTTTAACAAGACGATCGATCAGGGATTGACGATTTTAAATGAGATGATCGCGGATCTGACGGAAAAAGGAGCGGATATGCTGTCGGGGGCTCAGGCGTTCAAACTGTACGATACCTATGGATTCCCGCTGGATCTTACGAAAGAGATTCTGGAAGAAAAAGGAATCCGTATAGACGAAGATGGTTTCAAAGCAGCCATGGAGATTCAGCGGAAAACAGCCAGAGAAGCCCGTGAAGTGACAAATTATATGGGGGCGGACGTTACCGTATATGAGTCTATTGATCCTGCCGTGACATCACGGTTTGTCGGATACGATCATCTTCAGTATGAATCGGATATCACTGTTTTGACGACGGAGACAGAACTGACAGATGCTCTGACAGAAGGACAAAGAGGTACCGTATTTGTGGAAGAAACCCCATTCTACGCAACCAGTGGCGGCCAGGAAGCCGATAAGGGCGTCATACGTACAGGGGAAGGAGAATTCCGGGTTGAAGATGTGATAAAGCTGCTGGGCGGAAAGATCGGCCATGTGGGATATGTTTCCAGCGGAATGATCAAAACAGGAGATCGTGCAGATCTCAAGGTGGATGAAGAAAACCGCGAGTTGTCTGCTAATAATCACAGCGCGACACATCTGCTCCATAAAGCCCTGCGTATGGTATTGGGATCACATGTGGAACAGGCGGGTTCTTCTGTAAATTCGGACAGACTTCGATTTGACTTTACGCATTTTTCAGCGTTGACACCGGAGGAATTGGAAAAAGTAGAAAAAATCGTAAATGAGCAGATCAGGAAGCATCTGGATGTTAAGGTTGAAAATATGCCGATTGAGGAAGCGAAAAAGACAGGCGCTGCGGCATTGTTCGGAGAAAAATACGGAGATATTGTCCGCGTTGTAAGTATGGGTGATTTTTCTGTGGAATTCTGCGGTGGCACCCATGTGGCGAACACCGGTGTGATCCATGGATTTAAGATTCTGTCTGAAACAGGAGTGGCTGCTGGCGTGAGACGTATCGAAGCGTTGACGGCGAAGGGACTGCAATCCTATTATGAGGAACTGGAGCAGAAGCTTGACCAGGCATCAAAAATCCTGAAGACAACTCCGGATAAGCTGGAAGAAAAGATCCGGCATCTGCTTGCAGAGAACAAGGCGTTGAAGGCGGAGACGGAGAGTCTGAAGAGCAAGCTTGCCAAGGATGCCATGGGAGATGTGTCCGACCAGGTAAGCGAGGTAAAGGGCGTTAAGTTTATCGGCGCGAAAGTGGCGGATGTTGACATGGATGGATTAAGGGACCTGGGGGATCAGCTGAAGGATAAGCTGGGCGAAGGTGTGATCGTTCTTGCCTCATCAAACGGAGGAAAGGTCAGCTTGATGGCGATGGCAACAGCAGAAGCCATGAACCGAGGCGCGCATGCCGGTAATCTGATCAAAGCGATTGCGTCCTGTGTCGGCGGAGGCGGAGGCGGACGCCCGAATATGGCCCAGGCAGGGGGTAAGAATCCGGAAGGTATAGACGAAGCAATTAAAAAAGCGGCCGTTGTTTTGGAACAGCAGCTGTCCTAGATACAAAAAATAGACGGAAATCACTAAAAAATGTTGACGTAGACAAAATATGTGATATAATTCTATGTGTGCAATAAATATACCCGAACAGTCGTATGATGCACAATACAGGACTGGAGGGAGGTTAGGTGTGAGAGTATGTCGAATGTGATCGTAAAAGAAAACGAGACGTTGGATAGTGCTTTACGCAGATTCAAAAGAAACTGTGCAAAAGCAGGAATTCAGCAGGAGATTCGGAAGAGAGAACACTATGAGAAGCCGAGTGTTAGACGTAAAAAGAAATCCGAAGCTGCAAGAAAACGTAAATATAATTAATTGTTGAGAAACAAAATAAGAACCGTTGCAGGACAGTCGATTGAGAACTGGTGCAGCGGTTCTTTTTATCTGTAAAGGACTGGAAATCTTAAATTTCCAGTCCTTCATTTAGAAGCTCGTGATAAAGACGTGCAAGAGGAAGACCTACGACATTGTTATAATCACCCTGGATAGATTTTACATGAACGGCGAAAGGCCCCTGGATTCCGTATGCACCGGCCTTGTCCAGAGAATCGCCGGTGGCGGTATAAGAAAGGAGATCTTCTCTGCTGATGGGATAAAAAGTTACATCTGTACGCTCACAGAAACGTACAGTTTTTATGGAACCTTTCCGGGTGATTAAAAGGCAGACTCCGGTGTATACCTGATGCGTGCGGTCTGAGAGCATGGACAGCATATCATAAGCCTCCTGGCGATTAGAAGGTTTCCCGAGAATTTCGCCGTTGTAGACAACAAGCGTATCGGCTCCGATGATAACCTGATCCGGGGATATGTGTTCTCGTCCGACAGCATAAGCCTTTTGAGACGCCAGGTTCATGACGACATCCTCCGGGGAATCCCCTTCTCGATTCTCTTCTGCCGTAGATGGAATAATATCAAATTGAAAACCTGCCTGTTCCATTAATTCTCTTCTTCTGGGAGAGGCAGATGCAAGAATATATTTCATAAGTATGAAAACCTCCTTTGCTGACTGAGAACAGTATAACATGCAGAAGTACTGTTTGCAAAGAATTGGCGGATTCGATATAATAAAACAAGAATAAGCAGTTTAAGAAGGTGTAATAGAATGAAAAGATTATTGGCCAGGGATCTGCAGGAGGCCGTTGCCGGAAGAAAGAAAGGAGAACGGCTGATGTTCCGGGAGTATGAGATTGAACCTTCCGATTATTCGGGGTGGGATCTGAGCAATATGGATTTTACGCTTTGTTCATTCAGCGGATCAGTGATGAACCATGTGGATTTTCATGACAGCAGTGTAGAGAACGCTCTTTTTGATGGTGTTCCATTAAAAGGGACGGATTTTACAAACGCAAATATGCGTACAGCCTCTTTTCGCTACTGTGACATGCGTATGTGCAGTATCCGGGGAGCTGATCTGTTTGGAGCAGTGCTGGAATATGCCTTGCTTGAGGGGATCATTGACGATGAAAGGACACAGTGGTTCCGGCTGCATTGTCCGGAAAAAGGAGCGTTTCTCGGGTACAAAAAATGCGTAAATGACCGGATGGTCCAGCTGCTGATTCCGGCAGACGCTCGCAGAACATCGGCGACCCTCCCATCATGCCGGTGTGACAAGGCAAAGGTCCTGACGATAAAGAGTTTTGATTTCCGCCAGAATTTTGAAGAGGCATGGTCGTTGGTAGACGAGAATTTTGTATACAAAAGAGGCGAATGGGTAGTAGTAAAAGATTTTAATGAAGACCGGTGGATGGATTCAACGACGGGTATACATTTTTGGATGACACGGAAAGAAGCAGAGGCATATTAATGATGAAAACAGCAGAAGATTTAAGAGAATTACTGAACCGGATTGACCATAGAGGGTATCCGGCGTATAAGGACACAAAAGGAAGGTATCAATTTGATTTCTTTGTATTGGGAATTGATCATGTCCAGGGAGACCCATTTGCGGCGCCTTCTGCGCTTCACATAGAGTTGGAGGGCAGACGGGCGGGATTCCCGGAATTTTTATATGATAAGAAACATAAAAGGATTGCGCTGCAGGACGAATTGACCCGGCAGTTTTCGAAAACAGTATCCCGGTATTCGTTTCAGGCAAAGGGGTCTGGAAAAAGTGGCCTCATTTCTGTTACGCGGTGCGGACAAGAGGTGCTGGAACGCACAGCCTGTACGATGGACCCGGACTCCGGAACAATCATTCTTCGGTTCGAGGTTGGTTTCCCGGCGCGTGGCAGGACGATTTCTTCCGGGGAACTGATCCGGATTCTGTATGAATATATTCCGGCCTGCATCCGGTCATCCTGCATATACCGGAATTTGGATGCCGGCAGAATGAAAAAGATTATGGAACTGGCAGAGGATCAGGAAGCGATTCGATGTGAACTTATCCGCAGGAATCTGGTCGCGTACGTGGCAGATGGAGCAATCCTGCCGCGTGAGTCTGGAATTTCCCAGAAGCCGATGAAAGACGCGGTGCCGTTTGTGTCGCCGGAGTCTATGAAAGTGGAATTGGCGCTTCCGTATAAAGGACGTATGACAGGGATGGGGATACCTAAGGGAATCACGCTGATTGTAGGCGGCGGATACCATGGAAAGTCCACGTTATTAAAAGCATTGGAAATGTGTGTGTATCCGCATATAGCTGGAGATGGACGTGAGTATGTAGTGACGGATCCGGATGCGGTAAAAATCCGGGCGGAGGATGGGAGAAGTATTAAGCATACAGATATTTCTATGTTTATTAATGATCTGCCCAATGGACGTGATACCCGTGCATTTTATACAGAAGATGCCAGCGGGAGCACATCGCAGGCCGCGAATGTATCAGAAGCATTGGAGGCGGGGGCATCGGCGCTTCTGATTGATGAAGATACCAGTGCTACGAATTTTATGGTGAGAGATGAGCTGATGCAGCAGGTGATCCACCGGAACATGGAACCGATTACGCCATATATTGAGCGGGCCGGGGATCTGCTGTGTGACTATGGAATCTCGACGGTTCTTGTGGCGGGAAGTTCCGGATCTTTCTTTCAGATCGCAGATCATATTATACAGATGGAACGTTATGTTCCCAAGGATATTACAATGAGGGCGAAACAGGTGGCAAAAAGTTACCCGGCGCTGAAATTCCCGGAGCAAAAACTTGGATTACCGGATTGTGTAAGACGCCCGAAGCACAACGGCAGTCTCATGCATAAGGGCCGGATTAAACAAAAAACACTGGGGAGAGACGGACTGATGCTGGGGAATGAAACCATAGATCTTCGTTATGTGGAACAGCTTGCAGATACAGAACAGATCAACTGTCTGTCATACATGATGCTGTATGCGGAAGAGCATCTGATGGATGGAAGACATACGATCCGTGAGATTGTGGAAAAGCTCTATGATATGCTGGAAACTGGCGGGATGGCTGCTTTGTGTGCGGGAAGAACGGTTCCAGGAAATCTTGCACTGCCCAGAAAAGAAGAATTCTTTTCGTGTATCAACAGATACCGGGGGCTGCGGCTGTAAAGGACAGGGCGCCATAAGATTGACTTTTTTGGATGCCCTCATTATAATAGTGGAAAATCTTGTTTCAATTTAAGGGGATGCGCCATGAGAGTGATTGCAGGAAGTGCGAAACGGATACAATTAAAAACGGTTGAAGGACTGGGGACCAGGCCGACGACAGATCGTATCAAGGAGACGTTGTTTAATATCATTGCTCCTTATATGTATGACTGTTGTTTCCTGGATCTTTTTGCAGGAAGCGGCGCAATTGGGATTGAAGCGCTCAGCAGAGGCGCGCGTGAGGCAGTTTTTGTAGAGAATCATGCGAAGGCAATGGCCTGTATCAAAGAAAATCTAAAGACCACGCGCCTGGAATCAAAAGCTACAACCATGACTATGGATGTGCTGACAGCGCTTTATAAGCTGGAAGGTGAGAAACAGTTTGACTATATATTTATGGATCCGCCTTATGACCGGGAATGGGAGAAAAAAGTCCTGCATTATCTGGCAGAATCGGATCTCCTTGCTTTTGACGGAGTTATCATCGTGGAGGCGTCCCGGAATACGGATTTTGACTATGTATATGATCTGGGATATATGATTTTGAAAAAGAAGGAATATAAGACTAATATGCATGTGTTTCTAACACTGGCAGGGAGGAAGGAGATATGTTGAAAGCAATCTACCCTGGAAGTTTTGATCCGGTCACATACGGACATCTGGATATGATCGGAAGATCAGCGAAAATGGTGGATGAACTGATCGTAGGAGTGTTGAATAATAAAGCAAAAAGCCCGTTGTTTTCCGTAAAAGAACGTGTTAGAATGTTAGAAGAAGTTACAAAAGACCTGCCGAATGTTAAGGTTCTTCCATTTGAAGGACTGCTGGTAGATTTTGCCCGGGAGACGGGGGCCGATATGGTGATTCGCGGATTGCGGGCAATTACGGATTTTGAATATGAACTGCAGATGGCACAGACAAATCATAAACTGGATCCATCTGTGGAGACTGTGTTTCTGACGACAAACTTAAAGTATTCCTATCTGAGTTCTACTATTGTGAAAGAAGTGGCGGCTTTTGGAGGGGATATTTCTCAATTTGTACCCGCATATATATCTGAATGTGTGGAGGAGAAGATAAAACAAAAAAGGAGAGTGTAAATTATGAGCAGCCGTATTGAGCAGATTATTGAAGAAATTGAGGAGTACATTGACAGTTGTAAGTTTCAGCCTTTATCTACGTCGAAGATTATTGTGAATAAGGATCAGATTGATGAATTGCTCCGGGAACTTCGAATGAAGACGCCGGATGAGATCAAACGGTATCAGAAGATCATTGCCAATAAAGATGCGATTCTGGCAGATGCGCAGGCGAAGGCGGACAATATGATCGAAGAAGCGCAGATCCACACGAATGAACTGGTCAGCGAGCATGAGATTATGCAGCAGGCTTATGCACAGGCGAATGAGATTGTAACGGCGGCTACAGAGCAGGCGCAGCAGATTCTGGACAATGCAACCAGTGATGCCAATGATATCCGTATTGGCGCCATGCAGTATACAGATGATCTTCTTGCGAATGCGGAGAGTATTATCGGGCATACACTGGACAGCTATACGACCAAATATGATGGGCTGGTAAACTCTCTTCAGGAATGTTATGATATGGTGCGAAATAATCGTTCCGAGTTGGAGATTCCGGAACAGTCCGCCAGAGGACTGGAGGCAGAATATGGAAACGGCGGACAGGAAGAAGAATATTCGCTGGAAGACGTAGATCTGTAAAAAGGCTACAGTATCAGATAAAAATAGAGAAATGCAAAAAAGCTGGTTACCAATGCGGTGATCAGCTTTTGTACGATATAAGGGACAGTTTTCAGTCCGCTTCCGTGGATCATAGATGAAGTCTGAGCGATACAGCACCAGCCGCCGAAAGAAGTAAGGAACACGACCATAAGGTATTGCAAATTCAAGGAGAGAGAAGAATTACAGATCATCGTAATTCCGGTAGTCATTTCCAGAGATGGGAGCAACAGATAATGAAGGAGGTAAAAATCTGCCGGCAAAGCCTGGATGATTGAGATCAGAATAGAAAACAGCATCATATAGGCCCCGATCTTAACAATATTTTCGATTCCTGAATATATGCAATCTTCTAAAATGGTTCCGGCCGAGGCGCTGGAACATGCCGGAAGGGAATTACGTTGCGTTGACTGGTAGTTATCTTTTTGATAAAAACGGCGAAAAAGGAAACTGCACAGTACCGGACCCCCTAGGAGCATCAAGAGAAATGGGAGGATCAGGGTTTCACTATGAAGATTCTGAAGCGCAATGTAATTTATGATGAACGCAGGACTCGTGTTATTGCAGAAAGACAGCAGATATCCGCCTTCTTGTTCTGAAATCTTTTTTTCTTTGACCAGATCTGCAGCGGTTCGGCTTCCCATTGGATATCCGCAGAGGAAGCCTGTGAGAATCACATAGCAGGCAGGAGGAGAAACCCGGAATAAAGGGCACAGGATGGGCGAGGTCAGACGGGACAGATATTCTGCCGCGCCAGAACAAACCAGCATGCCGGAAGTAATAAAAAAGGGAAGAAGCGCTGGAAGAACCTGACGGAACCAGAGAAGGATTCCTTTACAGGCGCCCTGTAGGGCTTGTTCCGGGCAGAATAGAATCAGGATTAAAAACAGCATAGATACAAAGGATGTTGCTTTTCCTTTCATATGTCAGAGCCTCCGGGAAATACTTTTTTCAATTCTATGGATTAGGTTGATTTTTTATGAGTAATGTTCCATAATAATCGGTAGAATGACTATTTCATAAGAAGAGAGGGATGTGAAAATGGCAGTATTAGAAAATCTTGAACCCAAGAATGTGTTCCGTTTTTTTGAAGAGCTTACAAAAATACCGCACGGTACTTTTCATACAAAACAGATCAGTGATTACTGTGTTGCGTTTGCAAAAGAACGTGGGCTGGAAGTGATACAAGATGATGTGAACAATGTGATTATCAAAAAGCCTGCCACAGCTGGGTATGAGGGGAGTGAACCGGTGATCATCCAGGGGCATCTGGATATGGTGTGCGTAAAAACGCCGGAGTCGTCCCATGATTTTGAAAAGGACGCGTTGGAACTTTTTGTTGAGGATGGCTATATCGGAGCAAGAAATACTTCCCTGGGAGGCGATGACGGAATCGCTGTGGCCATGGCTATGGCGGTCCTTGACAGCAACGAGCTGGAACACCCGCCTATAGAGGCAGTTTTCACCGTAGATGAAGAAACGGGAATGGGAGGCGCGCATGCTATTGATCTTTCGGTACTGAAAGGGAAGATGTTGATTAATATGGATTCGGAAGAAGAAGGAGTTCTAACAACCGGTTGTGCCGGAGGTATTGAATATGAAACAACACTCCCGGTTCATAAGGAAGAAAAACAGGGAACATTGATTCATATCCGTCTTCACGGCCTGACCGGAGGCCATTCGGGATCTGAGATCCATCTGCAGCGCGGCAATGCACATAAGATGATGGGGCGTCTGTTGTACCGCCTCGCAGCGCGGACAGATCTCAGACTGACAGAAGTGTACGGAGGCAGTGTGGCAAATGTGATTGCGCAGGAATGCAGGGCGGGAATCCTTGTGCCGGCAGACGAGATGGATAAATGTATGGATCTGATCCGGGAGATGGAGCAAATCTGGAAAGATGAGTTCATGGGAGAGGAACCAGGATTACGTGTAGAATGTGAGATTGAAAAAGAGACGAAGACAGACGTGTTTGACATTGATTCTACAAAACGCGTGATCGGATATTTAATGATTTGTCCAAACGGTATGATCGAATATAGCAGGAAATTGAAAGGTCTGGTTGAAACTTCTTTGAATGTCGGAGCTGTCAGATGTGAATCGGATAGCGTTAAGGCTCTCTTCCAGATCCGAAGTTCCGTGGAGAGCCGGAAACAGCAGTTGATGGAGCAGCTGGAACAATGCTCTCTTGCGTTTGGCGGATTCGGAGAGAAAATGGCAGAGTATCCTGCATGGCAGTATAAGGAGGATTCAAAACTTCGTCCGTTGATGATTGATACATACAAAGATCTGTTTGGAGAGGAACCCACCGTATTTACAATCCATGCAGGATTGGAATGCGGCCTGTTTCTGGGAAAACGGCCGGATCTGGACTGTGTATCCTGCGGACCGAATGTTCCGTCGGTTCACTCAGTGAATGAACGGCTTGATATTGCTTCTACGCAGAGAACATGGAAGTACCTGGTTGAAATATTAAAAAGATGCAGATAAAAAACATATCAGCGCCGGCTCTTTGTAATAGAGAGCCGGCGTTTTGCATATGTTTTTATGATAATGCTGGGACGGGAGCATCCGTCATGAAGAAAGTCGGGACAAAAAACAGTATCCTTCTGCTGTTGCTGCTGGCGCTGTTTGACGTGTTGGCGATTCATCGTATTCTGGAACTGGGAGTATATTTTGAATACCAGAGCAAGACCATATCTGACAGCTTTTTTCGAAAAACATTTTACTCGGAATCTATGCGGGAGAATGTCGGATACTGGTCGAAAGAGTGTATAACATTTCTTAAAAATGTGGAAAATGAAGCGGTTTATTTTCCAATTCCAACATCCAGTGTGGATAAATCACTTCGCGTCGCATATACAGATTCCTGGATGGATGAGCGGAATTTTCAAGGGGAGAGAGGACACGAAGGGACCGATATCATGGCAATAGAGAACCAGAGGGGCTTATATCCGGTTGTAAGTGTTTCGGACGGGAGAATTACAAATCTTGGGTGGCTGGATAAGGGAGGGTACCGTGTCGGTGTAACCTCGGATAGTGGTACTTATTATTACTACGCACATCTCGAATCCTACAGCGGAATCGCAGAAGGAGATGAAATTATGGCGGGGCAGCTGCTTGGATATATGGGAGATTCCGGGTATGGTCCCGAGGGAACGGTGGGACATTTTGACGTACATTTGCATTTTGGAATCTACTGTTATCAGGATGGAAAGGAAGTTAGCGTCAACCCGTATTTTCTGCTGAAGGCATTGGAAAAACATAAATTAAAGTATTCTTATTCCTAGAGTTATTGCCGGTTATATGTTATACTTATTTAGTATGTTTAAAAATATCAGCGCTACGGAGGATATATCATGATTCTGCCTCTTGAATTTGAAACCAAGATGAAGGAGCTGTTAAAAGACGAATATGAGGATTATATCTGGTGTTATGAAGAACCGAGATACTATGGATTGCGTGTCAATACAGGAAAAATATCCGTGGAGGAATTTCAACGGATCTGTCCCTTCGAGATCCGTCCGATTCCCTGGATCGATAATGGATTTTATTATGACGGAGAAAAGATAGCGCCGGCAAAGCATCCGTATTATTATGCGGGACTCTATTATCTTCAGGAGCCAAGTGCCATGACGCCTGCAAATCGTCTGCCGGTACAGCCGGGCGACAAAGTGCTGGATCTATGTGCGGCGCCGGGAGGTAAAGCTACCGAACTGGGAGCCAGATTACGTGGCAGGGGCGTTCTGGTGGCAAATGATATCAGCAGTTCCAGAGCAAAGGGTCTGCTGAAGAATATAGAAGTGTTCGGAATTGGCAACGTGCTTGTGACCAGTGAAGAGCCGGGACAGTTGGAAACCTATTTCCCGGAGTATTTTGATAAAATATTAATCGATGCTCCGTGTTCCGGAGAAGGAATGTTCCGCAAGGATAGGAAGATGGTGAATGCCTGGACTGAGCATGGGCCAGAGTATTTTTGCAAGATTCAAAAAAACATTATCCTGCAGGCATCCCGGATGTTGAAACCAGGTGGAATGATGCTTTATTCAACCTGCACATTTGACAGCCGTGAAAACGAGAAAGTGATTGAGCATCTGCTTGCGAATGCTCCGGATTTTCATCTGGAAGTGATAGCGCCTTACGAGGGATTCTGTCAAGGTTTTTCAGAATATTCCGAGAGTAAAGATCCTCAGATTGCAAGATCGGTCCGCATTTTTCCGCACCGGATGAAGGGAGAGGGACATTATCTTGCGTTAATGAAAAAAGAAGGCGAGCAAATGCAGGAGAAAACCTGCACGGCGCGTAAATCTGGAAAACTTCCGGAAGAGCTGGAGGATTTCTTCCGGCATGTGTCCTGGAAGCCGGAGGGAGCAAGGCTGGA
Source organism: uncultured Lachnospiraceae bacterium (assembly GCA_949287925.1). Lineage (GTDB taxonomy): Bacteria > Bacillota > Clostridia > Lachnospirales > Lachnospiraceae > Merdimonas. The sequence goes on from CASEIR010000054.1 coordinate 123,155, forward strand.
TATTCATGGAGAGCGTATTTATTATATGCCGGAAGATCTGCCAAAACTGAACGGACTTCGTTTCCTCCGGACAGGCCTGTTTCTGGGAGAGTGGAAGAAGAAGCGTTTTGAGCCAAGCCAGGCGCTGGCAATGACGCTTTCCAGCCAGGATTACGATCGGTGTCTTTGCTTTAGCTGTAAGGACGAACGGGTGTATCGTTATCTGAAAGGGGAAACTTTAGACGTGGAAGATCTGCTGCCTCCGCAGGAAAAGGGCTGGTATCTGGTCTGTGTAGACGGTTACCCGCTTGGCTGGGGAAAGGCTGCGAACGGGATTTTGAAGAACAAGTATCTGCCGGGATGGAGGATGGCATAGATGTTGAGACTGGACCGATACCTTGCCGAGATGGGAGCCGGTTCCCGGCAGGAAGTAAAAAAATATATCCGGAAAGGGAAAGTGAAAGTAAACGGAGACACCGTGCGCAATCCGGAACAGAAGGTGGATGAATTCCGGGACCGGATCTGTCTGGATGAAAAAGAGATTGCGTATGCATCGTTTGAATACTTTATGTTGAACAAACCTGCAGGAGTTGTTTCTGCTACACAAGACCGAAGAGAGAAAACTGTGCTGGATCTGATCCAGTCTAAAAAACGTAAGGACCTGTTCCCGGTAGGGCGGCTGGACAAGGATACGGAAGGACTGCTTCTGATTACAAATGACGGTATGCTGGCCCACCGGCTTCTGTCTCCGGGAAAGCATGTGGACAAGACTTATTTTGTCAGAGTACAGGGAAGAGTGACGGAAAAAGAGGTCGAATTGTTTGGAAAACGGGTGAACATTGGAACCAGTGAGAAGCCGGAGTGGACGATGCCGGCGGAACTTACAGTTCTGGAGAGCGGTGAAATATCGGAAGTAAGACTGACGATCCAGGAAGGAAAATACCATCAGATCAAGAGGATGTTTCAGGCGGTGGATATGAAAGTTCTTTATCTGAAAAGGGAACGGATGGGATTGCTTAAGCTGGATTTGTCCCTGGAGCCCGGACAGTACCGGGCGCTTACACAGGAGGAGATACAACGTGTTGCAGACAAGGATGTTACAGAATATTGACGGTATAATTTTTGATATGGATGGTACGCTTCTGGATTCCATGTGGATATGGCCGGATGTGGATGACGTTTATCTGGGGAAATACGGGCTTGAGAAACCGGAAGGATTTCAGGAAAAGATGGAAGGAATGAGTTATTCAGAGACGGCGCAGTATTTTCTGGATACTTTTCCGCAATTAGACCGAACTATCCAGGAAGTGATGGATGAGTGGATGGATATGGTAAGAGATCGTTACCTTACGCAGGTGACCCTAAAAGCCGGCGCCAAAGATTTTATCCGGGAGATGCGCAGCCAGGGGAAAAAGATTGGAATAGCGACCAGCAATGCAAGACAGCTGGCTGATGATACGCTGGAGGCGCTTCAGATTAGAGGGTTATTTGACGTGGTGCGTACCTCCTGTGAAGCCGGAGCGGGAAAACCGGCGCCGGACGTTTATCTGATGGTTGCGCGCGAACTGGAGCTGAGGCCGGAAAAATGTCTGGTATTTGAAGACGTACCGATGGGAATACTGGCTGGGAAGAATGCAGGTATGCAGGTATGCGCAGTGGAGGATGATTTCTCCAGAAACCAGATTTTAAGAAAACGTGAGCTGGCAGACTATTATATCCGGGATTTTATGGATATCCGGAATGAAACGTATGAGGTGTTAGGATGAAAAAAGATTTTTTGCCGCTCTGCCGCCGTGAGATGGAAGAGCGGGGATGGGATCAGGTGGATTTTGTCTATGTGTCTGGGGATGCCTATGTGGACCATCCGTCTTTTGGGCATGCGATCATCACCAGAATTCTGGAAGCGCATGGATACCGTGTAGGCATCATTGCGCAGCCTGACTGGAAGAAGAAAGAGTCTGTGGCTGAATATGGAGAACCGAGACTTGGATTTTTGGTATCGGCGGGAAATATGGATTCCATGGTTAATCATTATACGGTTTCAAAGAAAAGAAGGAAGACGGATGCTTACACACCGGGCGGAATCATGGGAAAGAGACCGGACTACGCATCGGTCGTATATAGTAATCTGATTCGTCAGACCTATAAAAAGACACCGGTCATTCTTGGCGGAATTGAAGCGAGCCTGCGCAGGCTCGCGCATTATGATTACTGGTCGGACCGCCTGAAACGGTCGATTCTTCTGGATTCCGGAGCAGATCTTATTTCTTATGGAATGGGAGAGCGGTCGATTATCGAGATCGCGGAAGCGCTGGACAGCGGGATCAATGTAAAAGATCTCACCTTCATTCCCGGGACGGTGTATAAAACCCGGTCTCTGGATCCGGTTTATGATGCCATCATACTTCCAGGATATGAAGAACTGAAAGCAGATAAGCTTCAATACGCCCGGAGCTTTTATACACAATATTGTAATACGGATCCCTTTACCGGAAAATGTCTGGTGGAGCCATATCAGGATCAGCTTTATGTTGTCCAGAATCCTCCTTCGAAACCGCTGACCCAGGCAGAGATGGACCGGGTGTATAGTTATCCTTATATGCGGACCTACCATCCGTCCTACGAGAAAGATGGAGGGATTCCAGCTATTTCCGAGGTGAAATTCAGCCTCATCAGTAATCGCGGATGTTTTGGCGGATGCAGCTTTTGCGCCCTGACATTTCATCAGGGAAGGATCCTGCAGACCAGAAGTCATGAATCACTGCTGGCGGAGGCCCGGCAGTTTATCTGGGATAAAGATTTTAAGGGATATATCCACGATGTGGGGGGGCCTACCGCGAATTTTCGCCAGCCGTCCTGTGAAAAACAGCTGGAGCACGGGGTATGTAAAACGAAACAGTGTCTGTTCCCCTCTCCGTGCCGGAATCTGAAAGCAGATCATAAAGATTATATACAGCTGCTTCGTAAACTAAGGGAGCTTCCCAATGTCAAGAAAGTATTTATACGTTCCGGGATCCGGTTTGACTATGTGATGGCAGATCCGGATGATACATTTTTCCGGGAACTTTGTATGCATCATGTCAGCGGCCAGCTTAAAGTTGCTCCAGAGCATGTGTCGGATGCAGTTCTTTCTAAGATGGGGAAACCGGAAAACAAGGTTTATCAGGCGTTTGTAAAAAAATATAAAAAAATTAATCAAGAGATAGGAAAGGAACAGTATCTTGTCCCTTACCTGATGTCGTCTCATCCGGGCTCTACAATGAAAGAAGCAGTAGAACTGGCGGAATATCTGAGGGATCTTGGATATATGCCGGAGCAGGTGCAGGATTTTTATCCGACGCCGTCTACGATCTCCACCTGCATGTATTATACCGGGGTGGATCCCAGAGATATGAAGCCGGTATATGTGCCGAAGAATCCACATGAAAAAGCGATGCAGCGGGCATTGATCCAGTACAGAAACCCCAGGAATTATGAGCTGGTCAGAGAAGCGCTTCAAAAAGCAGGGAGAACGGATCTGATCGGATATGGGAAGCATTGCCTGATCCGTCCCCCCAGACAGGAAAAGAACCGGAGCGGAAAAGAAGAATCTCCGGGACACCGGAAAGAACCAAAGAAAAGAACCATCCGGAATGTACACAAAAAGAAAGGAACAAAATGAGAATTGCATTAATAACCGGGGCGTCTTCCGGAATCGGACGGGAGTTTGCCCTGCAGATCGAACGTGCGCTGCCTCGTCTGGACGAGATCTGGGTAGTTGCAAGGAGAACGGATCGGCTACGGGAACTGGAACAAAAAATGAATACAAAGGTTCGGATCTTTGATGGAGATCTGGGGCGGGATTATATTTTTGAAAAGATACAAAGAGATCTGGAACGCAGCCAGGCGAACATCAGAATGCTTGTTTTGTCTGCTGGATATGGTAAGACGGGAGAGCTGGAAAATACTCCGGTTCAGGAGCTTCTGGGGATGATAGATCTGAATTGCAGAGCTTTGACAAGAATGATTGGCATCTGTCTGCCGTTTCTGTCTTCTGGATCCAGGATTCTTCCAGTTGCCTCTGCGGCAGCATTTTCCCCGCAGCCAGGATTTGCGGTGTATGCGGCTACCAAGTCTTATGTATACAGCCTGTCCTTAGGACTTGGAAAAGAACTGAGGCGCAGAAATATCTATGTGACTGCAGTATGTCCAGGACCGGTGGAGACGGAATTCTTTTTAAGAGCTGGACATTTTTCTGGGAAATCCAGAAGGGCAGTCAGTGCAGATGTGGAGAAGGTTGTGAACCAGGCGCTTTGGGATTCGGCGAAAAAAAGAACGGTATCTGTATATGGTTTTAGCATGAAAGCTGTGAGAATTCTGTCTAAAATCGTTCCGTATGCGGTTGCGGCAGAACTAATGAAACGGATGAATCACATAAAATAAGGGATGGATAGAGAATGATAAAGATTGAAAAAGGACAGCCGGGGTATATTAAAGCCCGGAAAATACGCTATCTGATCTGGTCCATTGCAGAATTCGGTATAGTAATTGCCGTAGTTCTGCTGGGATATTTTCAGACGGGGACCAAGATGAATCTATTTACGATCCTGGGCGTTCTGGGATGTCTGCCTGCGTCCAAAATGCTGGTTGAATTTATCACGATGGCGCCTCACCGGAGTATTGAAGCACAAAAGTATAAAGAATTGGAAGATAAGGCCAGATTGCTGATCCGAATTTATGATCTGGTGATAACCAGCCGGGAAAAGGTGATGCCTGTGGATGCGGTTGTAATCAGCGGACACGTGGTCTGCGGATATAGCAGCAGTGAACGGACGGATGAGCAGATTCTGGCCCGGCATATAAAAAATACATTAAAGGACAACCATTATGATAAAATGACGGTGAAAGTATTCCATGATTATCATGCTTTTCTTGCGCGGGCAGAGGGGATGAATAATATGGCTTCAGTGCAGCCCCCGGACCATCGTCAGGGAAATGCTGTAAAAAGTATCATACTGAACTTGTCTATGTAAAAGTGTTTCTGAAAAGGACTACTATGAAAGAAATTTTGATATCGAAAAATGAAGCTGGACAAAGACTGGATAAATACCTGAAAAAATATATGAATGAAGCCCCAGGAAGTTTTCTGTATAAAATGCTCCGTAAGAAGAATATTGTTCTAAACAGGAAAAAAGCGGCCGGTAAGGAAATGCTGAAGGAAGGAGATACCATACAGTTGTTTCTTGCAGATGAAACCATCGAAAAATTCTGCGGAAAACCAAAAGTGGAATCTCTGGATACCGGAACAGATCTTGATATTGTCTATGAAGATGAAAATATTCTGATTTTAAATAAACCGGAGGGAATGCTTTCCCAAAAAGCGGACGGATCGGACATATCTTTGGTAGAGCATATCATTTCTTATCTGATCGGAAGCGGGCAGATGACAGAAGATACATTTAAGACATTCCGGCCTTCGGTATGCAACCGGCTGGACCGGAATACGACGGGGTTGGTAACGGCGGGGAAAAGTCTTTTGGGACTTCAGGTTCTAAGCCGGATGTTCAAAGAACGCTCTGTCAGAAAGTATTATCTGTGTCTTGTAAAAGGCCGGATATGCCGGCCGGGACAGATACAGGGATATTTAACAAAGGACAAAAGCCGGAATACGGTAACTGTCGGCAGCCGGGGAGACGCGTTAATCATGACGGAGTATGAGCCAGTGGCATGGAATCGGGAGATGACCTTGCTGAAAGTGCATCTCATTACAGGGAAACCACACCAGATCCGTGCACATCTGGCGTCACAGGGGCATCCGCTTCTTGGAGATTATAAATATGGAGACCGGAGCTGGAATGAAAGATACAAAGAAAAATTTCAAATAAAAAGCCAGCAGTTGCATGCTTATTGTCTGGTATTTCCGGAAATGGAGCCGCCGTTGGAACAGTTGTCTGAGCGCAGTTTTTATGCCAAGCTGCCACCGGTATTCTGGAACGTGATAAAGGAGACTATATGGGAACATGGAACTCAAGAGGCCTTAGGGGTTCGACATTAGAAGAAATGGTAAACCGGACAAACGAATGGTATCAGGAAAAAGGTCTGGCGCTGATGCAGAAAATACCGACTCCGATCACACCGGTGCGCATGGATAAGGAGCACCGTCAGATCACACTGGCATACTTTGACCAAAGAAGTACGGTGGATTATATCGGAGCTGTACAGGGGATCCCAGTCTGCTTTGACGCAAAGGAATGCGTGGCGGATACCTTTCCGCTCCAGAATATCCACGGACATCAGATCCGCTTTATGGAAGCATTTGAGAGACAGGAAGGCATTGCTTTTATCCTGATCTACTATTCCGCAAAAAAACGGCTATATTATCTGAGATTCCGGGAATTACTGTCATTTTGGGAACGGGCGCAGTCTGGAGGAAGGAAAAGCTTCCGGTATGAAGAACTGGATCCCCGTTTTTTCCTGACGTTTGAGCGAGGATGCTATATTCCTTACCTGGATGCCCTGAACCGTGACCTGGAACTGAGGGACATGCTTGACAAAGAATAGGAAAATGCTTATAATTCTATAAGGTTTTAACATGGTAGCACGCTAAAGTATTGATGATATATGGAGGAACTATGAAAAAATTACTGCATACTCCGGAAGGGGTCAGAGACATATATAATGTAGAATGCGGAAAAAAGCTTTCCCTGGAAAGCAGACTAAAAAAGGTGTTGCATATGTATGGATACCACGATATCCAGACGCCGACATTTGAATATTTTGATGTGTTCCGCAAGGAGATTGGAACCATACCTTCCAAGGATCTGTATAAGTTTTTTGATAAAGAAGGTAACACATTGGTACTTCGCCCGGATTTTACGCCTTCGATTGCCAGGGCGGCGGCGACTCTGTTTCAGGAGGAGGAATTGCCGGTCCGGCTTTGCTATACCGGAAGCACCTTCATCAATCATTCCAGCTACCAGGGGCGGCTTAGAGAGACGACTCAGATGGGCGCGGAGCTTCTGGGAGATGATTCTGTTGAAGCAGATGCAGAGATGCTGGCCCTTGTGATTGAATCTATGCTGACGATCGGACTGAAGGAATTTCAATTGAGCGTAGGCAATGTGGACTTTTTCCAGAGCCTGATCGAGGACGCTACGCTGGATGAAGAGGCGCAGGAACGGGTGCTTGAGTTAATTAATAACCGGAATTATTACGGCGTAGAAGAGTATCTGGACAGTATACAGGTCAAGAGAAGTTCAAAAGAAGCATTTGCAGCGCTGAACGAACTGGTAGGCGGGATTGATATTCTTGGGAAAGCAAAGAATATTGCGCCAAATTCCAAAGGTGTAATGGCGGTGCGCAGACTGGAGAAAATCTACGATACATTAAAGCTGTACGGAGTAGAAAAATTCGTGACCTTTGACCTGAGTATGACAGGAACGTATGGATATTATACGGGGATTATTTTCAGAGGCTATACTTTCGGTACCGGCGATGCAGTTGTAAAAGGCGGAAGATATGATCATCTGGTGGAAAAGTTCGGAAAGCAGTCGGCGTCCATCGGTTTTGCCATAGTTCTGGACGAATTAATGAGCGCCTTGACCAGACAGAAGATCCGGATTGTGTATACCCGTAAAAACACCATCGTCTTGTATGATGACGGGAGACAGAAGGAAGCAATCAAACTTGCCAGAGATCTGAGAAGAAAAGCAAAGAATACGGAAGTTATTAAGAAATCAAAAGAAAAGCTGCTGGAAGCCTATGTGGAATACGGAAAAGAATATTATGCAGGCAACTTGATTTATATCAAAAAATCAGGGGAAATCACAATGATTAATCTGGTAACAGGCGAACAGAAGGTTTTAAACAGTACAGATAGGAGTTAGACAAAGATGAGATATCTTACATTTGCCTTGACAAAAGGACGTCTGGCAAGACAGACACTGGATTTATTTGAAAAAATTGGAATCACCTGTGAAGAGATGAAAGACAAGGAGTCCAGGAAACTGATATTTACCAATGAGGAGATGAAGCTGCGCTTTTTCCTAGCAAAAGGACCGGATGTGCCTACCTACGTGGAATATGGCGCCGCGGATATAGGAATTTCTGGAAAAGACACCATTCTGGAAGAGGGAAGAAAAGTGCATGAGGTTCTGGATCTTGGATATGGGAAATGCCGGATGTGTGTCTGCGGGCACCGGGATGCGGCCCCTCTTCTTCAGCATCATGAACGGATCCGGGTTGCGACAAAATATCCTAATATTGCAAAGGATTATTTTTATAATGTGAAACATCAGACGGCAGAAATCATTAAATTAAACGGATCCATTGAACTGGCGCCAATTGTGGGGCTGGCGGAAGTAATCGTAGATATCGTGGAAACAGGTTCGACTCTGCGGGAGAATGGCCTGGATGTGCTGGAGGAAGTGTGTCCATTGTCTGCGAGAATGATTGTAAATCCAGTGAGCATGCGGATGGAAAATGACAGAATCAAAGATCTTCTGACCCGTCTGCGTGCACAGGTGACCGATTAAAAGGGAGAGTGAAGCGATTATGAGAATTATGAGATTAGATCCGGGAACCAGACAGAATCTGCTGGAAGATCTTTTAAAACGAAGTCCGAACCAATATGGAGAGTATGAAGCGGGTGTGGCAGATATTCTGGAGCACGTCCGCACCGATAAAGACCAGGCGCTGTTTGATTATACAAGAAAATTCGATCGTGCAATGATCTGCGCAGATAATATCAAAGTGACAGAAGAAGAGATTCAGGAAGCATACCGGCTTGTGGATCCTTCACTGGTGCAGGTCATAAGGAAAGCCCTTGACAATATACGTTCTTATCATGAAAAGCAATGTCAGAGAAGCTGGTTTGACAGCAGGCCGGACGGTACCATCCTGGGTCAGAAGGTGACGCCTCTGCAAAGAGTCGGAGTCTATGTCCCGGGTGGAAAAGCGGTATATCCTTCTTCGGTGCTGATGAATATTGTACCTGCAAAAGTGGCGGGAGTAGATGAGGTTGTCATGGTAACCCCGCCGGGGAAAGACGGAAAGATTACACCGAATACACTGGTGGCCGCTCATGAAGCCGGAGCAGACGTGATCTATAAAGTAGGCGGAGCCCAGGCGATAGGCGCTCTGGCTTTTGGAACAGAAAGCATCCCCAAAGTGGACAAGATTGTAGGCCCCGGTAATATTTATGTTGCACTGGCCAAGAAGGCAGTATACGGACATGTGAGTATCGATGCCATTGCAGGACCCAGTGAGATTCTTGTAATCGCAGATGAGACGGCTAATCCCCGTTATGTGGCTGCGGATCTCCTTTCCCAGGCAGAGCACGATGAACTGGCTTCCGCAATTCTGGTCACTACCAGTATGGAACTGGCCCAACAGGTATCGGAACAGGTAGACGCATTTGTAAAATCTCTGTCACGGGCGGAGATCATACAGAAATCACTGGATAATTATGGATATATTCTTGTGGCGGATACTTTGGATGATGCCATTGAGACTGCCAATGAGATTGCATCCGAGCATCTGGAAATTCAGACAAAGAATCCCTATGATGTAATGACAAAGATCCGGAATGCAGGAGCGATCTTTATCGGAGAATACTCCAGCGAGCCGCTGGGAGACTATTTCGCAGGACCCAATCATGTGCTGCCTACCAACGGGACCGCGAAATTCTTTTCCCCGCTGTCCGTCGATGATTTTATTAAAAAATCCAGCATTATTGCATATTCCAGGGAAGCACTGGAAGCAGTACACGAAGATATTGAAACATTCGCAAAGGCAGAGCAGCTGACGGCTCATGCCAATTCTATCCATGTGCGTTTTGAAGAGTAACAGGAGGTGGAGCATATGAACAGAACAGCGGAGTGTAACCGTAAGACAAAAGAAACGAATATCTCAGTCGCCCTAGATCTGGACGGAGCCGGAAAAAAGGACATCCATACCGGAATCGGATTCTTTGACCATATGCTGGACGGCTTTGCCCGGCACGGACTTTTTGATCTGCGTGTGGAAGTTTCCGGTGATCTGGAGGTGGACTGTCATCATACCATAGAAGATACAGGTATCGTATTAGGGCAGGCAATCCGCCAGGCTCTTGGAGATAAGTCCGGGATCCGGCGTTATGGACATTGTATTCTGCCTATGGACGAGACCCTTGCCCTTTGTGCCATTGATCTGTCCGGAAGGCCGTATCTGAAATTTGACGCAGATTTCACGGCAGAATGTCTGGGCGGAATGGATACGGAGATGATCCGGGAATTCTTCTATGCCGTATCCTACAGCGCCATGATGAACCTTCATCTGCGAATCATGGATGGAGGCAATAATCATCATATGGCGGAAGCATTGTTTAAGAGTTTTGGAAAGTCCCTGGATATGGCTGTCCAGAAGGAGCCCAGAATTGATGGCGCCTGGACAACGAAGGGAAGCTTATAAAGGAGATATGACAGATGAGAAACTATAAAAGACTGATTCCCTGTATTCTGATTGCAGGCGGGAAAGCAGTAAAGTGGTTTGATGATAAAACGGTGATAGCCGAAGACGTATTACAGCTGGCAAAATACTTCAGTGATCACGGAGCAGATGAACTGATTATTTTCGATTTGTCTGAAACAGACGAAGAACATGATGAAACCATTGATCTGATGAAGCGCATCAACCGGGTTATCCGTATTCCCATGGTGGCCGGAGGAAATATACGCCGGCAGGAGGATGTAAAAAAAGTGCTGTACGCAGGAGCAAAACGTGCGATTTTGAATTTCTCGAAACAAGACAGCACCAAATTGATCGAAGATGCAGCCAAAAGATTTGGCAAGGAAAAGATTGCTGTGTCGCTGAATGATTTTGACGCATTGTTCAAGCATCAGCATATGATTGACGAGTGCTGCAGCGAGATCATATTCATGCACAGACTGGATCTGGATTCTGTCATGAATGTGACAGATATTCCCTGTGTAATTGTAACGGATACTATGGAGGAGCCGGAACTGTTTAAGATCTTAAAATGTCCTGGAGTCCGGGGACTGTCCGGACGTTTTATCAGTCAGCCGGATATGGATTTCCATGGGTTCAAGGAAACATGCGCGTCTATGGAGATTAAGATGACTTCCTTCGAAAGCATTATGGAATTTTCAGAATTTAAAACGAATGACCAGGGATTACTGCCGGTGGTTGTACAGCACTATAAGACGCAGGAAGTGCTGATGCTGGCCTATATGAATGAAGAAGCCTTCAACCAGACCATCAAAACAGGAAAGATGACCTATTACAGCCGCAGCCGTAAAAAACTTTGGGTCAAAGGAGAGACCAGCGGCCATTATCAGTATGTAAAATCTCTGACCATCGACTGTGATCTGGATACCCTGCTTGCCAAAGTAGATCAGGTTGGAGCCGCCTGCCATACCGGAAATCCAACCTGTTTCTTCCAGCCGCTTGCAGGTTCCGATTATGATGAACATAATCCGCTGAAGATCTTTGAGTCGGTATATAATACGATACTGGACCGCAAGAAGAACCCCAAAGAGGGATCCTATACCAATTATCTGTTTGATAAGGGGATCGATAAGATTCTGAAAAAAGTGGGAGAGGAAGCGACGGAAGTGGTGATCGCGGCCAAGAATCCCAATCCGGAAGAAGTGAAGTACGAACTGTCCGATTTCCTGTATCATGCCATGGTGCTGATGGTGGAGAAAGGAATCAGCTGGGAAGATATTGTGCGGGAACTGGCGGACCGTTAAACGACTGCATAAGGAAAAAACTGCCGTCATATAATGCACTGAGGTGATAATTATATGAATGAATCCGAAAAGCGAAGACAGCGTCTTCTTCAGGAAACCAGGCAGTTATACAGCGATAAAGGAATGATACCGGCGGTACATCCCAGATACGGAGCCGTGTATCATAAATTGTATGAAAAGGATGAAGCAGCCGTGCCGGGTAGTACATTCGGCATACGGCTGCTTTTGTGCTGTTTTTTATTTGTACTGTTTCTGACGGCTGACAGACAGGACCAGAAGATCCTGGACGTGAGCAGCGACCAGATCCTGGAATATGTAACACAGGATACGGATGTTGCGGAAGTGTGGAAGAATCTCTGATGAAATTCATCTGTTCAAATAGATAGAATTATATCTTAATTGACATTAAGAATGCCATTTAGTACAATTTATACGGATTAATATAATAATTTGTGATTTGAACTTGTTGATGAGAGATTATCAGAACGATAAATACTACTGAGAGGTATGAAAAGTGAGAAAATTAGCGCTTTCTGACGATATTCTATTAAAAATCGAAAAGCCGGCCCGCTACATCGGCGGTGAAGTGAACGCGGTGATGAAGGATAAGGGAAAGGTAGATATCCGCTTTGCCATGTGCTTCCCGGACGTGTACGAGATCGGCATGTCCCATCTGGGAATCCAGATTCTGTATGATATGTTCAACAGAAGGGAGGATGTGTGGTGCGAACGTGTCTACTCCCCCTGGCTGGATCTGGATGAGGTCATGCGTAAGGAACACATTCCATTGTTCGCCCTGGAATCCCAGGATCCCATACGGGAGTTCGATTTTCTGGGTATTACCATCCAGTATGAGATGTGCTATACCAATATTCTGCAGATCCTGGATCTGTCCGGGATTCCTTTGCACAGCAAGGACCGTACAGAACAGGATCCCATCGTGATCGGCGGAGGCCCCTGTACCTATAATCCGGAGCCGCTGGCAGAATTTTTTGATTTGTTTTACATTGGAGAAGGAGAGACGGTCTATGACCAGCTTCTGGATCTTTATAAGGAGAATCAAAGAAACGGAGGGACAAGAGCACAGTTCCTCGAGAAGGCCGCGAAAATTGAAGGAATCTACGTGCCTTCATTCTATACGGTGGATTATAACGAGGACGGAACCATTGCCAGTTTCCGTCCGGCGAATCCCTGCGCGCCGGAAGTCATACACAAGCAGGTGGTAATGGATCTGGGAGAAACTACCTATCCGGAAAAACCGGTGGTTCCCTTTATTAAAGTGACGCAGGACCGGGTGGTTCTGGAGATTATGCGTGGATGTATCCGGGGATGCCGGTTCTGCCAGGCCGGAATGCTGTACCGGCCCACCAGGGAACGGGATCTTAAGACCCTGAAGGAATACGCATATCAGATGCTGAAGAATACGGGCCATGAGGAGATCTCTCTTAGTTCTTTAAGCTCCAGTGATTATACCGAGCTGAAGGAGCTGGTACTGTTCCTGATCCGGGAGTTCAAGGGGAAAGGAATCAATATCTCCCTGCCGTCTCTTAGGATCGACGCCTTTTCGCTGGATGTGATGGGACAAGTCCAGGATATCCGCAAGAGCAGCCTGACCTTTGCTCCGGAAGCCGGATCCCAGAGAATGCGCAATGTCATCAATAAAGGACTGACGGAAGAAGTGATCCTTGACGGGGCAGCACAGGCCTTTGCAGGAGGCTGGAACAAGGTGAAGCTTTATTTCATGCTGGGGCTGCCTACAGAAACCGAAGAAGATATGCGGGCTATTCCGGAACTGGCGGACAAGATTGCCCGAAGATATTATGAGATTCCAAAGGAAGAACGGAACGGAAAATGCCAGATCACGACCAGTACGTCCTTCTTCATTCCCAAACCATTTACCCCGTTCCAGTGGGCCAGAATGTATACCAATGAAGAATATGTGGCGAAAGCTGCGGTTGTCAAACACGGGTTCCAGGAACAGCTGAACCGCAAGAGCCTTAAGTATCACTGGCACGACGCGGAAGTGACCGTGCTGGAAGGCGTATTTGCGAGAGGGGACCGGCGGGTAGGAAAGGTGCTGGAGGAAGCCTACCGCCTGGGCTGTCTCTATGATTCCTGGAGTGATTTCTTTGACAATGATAAATGGATGGAGGCATTTGAGCGCTGCGGTTTAGACCTTGGATTCTACAATTTAAGAGAGCGGAGTACGGAAGAGATTCTGCCCTGGGATTTTATTGATATCGGTGTGTCCAAAGCATTCCTGAAGCGGGAATGGGAACGCGCGCTGCGAGGAGAAGTCACCCCCAACTGCCGGATGCAGTGTTCCGGCTGCGGTGTGGCAAAATGGAAAGGAGGGGTCTGTGTTGAAGGCAAGAATTAAATTCCGCAAATATGGGATTATGCGGTTTATCGGACATCTGGATGTGATGCGTTATTTTCAGAAAGCCATGCGAAGAGCCGACATTCCCATTGCATTTACGGGCGGATACAGTCCCCACATGATCATGTCTTTTGCCCAGCCTCTGGGTGTGGGAATTACCAGTGACGGAGAGTATCTGGACGTGGAGCTGACTGAAGCCATCTCTTCTAGGAAGGCGGTCAGCCAGCTGAACGCCGTTATGACGGAAGGGATTGAAGTAGTCAGCTTTGTGAAGATCCCGGATGATAAGAAATGCAGCGGCATGACCATTGTATCCGCCGCCCGTTACCGGATTCTTCCGCTTCAGTCCGGGAAATCCATGGATCTTACCATTCCGGCGCCGGAAGCGTGGAAGAAGGGAGTCTGTGATTTTCTTGCAAGACCTGAGATCCTGGTTATGAAGAAAACGAAGCGAAGTGAAAAAGAAGTGGACATCCGGCCCATGATCTATGAGATGGAAGTGAAAAATGATGCGCTGGAGCTTTTGCTTGCTGCAGGAAGTGAAGAGAATCTGAAGCCGGATCTGGTGATGGACACCTTTCTGCTGTATATGGGCAGTGATCCGGCTACTTTCCCTTATCATGTACACCGGATGGATATTCTGGCGAAAAATGTGGAAGGCAGCGGATATCTGGCCCTGGACGCCCTGGGCGAAGTAATCGGATAGAGGAGGGCTGATATGAGTAAAAAAGAAGTAAAGACGAATGCGATGCGGATTCTGGACAGGAAGAAGATCGCTTATGAATACAAGGAATATGAATGCGATGAATTTACAGACGGGATTCAGGTGGCGGACAAGCTGGGACTGGATCATGCACTGGTATATAAGACCATTGTAACGGTGGGGAAAAGCGGAGGGCATTATGTGTTTGTGATTCCCATTGAAGCGGAGATTGATTTCAAGAAGGCAGCCAGAACTGTGGGAGAAAAGTCCCTGGAAATGCTGCATTTAAAGGATCTTACCAAGGTGACCGGATATGTGCGGGGCGGCTGTACGGCTATCGGTATGAAAAAGCAGTTTCCCACGGTGATACAGGAGTCTGCGGAAAAACTGCCTTATATCTATGTCAGCGGGGGCAAGCTGGGAATGCAGCTGAAGCTGGATCCCAAGGATCTAAGAGCGGCTTCCGGAGCAAGCTTCGCGGATGTGATATTCGGATAATGCGTTGCAGACTTGCGAAAAATGAGGTAAGATAAGAGCGTTGAAAGAATAGTTAGTTGGAGGAATACGTAAGAAGATGATAAAAGTTGTAAAATTTGGCGGAAGTTCACTGGCAAGTGCAGAGCAGTTTAAGAAGGTGGCAAGAATCATACGGAAAGATCAGGATCGTCGTTATGTGATTCCGTCTGCACCGGGGAAACGCACGCCGGATGATACAAAGGTTACGGATATGTTGTACAGCTGTTATGCGCTGGCAAATATGGACGAGGATTGCGATGAAGAATTTGAAGAGCAGCTGAACCGGATACGGGAAAGATATGAGGAAATTATAAAAGGCCTGGATCTGGATCTGGATCTGACTGACGAGTTCCGCACCATACGGGAGAATTTTATCCGTCGGATCGGAAGAGACTATGCTGCGTCCAGAGGAGAATATCTGAATGGTCTTATTATGTCCGCCTATCTGGGATATGACTTTATCGACGCGGCTGAGGTCATACAGTTTGATGAAGCGGGGAATTTTCTGGCTGATGAGACGAATCAGATCTTAAGCGGGCGTATCCGCGAAGTGGAAAGAGCCGTGATCCCGGGATTCTATGGGGCGATGCCGGATGGAACGATTAAGACATTTTCCAGAGGCGGTTCGGATATCACCGGATCCATCGTAGCCCGTGCAATTCATGCAGATATGTATGAGAACTGGACGGATGTGTCAGGATTTTTGATCGCTGATCCCAGAATCATTAAGAATCCGAAAGCCATCGATGTGATCACTTACCGGGAACTGCGGGAGCTTTCCTATATGGGGGCTACCGTACTCCATGAAGACGCCATTTTTCCGGTGAGAAGAGAAGGAATTCCGATTAACATCCGTAATACCAATATTCCGGAAGACAAGGGGACTCTGATCGTAGAAGGCACCTGCAGGAAGCCTCGGTTTGTTATCACTGGAATTGCCGGGAAGAAGGACTTTGCTTCTATCACGATCGAGAAGGCGATGATGAACTCAGAAGTCGGATTTTGTAAAAAGGTGCTGGAGGTTTTTGAAGACAATCAGATTTCTATTGAACATATGCCTTCCGGCATTGATACAATGACCATCTTCGTACATCAAGATGAATTCGAAGAGAAAGAACAGAAGGTAATCGCAGGAATCCACCGGGCTGTGGAACCGGATTTCCTGGAACTGGAATCAGATCTTGCGCTGATCGCCGTTGTGGGCAGAGGCATGCGGGCGACAAGGGGGACGTCCGGACGCATCTTTTCCGCTCTGGCCCATGCAAATGTGAACGTCAAGATGATCGATCAAGGCTCCAGCGAGCTGAATATCATCATCGGCGTACGGAATCATGACTTTAACGACGCGATCCGGGCAATCTACGACATTTTTGTGAATACGATGATTTAAAAGGCAAAGACTTGGGGAGGTCTTCAAATGAATATTTTATTTTTCTTAAAGCCGAAAAGTGAAGTGGCATATATTTATGATTATCATACCCTTCGCCAGGCGCTGGAAATCATGGAATACCATAAGTATTCTTCTGTGCCCATTTTGAATAAAGAGGGAGAATATGTGGGCACCATCACGGAAGGCGATCTTCTGTGGTCGTTGAAGCGGTGGAATCTTCTGAATCTGAAGGATGCGGAAGACATCAGTATCATGAAGATTGACCGCCGGCTGGATTATCTGTCCGTATCGGCAGAGTCGGATATGGAGGATCTCATCGGCAGAGTGATGGAACAGAACTTTGTTCCGGTGGTAGATGACCAGAAGCATTTTATCGGTATCATTACCCGCCGGGATATTATCGGATACTGTTATGACAAGATAAAGGAATGTGAGAATTGTGAGAATCATTGATATACATACCCATATGTTTCCGGATAAAATCGCGAAAGGAACGCTGGATTTTCTGGAGGGAGTCTGCAAAACGGTTCCCTATACCGATGGAACGGCCAGAGGGCTTCTGGCTTCAACTGAAGAGGCCGGCGTGGACATATCGGTTTCACTGCCTGCGGTTACCAGACCGTCCCAGGTGGAGTCTGTGAACCGTTTCGCATCCAGTTACCAGGAGGGAAAAGTTCTGTCCTTTGGCGGGATTCATCCGGAGTGTGAGAATTATAAGGAAATCCTTCGGGATATTAAATCTATGGGAATGAAGGGAATTAAACTGCACCCGGATTATCAGGAGATGTATTTCAACGATATCCGTTATAAGAGGATTCTTTCCTGTGCTTCTGAGCTTGGATTGATGACGGTGGTTCATGCCGGCAGAGATCCAAAATCGCCGGATGACATTCACTGTACTCCCAAGATGGCGTTGGAGGTAATCAGAGACGTACAGCCGGACAAGCTGGTTCTGGCTCATCTGGGCGGCAATGAATGCTGGGATGATGTGGAACGGTATCTGGTGGGACAGCCGGTTTATTTTGATACGGCAGTCATTCTGGATACGGTTTCCCGGGAGCAGCTTCTTCGGATCGTGCGGAATCACGGAGCAGACCGGATACTGTTCGGGACGGATTCTCCGTGGGCCGGTCAGAAGGAATATGTTGGGATTTTGAATGACATGCCCCTGACGGACAAGGAAAAGTCAATGATATTCGGAGAAAATGCAGAAAAGCTTCTGGGGCTTTCCTGAAAGGAAAAGAGGGATATTATGAAGCGTGCGGCGTCCGGCCTAGTACTGATCTCAGCAATACTTTGGGGATCCATGGGAATTGTCACCCGATATGTGGCGGAAATTGGATTTCACACCAGGCAGACGGCTGCCGTGCGAATCTGTTCCGCTGCTATGGTTCTGTTTCTGTATCTGATTGTCTTTGACCGGAAAAAACTAAAGATCCATAAAGAAGATGTGAAATGGTTTCTAGGCGCCGGGCTTGGAAGCTTGTTTATCAACAATTTGGCTTATGCTGAAACGGTACAGAGAGCTTCTTTGTCCCTGGCAGTGATTCTTCTGTATACGGCGCCTTTTTTTGTAATGATTCTGTCGGTGATTTTCTTTCATGAGAAACTGACGGTGCAGAAAGTAGCAGCGCTGATTCTTTCCTTTGCCGGCTGTGTACTGACTGCAGGACTTTCTGACAGCGGCCTTGGAAAAAATCCGGGAATTACGGTCCTGATTGGGCTTTGTGCAGGGTTCGGATATTCGCTGTACAGTATTTTCGGGAAATTTCTGGTAGGAAAATATGATTCTATGACCGTTACGGCATATACGTTTTTCGTGGCGTCCATCGCGTCGTTTGCCATCAGTGAACCGGTAGAATTATTCCGGATTATGGAAGAACACCTGGACCAGATACCGCTGGTAGTCCTGGGAAGTGTGATTACCCTGGCGCTGCCGTATCTGATCTATTCTTATGCGCTTCGTTACATCGAGAGCAGTAAGGCATCCATTATAGCATCCTTCGAAGTGGCGGCGGCCAGTCTGTTTGGAGTGATATTATATCAGGAGAGGCTGGGTATTTTCAATATTGCAGGAATTCTGTGCGTCATTCTGGCGCTGATACTTTTACAGATAATTTTTCAAAAAAGCTTGAATAATACCACATGATGTGGTATTATACATGAGTATGCCGCACAATGAGGTTTGCAAATCTGTTTCATACAGATACCGTAGTTGGCGAGTAATGATAATAGGAGGTGCCATATGTACGCGATTATAGCAACAGGTGGTAAACAGTACAAAGTAGCCGAAGGCGATATCATTAAAGTAGAAAAGCTTGGTGTAGAAGCCGGAGAGACTTATACATT
>CASEIR010000055.1 GCA_949287925.1 uncultured Lachnospiraceae bacterium
GTCCTTTCCCTTGCATTTCCCATATCCAGGAGCAAGATCACGGACTTTATTGAGGGCGGAAGAGTGTTTGTGAATGGAAGACTGATCACCAGCAACGGATACCGTCTGAACAGCGGAGATTATATTTCTGTCCGGAAAATGGGGCGGATCATGTATGAAGATATCATTTCCGGCACAAAAAAAGGACGTTTTCTGATCTCTGTCAGGAAGTATGGCTCATAATAAACAGTTTATATCATTAATCTGGAGGAACTTATGCAGATTACGAAACAAAGATGTGTCGTTTGTCTGAAAGCGCTTGCCGCCGCATTCGGACTGGTTTTATTCGATCAGATCACAAAACTGATGGTAGTGGAAAATCTGAAAAACCAGAGTCCTTTTGTACTCCTGGACGGTATTTTTGAACTCCGGTATCTGGAAAACAGAGGGGCCGCATTTGGAATTTTTCAGGGCTGGCAGTTTTTCTTTATCATCAGCGCCGTATTCATTACGGCAATCGTTGTATGGCTTTTTCTGAAGATTCCCCTGGAGCCACGTTTTCTTCCGCTGCAGATCTGTGCTGTCCTGATTTTCTCCGGCGCGTGGGGGAATTGTATCGACCGGATAAGTCTGGGGTATGTTGTGGACTTTTTTTATTTTGTACTCATAGATTTCCCCATCTTTAACATTGCAGATATTTATGTCACGGTTGCGGCATTCGCCCTTGTTCTTTTATTATTCTTTTATTACAAGGAGGAAGATTTTGAAAGAATATTTCACCATAGAAAGCCAGGAAGGGGAACGGATTGACCGATATCTGGCAGAAGAACTGGAAGACCAGTCCAGATCCTATATCCAGAAACTAATCAAAGAAGAACATGTTTTAGTAAACGGAAAGCCTGTAAAAGCCAATTACAGGCTTTTAGCAGGTGATAATATTTCTTTGTCACTTCCGGAAATCAAAGAACCGGACATTCCGCCTGAGAAGATTCCATTGGATATTTTATATGAAGATCAGGATCTGCTGGTCGTCAATAAGCCAAAACAGATGGTTGTCCATCCGGCTCCGGGGCATTATACCGGAACGCTGGTCAATGCATTGATGTATCATTGCGGATCTGAATTGTCCGGCATTAACGGCGTCATGCGTCCGGGGATCGTTCACAGGATCGATATGGACACCACAGGATCTTTAGTTGTCTGCAAAACAGACGCCGCTCACCAGTGTCTGTCCGCCCAGCTGAAAGAACATTCGATTCACCGAGTGTACGAGGCAATCGTTCATGGCAATCTCAAAGAAGACAGCGGCACAGTCAATGCGCCGATCGGACGCCATCCAACCGACAGAAAGAAGATGAGTGTCCACACGAAGAACGGAAAGCCTGCGATTACCCATTATCAGGTACTTCAGCGTTTTGGAAATTATACGTATATCCGTTGCAGGCTTGAGACCGGGCGTACCCATCAGATCCGTGTCCATATGGCAAGTATCGGGCATCCGCTTCTTGGAGATGCGGTTTATGGGCCGAAAAAATGTCCGTTCCCACAATTGCAGGGGCAGACCCTTCACGCCCGGATTATCGGGTTTATTCATCCTTCTACCGGCGAGTATCTGGAAATAGAAGCTCCTTTGCCACAATATTTTGTGGAATTATTAGACAAATTGATGTATAATACCTAATATACGATAAAGGAGCGTGAATAGTATGGCAAAAACATCTACAATCATTACAATTGGAAGAGAATACGGCAGTGCCGGACGTGAAATCGGTTACAAAGTAGCAGATGAGCTGGGGATTAAATTATATGATAAAGAAATGCTCAACCGCGCAGCAAAAGAAAGCGGTATCTGCCAGGAATTGTTTGAGACTCATGACGAAAAGCCCACAAACAGCTTCCTTTATTCTCTGGTGATGGATACCTATTCTTTCGGGTATTCTTCCGGAAGCTACACCGATATGCCGATCAATCATAAGGTGTTCCTGGCGCAGTTTGATGCGATCAAGAAAATTGCGGAAGAGGGACCTTGTATTCTTGTAGGCCGGTGTGCAGATTATGCGCTGGAAAATTATGATAACGTGCTGAGTATCTTTGTTCATGCCAATCTGGATGCGAGAATCCGCCGGATTGCCCGTCTCTACGACCTGACGGATGCAAAGGCAAAGGAGAAGATCCAGAAGATCGATAAGCAGCGTTCCAGTTATTACAATTATTACAGCAATAAGAAATGGTCCGCAGCCGACAGTTACGATGTCTGCCTTGACAGCTCTGTTCTCGGAATCGACGGAACGGCAGAAGCCATTCTTAAACTTGTAGAAATCAAAGAAAAAGATGAGCCTAAACGCTTGTAAACAACAATATAGCTATTTGATGAATAAAAAACTGTCTGGTCAGACTAAGCCAGACAGTTTTTTATATTTACCTGGTATGCGGGATACGTTCCGGCCATCCCTGAATATTTCCATTTAAGATAGCGGTAAACATTCGTTGCTTCACTCCCGGATTTTCCTGATTCAGCATACGGATCAGATCCTTCGCATACTGACGTTTCGTCAGACCGTCAATCGGACAGCGGCTTTTCACAACCGGAAGATCATATTTATGCTGAAATCCAATCACATCCGCCTCATCTACAAACATGATGGGACGAATGACCGTCAGATCCATACGGTCCAGATAAGTACGGGGCGAAAAGGAATAGAAGCGTCCCTCGAAGAAGAGGGAGAGCAGCATGGTTTCTACAATATCATCCTTGTGATGCGCATACGCCACCTTATTACACCCCATCTTTTTCACTTCCTGATTCAGCGCGCCTTTTCGCATTTTCGCACATAAAGAACAGGGATTGGGTTCCTTCCGGTCTTCAAATAAAATATGTGCAATGTCTGTTTTTACAATGTGATAAGGCACATCCAGTTCTTTACAAAGTTCAACGACCGGGGAAAAATCACAGGCTTCATAGCCAAGATCGACTGTCACAGCGCTCAGTTCAAAATGATTGGGATAAAAACGCTTCAACCCGTGCAGGGCATACAGAAGTGTCAGACGGTCCTTTCCCCCGGATATCCCGACTGCAATATGATCGCCTTCCTCAATCATCTGGTATTCATCCACAGCTTTTCTCGTATAACTTAATAATTGTTGTAATTTCATGATATGCGAATCCTTTCCTGTCACCTCTTTAGCTTTCCCGGAGTTTAACCGCTGATGCGGCCTGACGCCTCCGGTCTTCGTCAATCGCAGCGTAATGTTTCTTGGTGGTATTTACATCTTTGTGTCCGAGAACATCAGCAACCAGATATATATCACCTGTTTCCTTGTATAAAGAAGTTCCATAGGTGCTGCGAAGTTTGTGCGGAGTGATTTTTTTATATGGCGTCACCTGTTTTGCGTATTTTTTTACCATATTTTCCACTGCCTGTACGCCCATGCGCTTTTTCTGTGTAGAAAGAAACAGCGCATTTTCATGGCCGGAGAGGGGAGTGATCATTTTTCGGTCTCCATTAATATAATTCTGCAGAGCTGAAGCGACCTCCTCTCCAAAATATACAACCATCTGATTGCCGCCTTTCCGTGTAACCGTAATCCCGTTATTCTTAAAATCCACATCTCTAAGATCCAGGCCCACACATTCCGAAACACGGATCCCGGTCCCCAGAAGAAGCGTCAGGATCGCAAGGTCCCGGTCCTTGGTTTTCTTATAATAGACAAGCGCCTGTCCGGTCAATTTAGATCCTGCAGATTCTACAAAATCAAGCAAAAGAGCCACTTCATCGGCATCCAGTCTGATAATCGCCTTTTCGTGAAGTTTCGGCATATCCACCAATAACACCGGATTCTTTGTAATAATCTGATGTTTATAGTAATAGTTGTAAAAACTTCTTAAAGCAGACATTTTACGCGCCAGACCCTTTTCACCGTTCGTCATCAGCTCCTGATCCGAATCACGTTTGTAAACCTTCAGATATTCCATATATTCCTCAATATCCACAGGTTCCAGACGTTCCAGATCCTGCGCCGTAAACTGATCAATCGTATAATTCTTATAAACCGGATTATTTTCCATTAAAAAATGAAAAAACACACGGATATCATAGGCATAATTCATGCGCGTCTTGGCAGAAGAACGCGGTTCAATGGCACGGAAAAAATCTTTAGCAAAGTCAGGAAGCGTCTTCAAAACCTCCCTGAGCCGAAGCGTCTGGTCAATCCGGGCCTGTTCATGATAAGTTCTGGTCTCAGCCATAACATAAAACCCCCTGTACAAAAATAGAAAAATCCCCTGAAATCTGGTATATTATATCACATGCAGGAAAAACTGTCCATATCTTTTGGAAAAATCGAGATTTGACGTATAGATTGCACATGCACAGAAATAACAGACACATGACTTACAAGCTTGCTTGTATAAGGCTGGTGTCTGTTATTTCTATATATGGCAATCGCCATATCAGCGAGAAGAAGCTGCAGAAGGCAGCGAATTCGAGCTGTGTGCATGTGCACGCATCTTTCACCGTTTATAGTATAAGATCCGAAGCTCTTCGCTCCGGATCTTACGTGGGTGAGTATAATATATATATCAAATGCGGAATAAACATCTGTTTTTCAAAATACTGATGCAGGCGGCAACAAATAGCAAGCCAATATCAAATCAAATGTCATCCACATTGATATGCTATCTGCGTTCATTAATCTGCATAATAGACAACTGTCAGGTACTCTCCTGCCTGTATGGAATCTGCAGCCATGCCATTGATTTTCATGATCTCTCCAACATAACTGCGGATAGTCTCCTGGTCATCTGTTCCTGTATATTCAGAGGCAATGTCCCATAAGGTATCGCCAGACTCCACCTCAATGCTCTTATAGTATTTATTTAAGGTATTCTGAGAATCATCGTGTGCGTCTGCCATACGACTTCCCGCCAGAATGCTGAAGCACAAAACAAATACAAGTGTTGCAAAACAGAAAGCCATTTTCTTTAAATAAACCTGTCTCATTCTTTTTCTCTGATGATGAAGTCTTCTGGTATTCATATTCTCTTTCCTCCCCAAATAATTTGTAATATTAATATCTCCCTTATTAATTCGAACAAGTGTTCAAAACTTATGTTCTTATTATATGTCCCGAACAGATGTTTGTCAACTGTTTTTACGCAAAAAATCGAACATATTTTCCGAAACATTTGTTTGCTTTTTAATCTTTACTGTGTTAAAATATTTTATAAGAAATTTAAAGTAGTCATTTGTATGATCTTGCAATTCGGAGGTATATCATGGCACAGGGAAAAATCAGTGCAAAACAATTAGAAATATTAGAATACATTAAATCACAGATTTTGGAGCGTGGTTTTCCTCCCTCAGTACGTGATATCTGTGAAGCAGTTCATTTAAAATCCACTTCTTCTGTTCACTCTCATCTCGAAACCTTGGAAAAGAACGGATATATCCGCAGAGATCCTACGAAGCCAAGAGCTATTGAGATCCTGGATGAATCATTTAACTTTACACGCCGGGAAATGGTCAATGTTCCAATCGTCGGTCGTGTTGCTGCCGGAGAACCTCTTCTCGCAGAACAAAATATTGAGAACTACTTCCCTATTCCTATGGAATACATGCCAAATCAGCAGACATTTATGTTGAAGGTCCGTGGTGAAAGTATGATCAATGCCGGCATTCTTGATGGGGATTATGTACTTGTCGAGCAGGCACAGACAGCCAGAAACGGAGATATGGTTGTTGCTCTGATTGAAGACGGCGCAACAGTAAAAACATTTTACAAAGAAGAAGGGATCATCCGTCTGCAGCCGGAGAATGATTATATGGATCCGATTATTGTTCGAGACGTACAGATCATGGGAAAGGTCATCGGTGTATTCCGTTTCTTTTAAGCTTCAGATTATAGAACAAGCTTGTTTTCCAGGACTTCGGAAACAAGCTTGTTTTTTTCATTCTACTATTCTGTTGTATGCTTTATCGCTCCAATCATCTTACGGATCGTTTCTTCTTTTTCCTCTAAAGCCTCCGCAATCTCTGAAAGCGACAGGCCTTTCGCCAACTTCTTTTCAATCTGTAACCGTAAAAGCTGCTCCTTCCCCTGCTCAAGGCCTTTTTGGATTCCTAATTCTTCTACATAATCACTTAGATTGCACATCTGATTCAACTCCTCTCTATCTTACCGTCATCACCCATATGGTTTACCGTGTACGCTTCCAGGTTTAAAGCTCCTTCAGAATATGTTTGATGCACATATTGATATTCAACAGTATCTTCTAATGCGAATTTCTTGAGAAAGGATTATGAAAGTTCCTCTTTTTCTACTCTTCTGCCGTCATTCCAGATCCGTTCCAGATTATAGAAACTCCGGTTTTCCCTGTCAAAGATGTG
>CASEIR010000056.1 GCA_949287925.1 uncultured Lachnospiraceae bacterium
AAGATCAGCTGGGAAGGAATATAAGCCAGCAGGCGAAAGGAGAAAAAGCTGATGTGTGGACGGTATTATGTGGATGATGAGACTGCCAGGGAAATTGAGAAGCTGGTGCGGGATCTGGATAGGAAACTGCAGATAGAGCGCTCCGGGGATGTCTTCCCTTCGCAAAATGCTATGATCATAAAGGGGGAGGGAAATCATCTGGCTGCAGAACAGATGAAATGGGGATTCCCAGGGTTTGAGAAAGGAAAGCTACTGATCAATGCAAGGGCAGAGAGTGCCCTGGAGCGCAGAACCTTCCAGGACAGTGTGCAGCATAGGCGCTGCATCATTCCGGCACGAGGCTTTTATGAGTGGAACAAAAGCAGGGAGAAATTTTCATACGAGCGGAAGGACGCACCGGTACTTTTTATGGCAGGATGCTATAACTGGTATGAGGATCAGGAAAGGTTCGTCGTCCTGACAACGGAAGCCAACCCTTCCGTTGCGCCGGTCCATAACCGGATGCCACTGATCTTGGAGTCGGAGGAGCTAAAAGACTGGGTGCTGGATGACGGGGCGACAGAATATTTGCTGCATAAGACGCCGGTTCTGTTAGAGGCGCACGCAGAGTATGAGCAGATGCGATTATTTTAAAAAGATATAAACAACATAAAGATTTAAGCCGTTCAGAAATGGACGGCTTTTCACTCCTTGCTCATAAGGGCAAATGAAAGGGCAAGAAAATCTCATAGCAAGATATAACAGAATGTGGCAATCGGAGAACTGTGATGTATGTGCGAATAGATTATACCGGAGGATTTTTCAATGGACAAGTATATTTACGATGATAAAAATGGTCTGTGGTATGAAGGTGATATGAACTGCAAGGAGATTATTATATTCCTTGTCCTATCTTACCAACCGAAAAAGAACAGCCTATCGGTTTGTGGGGACAGTGGCACTTGCGGTATCTGAAAAAACATCGCAGAAATACATACATAACACTACTTACAAGCGGCAGACTGAATACTTACTTTGCCGATATAGATAAACAAACACCGAAGCGTATGGAAAGGCTCACAGTTCAGATGAAACGGGCGCAGGGTATCACAGAGCAGTTAAAGACGGAAAACGCTTTAGAATGGACACAGAGAATGAATAACATACGAGCATGTGAAAAGGAGATTGTAGAAAAGGAAATCATTTTGGCATAAGTAAAAGCGGTGGGGAGAAAAGCCCTGCCGCTTATTTATTCTTGGCTCTTTAGAGAAATTTATTGACAATTAAGTGATTATAGTATATAGTGTGTATGTAACAACATCACACTAAAGGGAGGGAGTATTATTTTGTGAAAATACTTATATCAAATACATCTGACAGTCCATTATACCAACAAATCAAGGATCAAATTAAAGATGCTATTTTAAAGGAAGAATTGGTTGAAGGCGATCCATTGCCTTCTATACGAGCTTTTGCTAATGATTTGAAGGTAAGCGTCTTGACAATACGAAGGGTATACGAAGAATTAGAACAAGAAGGATTTGTTGTGAGTCAAGTTGGGATTGGAACTTTTGTATCAACTAGTAATATTGAATTGCTTAGAGACTCAAAACGCCGTCTGGTTGAGGAAAAAATGCAGGAT
>CASEIR010000057.1 GCA_949287925.1 uncultured Lachnospiraceae bacterium
TACTCAAAAACATATCCGGGGCCGCCTGGCTGAATCTCTTCTTTTCCTGAAAGACTGTTATGGACTGGAAGAAGACGGATGTACATTAAGCATTTATCTGTCACGTGAAGATTTGGCCAATTTGTCAAATATGACAACTTCAAATGCAATCAGAACTCTTTCTAATTTCTCTACTGAAAAGTTGATTATCATTGACGGACGTAAAATAAAAATCGTCAATGAAGAAAAGCTCAAGAAAATCAGCAAAATAGGATAATAAAAAAGACATATATTCCAATTATACCTCTATACAAAGAACTATAGAGGTATAATTAGGGAATAATAAAATTAATGGTTTCCGGAACAATACCAATTCTTAAGGTTCCTTCATAATCCAACAATCGCCCGTCAAGACAAACTTGCGCGTTTTGTGCACGCAATACCATAATTTGCTTTGTCCTATATAATTTCAGACTTTTACTATTCAATATTCTTCCTTGTAACAACAGCCTGATTTCTGAAAGGAGTTGTACAAACCGAGGTCTGGAAAGAATCGAAACATCCAGCCATCCGTTATAAGGAACAGCACTTGGCGTTAATCCATACCCTACAGAATTACCTATACACACAGTCATTACATATTCACGGATATGCTCACCATTAATTTTCAAATGTGTACGATACAGTTTTCGTTCAAACATTAACAGAATCAACGAAATCCAGAACGATATTGTTTGTACTCCCCAAAAGCGATACGCACTGTTTGATACCCCTACAACTCTTGCACCCAATCCTATATGAACGGAATTTAAGAAGTAACGTACAACAGATTTTCCCTTTATGTTACAGCTACAGGTTCCTACATCTACTTTTCGAACTCTCCCCGTTAATATGTAATCAACCGCTCTTCTATAATCATCAGATGCAATACCCCAATACGCAGCAAAATCATTACCGATTCCATTCGGTATAATACCTAAAGAAATCTTATCCTTATCAGCCTTTGAGTTCATAATACCATTTATCGCATCATTCAATGCCCCATCTCCTCCCACAATTACAATTGTCTGATAACCATTATTTGCCAGCATACATGACAGGCGCTCTATTGAATTAAAAGACTCAGACTGAACATAATCAAAAGCCACATTACGCAATCTCAGATATTCACGAATTTCTTTCCATCTTTTCTGTACCTTTCTGGTACCGGCTTTCGGATTATATATAATTCCCCACCTTTTATCTTCTATCATATTTGCATCTTTATTCTTTATACAATCTTTTTATTCTCTCTACTTTATCAGTCATCGGCATGGTAGTATCTATCCAGTGTATCGTAAATCCTCTTCTTTCCATACCTCTGAACCATGTCATCTGACGCTTCGCAAACTGATGAATCGCAATTTCAAGAGAATGAAACATCTCTTCATACGACAGCTTCCCGGTAACATATAATGTAAGATATTTATATTCCAAACCGTAATAAATCAAATCGTCTGCACTCACTCCGGAATCAAGTATATCTTCTATTTCCTTTATCATTCCATTATCCAGACGCTGTCTCAAACGATTGGATATCTTCTCTCTACGAAGTTCACGATCTATATCTACACCGATAATCAGGCTGTTGAGTATCGGGAAAGAACGAGCTTCTACATTTTGCTGTTTGTAGTACTCTTCTATCTCTATGGCACGGATAGCCCGTTTTACTGTATCCACATCAGTTGTATTATGCAGTTCTTTGTAAGAAGATAATATCTCTGTCAGTTCCTGAAGCGATTTATCAGCCAAAGATTCCCTCAAGGCCGGGTTTTCCGGAACCGGCAGCAAGCGATATCCTTTCAATACGGATTCTATATACATTCCGGTTCCTCCACACAATACAGGTATGACATTTCTGCTGCATACGTCATCATATGCCTTCAAGAAATCACGCTGAAACTCAAAAACATTATACTTATACCCTGCATCTACAATATCAATAAGATGATATGGAATCTGTTTGCCATTTACAATATAATCATCCAGATCTTTTCCTGTACCTAAATCCATTTTACGGTAAACCTGTCGGCTGTCACCACTGATAATCTCCGCATTCAAATCATATGCCAATGCTGCAGCCAGAGAAGTCTTTCCCGAAGCAGTAGGTCCCAATATAGTTATCAAATC
>CASEIR010000058.1 GCA_949287925.1 uncultured Lachnospiraceae bacterium
GAAGACGACGAGGTAGATAGGGCAGAGGTGGAAGTGCAGTAATGTATGGAGCTGACTGCTACTAATCGGTCGAGGGCATGACCAAGACGGTGATAGGTGATGGATGGTAGGTTTTCTTATATGCAGTTTTGAAGGTACATAAGAATGAGAGAGTAGGGCAGCCTGTGTATGCAGGCTGTTTTTTTGTACTGGGATTATCTGGAGGAGATAATAAAGGAGGTTAATATGCGGAAGATATTAGCATTTGATCTGGGATCATCAAGCGTCAGAGCCATACTGGGGATTTATGAAAAAGAGAAATTGCAATGTAAAGAGATTCACCGGTTTGAAAATCAGCCGGTCTATGAAAATGGAAAGCTTTGCTGGAATTTTCCCGTACTGATGAAAGAAGTGAAGAAGGGTATACAGATAGCCGGAAAAGTGGACAGCATCGGTTTTGACTCATGGGGAGCCGATTTTGGAATGCTGGATGAAAGCAATTCTCTGTTGGGACTTCCGGTTCACTATCGGGATCCCAGGACGGAAGGAATGACAGATAAGGTCTGGAAAAAAATTCCGGAAAAGAGGCTGTTTCAGATGACCGGCAATCAGACTTATGCAACTAATTCCTTATATCAGATCCTCGCCTGTAAGGAGAAGGAGCCGGAGACGTGGAATAAAGTCAGAAGAATCTTGCATATTCCGGATTTGTTTCATTATCTTCTGACAGGTATTGCAGTGTGTGAAAGAACAATTGCGTCAACCGCACAGATATTGGATCCTTTTACAAAGGAATGGAATCCGCAGGTGATGAAGACTTTCGGGATTCCCCAAAGTATCTTTGCACCTCTTGTTGACAGCGGGACGATGGTAGGCTCCTATGAAGGCGCAGCTGTGACGGCAGTGGCCGGACATGATACCCAAAGCGCAGGAGCAGCGCTGACAAAAGATCCGGAGAATACAGCATTTCTGAATATCGGAACCTGGAGTCTGATGGGGATGGATCAGAAGAAGCCGATGATTTCTGATGAGGCTTTCAAATTGGGAATTTCCAATGAACAAAGTGCATTCGGAGAAGCTCAGTGTCTTATGAATATGACAGGAATGTGGCTGCTTCAGGAGTGCAGAAGACAATGGGCGCAGCAGGGGATGGATTATAGCTTTGACCAGTTAGAGATTCAGGCGGATGAGGAAGATAAGGATCTCTGTCTGATCGACGTAAATTCACCGGAGTTTATAGCGCCAGGGAACATGCCGGAAAAGATACAGCAGTATTGTGAACGGACAGGGCAGAAAAAACCAGATACGGCTGGTGAAATTACACGTTGCATTTACAAAAGCCTGGTCTGTGAATATCGGAGGAATCTGGAATGCCTGGAGAAAGGAAGAAAAAAGAGAATTGCCGGGCTTCAGATTTTGGGCGGCGGTGTAAGATCTCCCAGAATTTGTCAGATGACAGCTGATATGTGCGGCAGAACGGTAACTGCAGGACCGGCGGAGGCAACTGCGCTTGGAAATATTTTGCTGCAGCTTATGGCAATGGGAGAGATCCGGAACCGGGACGAGGGAAGAAGATTAATTCGTGACATGGAAAAATACGCTGTTTACCGGCCGTCAGAGGACGGGAATGCTGAAAAGATTTATGAGAGCTATCTTGGCTTGCTTCAGCAAGAAAAAGGACGCAGATGACTGCGTCCTTTCGTGTTCTATCAGATTTATTTGGATGAAAGCAGCTTGTCGATGCTGACCAGTTTCACACTGAGTACAAAGATCTCAGTCGCAAGCTTCAATTCTTCTACAGTCGGATAAGACGGTGCAATACGGATATTGCTGTCATGGGGATCCTTGCCGTACGGGAATGTAGCTCCTGCAGGCGTCATGATCAGACCGGCTTCCTTTGCCTTTGCTACGATGGCCTTTGCACAGCCGTCCATGGAGTCAAAGGAAATGAAATATCCGCCGCGGGGAGCCAGCCAGGAACCGATTCCCAGTCCTCCCAGTTCCTTTTCGAATGTTTTCAGGATAATATCAAACTTCGGACGCATGATATCCGCATGTTTTTTCATGTGTTCTACCATACCGTGGATATTTTTAAAATATCTTGCATGACGAAGCTGATTCAGTTTGTCATGTCCGATGGTCTGGATCTTCATCATTTTCCGGATGTCAGCCAGGTTTGCATCGGATGCAGCGATTGCTGCGATGCCGGAGCCTGGAAAGCTGATCTTGGAAGTAGAAGAGAACTTATAGACCATATCCGGGTTGCCTTCTTTTTTACATTCCATCAGGATCTCGATCAGGTAATCCTGTTTATCTTCATATAAATGGTGGATGCCGTATGCATTATCCCAGTAGATACGGAAGTCCTCTGCAGC
>CASEIR010000059.1 GCA_949287925.1 uncultured Lachnospiraceae bacterium
CTGGCAGAGAAGTGCTGTGTCTTCCAGCTCTTTGGCGAAATCGTCTTCGGAAGACATTTGAGTCATATCTGGATGATGGAAGGAATGATTGCCGATATTATGGCCTTCCTTTTGCATACGGCGTACCAGTTTTGGATTGTCAGACAGATAGCTTCCCACAACAAAAAATGTGGCTGGCGCCTGGTGTGCTTTCAGCGCATCCAGGATGGCTTCTGTATTTCCGTTTTCATATCCGCAGTCAAAGGTAAGATAGAGAACTTTTTCTGTCGTGTCCTGTGCGTAAAAGGCCTGATATTTTGCCAGCTCTTCCATGGTGGAAGTGCCGGCGGGAACTTTGCCTTCTTCCTGAAAGCTAAGCCCCCAGTTTAAGGTTTCAGAAAGAATCCGGGCTGCTGTGAACTGGCTGGACCAGTGTTTTGTCAGCCGTGCGGAAGTATATCCGCAGAGATAACAGAATGTTAGGAAAGCAAGGAGAAACAAAGTCCGGAACAACGTTTTTTTTAAAGGCATATAAAACTCCAGGTTTCGTGGATTTATTCTATGTATATGGTGTCCGGGTTGCAATCTTTCCGGTTAAAGGGTAAAATATACGAAGTTAGTTTATGTAAGAAATATACACATGGAAGGATGACAGAATGAAACAAGGAAAAAGAAGGGTTCTTGGAATCTGCGGCGGAACGGCGGCATTCGTTTTCGCGAATCTGATGGTATATAGCCTGATGTTTCGACGCCCGAAGAAACACTGGGAGCAGGATTCCTATGACTGCGCAGTAGTGTGCGGCTGTCGGGCAGATGAAGAGGGAAGACCTACGGAGATCCTGAAAAGCCGGGTAGAAAAGGCTGTGGATTTATGGAGAAACCAAAAAGTCCGATATCTGTTGTTATCCGGCGGAGCCGTTCATAATGCACATGTGGAGGCGGAAGTGATGAAAGCCTACGCGATGGAGCTGGGAGTCCCGGAGGCATATATCGTAGAAGAGAAACAGGCAGTCAGCACTTATCACAATTTGAAGTACGCGGCTGGAATTATGAAAAGCTGTGGGTTTGCGGACTGCGTGGTGGTAACTAGCGGCTGGCATCTTCGCAAGGCAGATCATTATGCAAGAAGGGCCGGACTGCGTTACGTTATGGTTCCGGCAGATGAGCCAAAGAACCGGAAGAAGCCGGAGCTTGTCAGGTTGTATATGGAAACGGCGTTCCATATGTATGTAAATATGTGGAAAGGATTATACTGATGCTTATGTGGGAGAAGTCAGAAGAGCAATTATGCCCGGAGGTACATTTCCGCAGGACATCAGAAGGGATTCGGATTACGGGTTGTTATGGTACGGATGGGGAGCTGGTTCTGCCGGATGAGATAGAAGGCGAAATGGTGACGGAAATCGGAGATTATGCGTTCGCACAGAGGGAGCCAGTGCAGGATGAAGAGATCTGGCTGAGCCCTTGTGCGGATCTGGTTTCGGACCGCCATAAAATCTGCGGATCGGAAGTGACGATGGTATGGCTTCCGGTAAAGGTCCGGGAAATCGGAAGATATGCGTTTTACCGCTGCCGGAATCTGAAGAAATTGATTCTGACAGATTCTCTGCCGGAGATCGGCGGCGGAGCGCTGACCGGCTGCCGGATATCTGAGACACAGATCCATTTTTATGATGGAAGGCAAAGCTGCCTGAAATCCATCCTGGATGAGATTCGGTATGAATTGCGGGCGGATCTTAGATACGAAGATTCCGGGGAACGGGTACGGGTTCTGTTCCCGGAGCATTACGAAGAAGCAGTGGAGAACACACCTGCAAGGCTGCTGGTGACGCATCATCACGGCGCGGGCGGCTATTATCGCCAGTGCTTTTATGACCGGGAACTGGATTATAAGAAATATGATGAAACGTTCTTCCGAGCCCGGGCGGAAGAGGAGCCGGAGACGACAGCGGAACTGGTACTGTGCCGTCTTATGTATCCACACGGTCTTAGCCATGAGGCGGAACAGATATATGAGACATATGTGAAAGCACATATGGCTGATGTGGCGGCGGTACTGATCCGGACGGAAGATATGGACGGACTCCGGTTTTTGATGCAAAGAAATGACTGGAGCAGAGAATCCATGGACCAGGCGGTGGAGATGGCGGCAGAAGCAAAGAAGACGGAGATGTTGAGTCTTCTGATAGATGAACGGCACCGCAGATACCCGGCAAGCAAAAAGACGTTTGAGTTATAGGATGTTTTCATATGGATGAATGGAATCAAAAGTGTGAGGAACAGCAGCATAGGGAGTGGAAACAGCTGGAGCTGACGGGGGCTAAAATTCTTCAGACTGCCAGGGACGGCCTGTATCTGAAAATGCGGTTTCTGGATGTGGCGCTGGGAAGTCTGGCTTTTGTGATGGATCCCCAGATCCGAGGGATCGGAACAGATGGCTTTGGCCTTTACTATGAGACCCGGAGCCTGGGACGAATGTTCCGGATAGATCCGGTTTGGGTAAACCGGCTGTATCTGCATCAGGTCCTGCATTGTATCTTTCGGCATCTTACCGGCCGAAAGGGAAGAGAAGAGCGGAGGTATCATCTGGCCTGTGATATTGCGGTAGAATCGATTCTGGACAGTCTGCAGTATAAGGTGGTATTAAAGAGCCGGTCTTTCCTGCGCCGGGAGACCTATCGGAAACTTCAGAAGGAATATCCGGTGTTGACGGCGGAACGGATCTACCGCTGTCTGGATAATTGGAAGTTGACAGAGAAAGAAGTAGAGAAGCTGGAGTCGGAATTCCGGCTGGATGATCACAGCCGCTGGCCGGCAGAGGAGGATCGGAAGAGGCAAAATGAGATCGAGAACCGGTGGCAGGATATCCGGGAGCAGATGGAAACGGACATGGAAACTTTTTCCAAGGATGCGGCGGAGCAGTCCGGGCATCTGATGGAACAGGTGAAGGTGGAGAACCGGCTTAGGTATGACTACCGGCAGTTCTTACGTAAGTTTTCGGTGCTGCGGGAAGAGATGAGGGTTGACGATGATGCATTTGATTATACCTTCTACTGCTATGGACTGTCGGTCTACGGGAATATGCCGCTGATCGAGCCTCAGGAATGGAAAGAAACCCAGAAGGTGGAAGAGTTTGTGATTGTCATCGACACATCTATGTCATGTTCCGGAGACCTGGTGCGCAAGTTTCTGGAGGAAACTTACGGAGTACTCAGTGAGAATGAAAGTTTCTTCCGCAAGGTGAATATCCATATCATACAGTGTGATGACCAGATACGGTCAGACCAGCGGATTACCTGCGAAGAGGAATTAAAGGAATATATGGAACATCTTGAACTGCGCGGAGAAGGGGGGACGGATTTCCGTCCGGCTTTCGAATACGTGGACCGGCTGATCGGCGAGCATGTGCTTTGGCAGCTGAAGGGACTTTTGTATTTTACGGATGGGAAAGGAATCTATCCGGCCAGGATGCCGGCCTATGAAACGGCTTTTGTATTCCTGAAGGAGGATTATGAAGATGTGGACGTGCCGCCTTGGGCTATGAAGCTGATCCTGGAGGAAGAGGATCTAAGAACCGGGGGACGGATGTAAATATAGAAAGGACAGAGAAAATATGCATATCAAGCGGGCAAAACAGGAGATCGAAGATACCATAGAAGCCTATCTGATGAAGGATGACCAGGGGAGATACCTGATACCGGCAATCCGGCAAAGACCCATACTTCTGATGGGGCCTCCGGGAATCGGCAAGACTCAGATTATGGAGCAGGTGGCCCGGGAGTGCGGAATCGCGCTGGTCTCTTATACCATTACCCATCATACCAGGCAGAGTGCGGTAGGGCTGCCGTTTATCCGGGAGAAGACCTACCAGGGGCAGAAAAAATCGGTGACAGAGTATACCATGAGCGAGATTATCGCATCGGTGTATGAGAAGATGGAGACGACGGGGCTGAAGGAAGGAATTCTGTTTATCGATGAGATTAATTGTGTGTCGGAGACATTGGCGCCTACCATGTTGCAGTTCCTGCAGTGCAAGACCTTTGGGAATCAGCAAGTACCGGAAGGATGGATTATTGTGGCGGCGGGAAATCCGCCGGAATACAATAAGTCGGTACGGGAGTTTGATGTGGTCACCTTGGACCGGATCAAGAGGATCGATGTGGAAGAGAACTATGAGGTTTGGAAGGAATATGCTTACCGGGTCCAGATCCATCCGGCGATTCTTGCCTATCTGGAACTGAGACGGGAATATTTCTACCGGATGGAGACGACGGTGGATGGCCGGGCATTCGCTACTGCAAGAGGGTGGGAGGACTTGTCCCATCTGCTGAAAGCCTATGAGAAGCTGGGGAAACAGGCAGACCGGGAAGTGGTACACCAGTATATTCAGCACTGGAAGATCGCCAAGGATTTTGCCAATTATCTGGAACTGTATAGAAAATACAGAAAAGATTACGGATTCGAGAAAATTCTGGAGGGAGTATACAGTTCCCGCTCCTTGGAACAGTTGAAATACGCGTCTTTTGATGAAAGACTGAGTGTAGTGAATATGCTGAACGGACAGCTGGCGGGAAAATTTCTGGAATGGACGCGGACAGACCGGTATGTCAGCCTGCTCTATGATTATCTGAAGAAGTATCGGGAGATCATGGATCTTCCGGCTGTGATAAAAAATGCGGTGGAAGTTTATGAAAAACTAAGAAAAGCCGAGCAGCTGACCAGACAGGATGACCGGATCTGGAACCGGACGCTGGAGACGCTGGAGCAGTATGGAAAGCAGACGGCGGCCGAACACCTGGAGGGAGAAGCGGCATTTGCCAGGGTAAAAGAATGGTTTCAGCAGGCAGTGGATCTGCGGCAGCAGGTGACAGAGGCAACGCTGGCAAGTCTGGATCATGCGTTTGACTTTATGGAGGATGCCTTTGGAGACAGCCAGGAGATGGTGGCATTCGTGGCGGAATTGAATACCAATTATTATAGCGTGGCTTTTTTGAAGGAAAATGATTGTGACAAGTATTACCGTTACAATAAAAAGCTGCTGTTCGACGAGCAGCGGCAGGAGATATTGGAGGAACTAGAAGAATTGACTTAAGGAGGAAAAAATCATGTTATTTGTATGTTATCCGAAGTGTACAACCTGCCAGAAGGCGAAAAAATGGCTGGAGGAGCAGGAGATGGAATTTGAATTAAGGGATATCAAGGAAGAGAATCCGACGAAGGAGGAGCTGCGGGGCTGGCATCAGAAAAGCGGGCTGCCGCTGAAGCGGTTCTTTAATACCAGTGGAATGTTGTATAAGGAGATGAAGCTAAAGGACCGTCTTCCGGAAATGTCGGAAGAAGAGCAATTGGAACTGCTTTCAACGGACGGCATGCTGGTAAAGCGTCCTATTCTTGTGACAGAAGATAAGGTTCTTGTGGGGTTCCGGCAAAAAGAATGGGAAACCTTATAATACCGGTTGACACTTATTGAGAAAATCCGTATAATAACACATACGGTAAGGGAGTAGTTAGCGTTATCCGAACGTAGTTTTGTCAACATACTGATGCGAAAAGCATCTGGCATTACTTTAAATGATGAGACTTATCCGTGGGTATGCCACGGATAGGTCTTTTTTTGTAACAGCGACGAGCCAAAGTCCGGGACTGCCGAGAGAATCCTGGCGGTTGTGCCGGCGATGAACAGGAAAGATGGAGGTGGGATGAGATGGGTATCTTGGAACTTTTTTTGATTGCGGTTGGTCTGTCGATGGACGCATTCGCGGTGTCTGTCTGTAAGGGATTGGCCATGAAGCGGTGTACCTGGGACAAGGCGGCCATCGTGGGTCTTTATTTCGGCGGGTTTCAGGCGCTGATGCCCCTTGCGGGCTATCTGCTGGGAGTGCAGTTTAAACGGGAGATCACGGCGGTAGACCACTGGATCGCATTTATCCTGCTGGCGCTCATCGGCGGCAATATGATCCGGGAGGCGTTGAAGCAGGAAGATGAGGAAGAGGCAGATGAATGCCTGGATGTTCGGACCATGTTAGGTCTTGCGGTAGCCACCAGCATTGACGCTCTTGCAGTGGGCGTGACATTTGCCTTTCTGAAGGTGGATATCGTTCCGGCTGTTAGTTTTATTGGTGTGATTACGTTTACTTTATCGGTGTCAGGTGTTAAAATAGGTAATGTATTTGGGACAAAATATCAGTCTGGAGCGGAGCTGGCTGGAGGAATCATTCTGGTGGCCATCGGATTAAAGATCCTGCTGGAACATCTGGGCTTATTATAAAAAGGAGATTACAGATTATGAAATGGAATCAGTTTCGTCTGACGACGACAACGGAAGCAGAAGATATTGTCAGCAGTATGCTGATGGATCTGGGAATCCAGGGGGTACAGATCGAGGATAAGGTTCCTCTGACAAGAGAGGATAAGGAGCAGATGTTTGTAGATATTCTGCCGGACATGCCGGAAGATGACGGCACTGCCTATCTGACCTTCTATCTGGAAGAGGAAGAGGATAAGGCGCAGGTTCTTCTGAAGATCCGGCAGGAATTGGAAGAGATGCGAAGCTATCTGAACGTGGGAGCCTGTACGATTGAGGAGTCTCAGACAGAGGATGTGGACTGGGTGAACAACTGGAAGCAGTATTTTCATCAGTTCTACATTGACGATATTCTGGTGATTCCTTCCTGGGAGCAGGTGGAAGCAAAAGACCAGGATAAGATGGTGATTCACATTGATCCGGGAACAGCGTTTGGAACTGGTATGCATGAGACTACCCAGCTGTGTATCCGCCAGCTGAAAAAATATGTAACGCCGGATACACAGATCTTGGATGTGGGCTGCGGCAGCGGGATACTGGGAATGCTGGCTCTCAAATTCGGAGCCAGATATGCGGTGGGAACCGATCTGGATCCCTGTGCTATCGACGCTACTCATGAGAATATGGAAGTGAACGGAATTCGGAAAGACCAGTATGAGGTCATGATCGGTAATATTATCGACGATCCCAAGGTACAGGAGAAATTGGGGTATGACCGATACGATATTGTGGCGGCCAATATCCTGGCGGACGTACTGGTTCCGCTGACGCCAGTAATCCTGTCGCACCTGAAGCCGGGTGGAATCTATATTACCAGCGGAATTATTGAAGACAAAGAAGAGACTGTGGTGGAAGCTGTGAAACAGGCCGGACTGACGGTACTGGAAGTGAACCATCAGGGAGAGTGGGTGTCCGTGACAGCCAGGAAGAACTAAGAGCCAGTAAAATATTAGGATAAGGAGCAGAAGATAATATGCAGCGTTTTTTTGTGACGCCTTCGCAGGTGAAGGAAGACCGGATTTATATTGAGGGTTCGGATGTGAATCATATGAAAAATGTGCTTCGGATGCGCCCTGGAGAAGAGTTAATGGTCAGTGACGGCAATAATCTGCAGTATCTTTGCAGAGTGGCGGAATACACGGACGGACTGGCGGTGCTGTCGGTGGAACAGCAGGAAACGGTGGATACGGAGCTCCCTTCCAGGATCTATCTGTTTCAGGGATTGCCCAAGCAGGAGAAGATGGAGCTGATCGTGCAGAAAGCAGTAGAACTTGGAGCCTGCGGGATTATCCCGGTGGAGACAAGGCGGGCGGTAGTTCGTCTGGATGAAAAGAAGAAGATTAAGAAGGTACAGCGGTGGCAGCAGATAGCAGAGAGCGCGGCGAAGCAGGCGGGAAGAGGATATATTCCTCAGGTGGAGCCGGTTCTGTCCTTTCGGGAGGCATTGAGGCGTGCCGCAGAATTAGACGTCCGTTTGATCCCTTATGAACTGGCGGAGGGGATGGAAGGCACCCGCCGGATTGTGGAAGGAATAAAGCCGGGACAGTCGGTTGGAATACTGATCGGTCCGGAAGGCGGTTTTGAAAAAAATGAAGTAGAGGAAGCTGGGGAGGCCGGGTTTGTTCCGGTTACGCTGGGGAAACGGATTCTGCGCACAGAAACGGCAGGACTTGCGGTTCTGTCGGTTCTGATGTACCATTTAGAGGTCTGATAACATACTCTGATAATAAGAAAAAAAGTCAGGAAGTGAAGATATGAAAGAGATATATTTGGATAACTCTGCCACTACCATGGCATATCCTGAGGTAGGAGAACTGGTCCGGAAGGTCATGTGCGAAGACTATGGTAATCCGTCTTCCATGCATCGGAAGGGAGTGGAGGCAGAGCGCTATATAAAAGAGGCGAAAGAAACTCTGGCAAGGCTGTGGAAGGTGCAGGAAAAAGAGATCTTTTTCACCTCTGGCGGAACAGAAAGTGATAATTTGGCGCTGGTAGGCGCTGCAAGAGCCAATAAAAGAGCCGGGAATCATCTGATCACAACGGCAATTGAACATCCGGCGATTATTAATACCATGCGCTATCTGGAAGAGGAAGGTTTCCAAGTTACCTATCTTCCGGTGGACCGGTACGGAAGAGTCCGTCTGGATGCGCTGCAGGAAGCGCTGTGT
The DNA here is from genome assembly GCA_949287925.1 of uncultured Lachnospiraceae bacterium. GTDB lineage: Bacteria > Bacillota > Clostridia > Lachnospirales > Lachnospiraceae > Merdimonas. The sequence goes on from CASEIR010000059.1 coordinate 8,452, forward strand.
CCGGAGACTATCCTGGTATCCATCATGTGTGTAAATAATGAGGTGGGCTCGGTTCAGCCCATCCAGGAGGCTGCAGGAATCGTCAAAGCATATAATAAGAATATCCTGTTTCATGTGGATGCGGTACAGGGGTTCGGCAAATACCGAATCTATCCGAAGAAGCTGAAGGTAGACATGTGCTCGATCAGCGGACATAAAATTCATGGTCCAAAGGGAATCGGCGCGTTGTATATCGACGAGCATGTCAAGATCCGTCCCATTTTATTCGGCGGGGAACAGCAGAAGAATATCCGCTCTGGAACAGAAAATGTCCCGGGAATTGCGGGACTGGGGCTGGCTGCCCGGATGATCTATCAGGACCTGGACGCCAAAGTGGAGAAGATGCGGGAACTGAAGCAGCATTTCATCCAGGGGGTACAGGAAATCCCGGATACCGCCATACACGGGCTGTACGATGAGACGTCGGCGCCCCATATCATCAGTGTCGGTTTTGCGGGGATCCGCAGCGAGGTACTGCTTCATGCGCTGGAGGACAAGGGCATTTATGTGTCTTCCGGATCTGCGTGCGCGTCCAACCATCCCCAGATCAGTGGTGTGCTCAAGGGGATCGGCGCCGGGCAGGAATTCCTGGACGCGACCCTGCGGTTCAGTATGTCAGAATTTACAACCCGTCAGGAGATTGACGAGACGCTTCAGACACTATATAATATAGTACCGATGCTTCGCAGATATACCAGAAGATAGGAATAGAAGATCAGGAGATTATACAGATGAGATTTCATACATTTTTGTTAAAATACGGAGAGATTGGAATTAAGGGTAAAAACCGGTATCTGTTTGAAGATGCGCTGGTCAGACAGATCCGGTTTGCCCTGAAGGATGTGGACGGAGAATTCACGGTACACAAATCCCAGGCCCGGATCTATGTGGATTGTGAAGGAGATTATGATTATGAGGATACAGTGGAACATCTAAAAAGAGTGTTCGGTCTGGTGGGGATCTGTCCGGTAGTGCGGATGGAAGACCAAGGATTCGAGCAGCTGAAAAAAGATGTGGTCGCCTATATGGACGAGATGTATCCGGATAAGAATCTGACTTTTAAGGTGGAATCCAGAAGATCGAAAAAGTCTTATCCCAAGAATTCTATGGAAATCAGCCGGGATCTGGGAGAAGCCATTTTGGATGCGTTTCCGGAGATCCGTGTGGACGTGCACCATCCGGATGTGATGGTGAATGTGGAAGTGCGCGGAGAAATCTATGTGTATTCCCAGATTATTCCGGGCGCCGGAGGTATGCCGGTGGGAACCAATGGAAAAGCTATGCTGCTTCTGTCCGGCGGTATCGACAGCCCGGTGGCAGGCTACATGATCTCCAAACGCGGAGTGGGCATTGAGGCCACTTACTTCCATGCGCCGCCCTATACCAGTGAGCGGGCGAAACAGAAGGTGGTGGATCTGGCCAGGATCGTGGCCCGGTATTCCGGTCCTATTAAGCTTCATGTGGTGAATTTTACGGATATTCAGCTCTATATCTATGACCAATGTCCCCACGATGAGTTGACCATCATCATGCGGCGGTATATGATGCGGATTGCAGAGCATTTCGCAAAAGAAGACGGATGCCTGGGACTGATCACAGGTGAGAGCATCGGGCAGGTGGCCAGTCAGACTATGCAAAGCCTGGCGGCGACCAACGATGTATGTACCCTGCCGGTTTACCGCCCGGTGATAGGCTATGACAAGCAGGAGATCGTGAATATTTCTGAGAAGATTGGTACTTTTGAGACGTCTATCCAGCCTTTTGAAGATTGCTGTACTATTTTCGTGGCCAAGCACCCGGTGACCAAGCCGAATGTAGAGGTGATCCGCAGATCAGAGCAGAAGCTGGAGGAGAAGATTGACGAGCTGGTAAAAGAAGCGATTGATACGGTTGAGATTATAGAAGTGAAATAAGTCGCAGATAACGCCATGGGAATCTTCCCATGGCGTAAAAAATCAGGCCCGTCAGGACCTGATTTGTAATTGCAATATTTATAAGTAGATTAACCGCAAATGTATGGAGCAAGTACTTCCAGGATTTTATCTACATCTGCCGCGATATCCGCATGAATATTCAAATTAATCGGTTTGGAGAGATCTAAGCTGAAGATTCCCATGATAGACTTTGCGTCAATCACGTATCTTCCTGACACTAAATCAAAATCATAGTCGAATTTTGTGATTTCATTTACGAAAGATTTTACTTTGTCGATGGAATTTAAAGATATCTGAACTGTTTTCATTTCATGTTTCCTCCTTGATTTTCATTTCTGTCTATAATCATCTTAAGAGGATGAGCTTTAAAAGTCAAGGAGCAATTTCACGAAGTATGCGCGAAGATTTCAAGGATTATGCGCAAAATGTATAGAAAGAGGTTATATACGAATATGAAGAAGGTGGCTTTGCATAACCTGGGATGTAAGGTGAATGCGTATGAGACAGAAGCAATGCAGGAGCTTCTGGAGAATCATGGATATGAGATCGTGCCGTTTCAAGAAGGAGCGGATATTTATATTATTAATACCTGTACGGTGACTAATATGGCGGACAGGAAGTCCAGACAGATGTTGCACCGTGCCAGAAAAATGAATCCGGATGCCATTGTCGTGGCCTGTGGTTGTTATGTCCAGGCAAAGCCGGAAGATCTGGATGATTGTATCGATATTGTTGTCGGAAATAATAAGAAAAAGGATATTGTGGATATTCTAAAAGCATATGAAGCGGAAAAAGAAGGCGTTAAAAAAGAGATTCTGGATATTAATCACACGTCAGAATATGAAGAATTGCATCTTTCAAAAACCGCGGAGCATACAAGGGCATATCTGAAGGTGCAGGATGGCTGCAACCAGTTCTGCACGTATTGTATCATTCCTTATGCCAGAGGCCGTGTCCGGAGCAGAAGAATGGAGCAGGTGGTGGAAGAAGTGCATGAACTGGCGGCTCACGGATATAAAGAAGTGGTTCTTACCGGGATTCATCTGAGCTCTTATGGTGTGGATACTGGAGAGGACCTGCTTTCACTGATCCGGAGTGTTCATGATGTGGCAGGAATCGAAAGAATTCGGCTGGGATCTTTGGAACCCAGGATCATTACGGAGGATTTTGTGCGTGAAATCGCAGCCTTGCCTAAATTCTGCCCTCATTTTCATCTTTCTTTACAGAGTGGATGTAATGCGACGCTGCGGCGTATGAACCGCAGGTATACAGCGGAAGAGTATTATGAAAAATGTGAACTGTTAAGAAAGTATTTCTCGAATCCGGCGCTGACAACGGATGTAATCGTTGGATTCCCGGGAGAGACGGAGGAAGAATTTGAAGAATCCAGGGCGTTTGTGGATAAAGTGAATTTTTATGAAACGCATATTTTCAAATATTCCAGACGGGATGGAACGAAGGCGGCGGCCATGGAGGCTCAGGTTCCGGATCCGGTCAAGACGAAGCGCAGTAATGTTCTGATTGAGTTGAGCCGGGAAAAGCAGGCGGCATATGAGAGCCGGCTGGTGGGAACTACCCAGGAAGTGCTGATTGAGGAATGTATCGATCATGCGGGAGAACAGTATCAGATCGGACACACAAAAGAGTATGTGAAAGTGGGAATTTGTTCAGATAAATCGCTGGCTAATCAGCTTGTTGAAATAAAAATAGAAGACCCGGTGCAAATAATTCATTGAATTTTCAATGGCGATGGAGTAGAATAGGATTGAAGTATTATTGGAGGACGTGAGTATATGAAAGATTTAAGCAGCACCCAGTTTTTCCAGGTAGAAAGCGGTCCGCAGATTCAGGCAAAAGATATTCTTGAGATTGTGTACAAGGCTTTGAGTGAAAAAGGGTATAATCCGGTGAACCAGATGGTTGGTTATATTATGTCAGGGGATCCTACTTATATTACCAGTCACAATGGAGCCAGAAGCCTGATTATGAAGATGGAGCGGGACGAACTGGTGGAGGAGATGCTGAAGACGTATATTGAGCATCACAACTGGAAATAATGTCTAAAAGAATCATGGGATTGGATTATGGGTCGAAGACGGTAGGAGTGGCTGTCAGTGATCCTTTAGGATTGACTGCCCAGGCAGTGGAGACGATATGCAGGAAGGATGAAAACAAGCTTCGGAAGACCTGTGCGCGTATTGAGGAATTGATTGCGGAATATGAGGTTGAGAAGATTGTACTTGGACTTCCCAAGCATATGAATAATGATATCGGGAATCGGGCGAAAAAATCCATGGAATTTGGACAGATGCTGAACCGGCGGACCGGCCTTGAAGTCGTGCTGTGGGATGAGCGTCTGACAACGGTAGAAGCAGAGCGGACGTTGATTGAGAATAATGTAAGAAGAGAAGACCGCAAGAAGTATGTGGATCAGATTGCGGCTGTTTTTATATTGCAGGGATATTTGGATTCGATTCGGGATTAAGAATCATATTCGGGGTGTGAGAATATATGGAGAAGATTACATTCATGTCTGAAGATATGCAGGAAGTAGAGTTTTTTGTGCTGGAACAGACAAAGATTAACGGAGTATCATACATTTTGGTGGCGGATTCTGAAGAAGGCGATGCGGAATGTCTGATATTGAAGGATACATCAGAGAATCAGTCAACAGAGAGTGTGTATCGGATCGTGGAGAATGACGTGGAGCTTGCCGCCGTGTCTAAGGTATTCGAAGAACTGCTGGAAGACGTGGAGATTGAAAGGTAAGGTACGGATGTCGATCAGTAAAGAAAAATTCAAAGAACTGCTGAGAGAAAAAGGTCTTAAGGTAACCAATCAGAGGTTGCTTGTGTTAGAAGTGCTCGCAGATCATCGCGATAAGCATTTGACTGCGGAAGACATTTATGAGCTGGTAAAGGAAGATTACCCGGAGATCGGGCTGGCGACCATTTACCGGACGGTGCAGTTGCTGCTGGAGATGCAGTTGGTGGACCGGATCAGTCTGGATGACGGATGTGCGCGCTATGAGATCGGAGAGTCTGGCGCTGGAGAAGGAAAGCATCATCATCATCACCTGATCTGCAGAACTTGTGGAAAAGTGGTTCCTTTTCGCGACGATCTGCTGGAAGAACTGGAACGTCATATTGAGAAGGAAACAGGATTTCACGTGTTGGACCATGAACTGAAATTCTTCGGAATGTGCATGGAATGCCGGAAGAGGCAGAATAGTACGGAGAAACACGTGGAGGTGTAAATTTGAAAAAAGAAAACAATGGAAAATTGCGTATCATTCCACTTGGAGGTTTGGAAAAGATCGGAATGAACATTACTGCCTTTGAATATGAAGACAGTATTATTGTTGTGGACTGTGGTCTTGCATTTCCGGAAGATGATATGTTGGGAATCGATCTTGTAATTCCGGACGTGTCATATCTGAAGGATCATATTGATAAAGTGAAGGGATTTGTGATTACCCATGGTCATGAGGATCATATCGGAGCATTGTCATATGTGCTTCGGGAGATGAATCTTCCAATCTATGCGACGAAGCTGACTATGGGTATTATTGAACGGAAGCTGACAGAGCATAATCTGCTGCGCAGTACCAGAAGAAAAGTGGTAAAGCATGGACAGTCCATTAATCTTGGCCAGTTCCGGATTGAATTTATCAAGACGAACCACAGTATTCAGGATGCGGCGGCGCTTGCGATTTATTCGCCGGCTGGAATTGTAGTCCATACCGGCGACTTTAAGGTGGATTATACGCCGGTATTCGGGGATGCCATCGATCTGCAGCGGTTTGCGGAGATTGGCAAGAAAGGGGTTCTCGCCCTGATGTCGGATAGTACCAATGCGGAGCGGAAAGGATTTACCCAGTCGGAGCGTACGGTGGGTATTACATTTGACCATATTTTTGCAGAGCATAGGAATACCAGAATTATCATTGCGACTTTTGCATCAAATGTGGACCGTGTACAACAGATTATCAATTCTGCCTGTAAGTATGACCGCAAGGTTGTGGTGGAAGGAAGAAGTATGGTGAATATCATTCAGGTTGCCCAGGAACTGGGGTATCTGAATGTGCCGGATAAAACCTTAATTGAGATCGATCAGATGAAGAATTACCCGCCGGAGAAAACGGTTCTGATTACGACCGGGAGCCAGGGAGAATCCATGGCCGCATTGTCCCGTATGGCGGCGGATGTGCATAAAAAGGTAACGATCATGCCTGGAGATACGGTAATCTTCAGTTCCAATCCGATTCCGGGAAACGAGAAGTCTGTATCCAGGGTTATTAATGAACTTTCTCAGAAGGGCGCGAATGTAATATTCCAGGATGCCCATGTGTCGGGACATGCCTGCCAGGAAGAACTGAAATTGATCTATTCCCTGGTAAAACCGAAGTATGCAATCCCGGTTCACGGAGAATACCGGCATCTGAAGGCTAATGCAGAACTGGCAATGAGCCTTGGAATTCCGAAAGAAAATGTGTTTATTCTGCAGTCCGGAGACGTGATGGAGCTGAACGCGCAGGAGGCGAAGGTGGTGGACAAGGTACAAACCGGAGCAATCCTGGTGGATGGTCTTGGAGTTGGAGACGTTGGAAATATCGTACTTCGTGACAGACAGCATCTGGCAGAAGACGGAATATTGATCGTGGTGCTGACCCTGGAGAAGAGAAGTAATCAGCTTCTGGCCGGACCAGATATTGTATCGCGAGGGTTCGTTTATGTAAGAGAATCTGAAGGGTTGATGGAGGAAGCACGTCATATCCTGGTGGATGCAGTGGAAGACTGTCTGAACCATCAGCGCAATGCAGACTGGAGTAAGATCAAGCTGGTGATCCGTGACACGATGAATGAGTTCATCTGGAAGCGGACTAAGAGACGGCCGATGATATTGCCGATTATTATGGATGTATAAAAAACAAAAGTACAAAAAAAGTACAAAAAGGGACGTAGACTTTTTGCAAAAGTCTACGTCCCAAATTGCGGAAAGGGGTGTCCCCAGATGATAAATGACAGGCGTATGGCTACGTATCTTCAGTCGCTGGAAGGCCCGGAGAAACCGTTGATCGAGGAGATTGAGCGGGAGGCTCTGGATGCTTTTGTGCCGATCATCCGCAAGGATACGCAAAGTTTGCTGAAAGTAATCCTGACGATGTTAAGACCAAAGCGTGTGCTGGAAGTTGGAACGGCTGTCGGTTTTTCAGCCATATTGATGTGCGAATATATGCCGGAATCCGGCTGTATTACCACGATTGAGAAGTATGATAAGAGGATTCCAATCGCCCGTGAGAATTTCAGACGTGCGGGGCTGGAGGAGAGGATTACACTGCTGGAAGGAGATGCTCTGGAGGTGATGCGTACGCTGGAAGGGCCGTACGATATGATTTTTATGGATGCGGCCAAGGGACAGTACATCTATTATCTGCCGGAAGCGTTGCGTCTCCTAAAGCCGGGGGGCGTATTGATTTCGGACAATGTACTCCAGGACGGCGATCTTATTGAATCCAGATATGCGGTGGAGCGCAGAAATCGTACGATTCACAGCAGAATGCGGGAATATCTGTACGAACTGAAACATTGTGGAGAACTTCAGACCACCATATTGCAGGTGGGAGATGGTGTGGCTGTCAGTGTGAAAAAGTAGAAGTGAAAATAGTAAGGAGAATATAACATGAGAAACAGACGACCTGAATTATTGATTCCGGCCAGCAGTCTTGAGGTTTTGAAAACAGCAGTCATCTTCGGGGCGGATGCGGTTTATATCGGCGGAGAGGCTTTCGGGCTTCGTGCCAAAGCGAAAAATTTCTCTATGGACGATATGAAGGCAGGCATTACATTTGCTCATGACTATGGGAAAAAGGTATATGTTACAGTGAATATTCTGGCGCATAACGAGGATCTGGAAGGTGTTGCGGAATACCTGAAGGAATTAAAAGAATTGAAACCGGATGCTTTGATTATTGCGGATCCTGCGATTTTTCAGATGGCCAAAGATATCTGCCCGGAGATTGAACGTCATATCAGTACGCAGGCCAACAATACCAATTATGGTACGTATCTGTTTTGGTGGAAGTTGGGGGCGAAACGGGTGGTTTCAGCCAGAGAACTGTCGTTGAAGGAAATTAAAGAGATAAGGGAGCGTATTCCGGAAGAGATGGAGATTGAAAGTTTCATTCATGGAGCTATGTGTATTTCCTATTCGGGACGGTGCCTGCTGAGCAATTATTTTACAGGGCGAGATGCGAACCAGGGGGCATGCACGCACCCTTGCCGTTGGAAGTATTCGGTGGTGGAGGAGACAAGACCGGGAGAATATATGCCTGTCTATGAAAATGAGCGGGGAACCTATATTTTTAATTCAAAAGATTTGTGTATGATTGAGCATGTTCCGGAGATGATCGATGCCGGGATTGACAGTTTCAAGATCGAAGGCCGTATGAAGACTGCGCTGTATGTGGCGACAGTGGCGAGGACTTACCGGAAGGCCATTGACGACTATCTGGAGGATCCGAAAAAGTATGAGACGAATATGGACTGGTATCTGGATCAGATATCAAATTGTACTTATCGGCAGTTTACGACTGGATTTTATTTTGGAAAACCCAATGAAGAAGCGCAGATCTATGACAGCAATACCTATGTAAAAGAATATACTTATCTGGGAATCATAGGAGAAGAAAAAGACGGGATGTACCGGATCGAACAGAGAAATAAGTTCTCAGTGGGAGAGAGCATTGAGATTATGAAGCCGGACGGGCGGAATATAGAAACAGTTGTAAAACGAATTTTGAATGAAGAAGACGAAGAAATGGAAAGCGCGCCGCATCCGAAGCAGGTTTTATATGTGGAACTGGACAGCCACGCAGATAAATATGATATTTTAAGAAGAGCAGAATGATTCATTGGGGACGGGGAATTTTCGAAAATTCCCCGTCCCCAATTTCATGTGGAAAAGCACAAAAGGGTAAATTGTGACATAAATTATATCAAATATGCCCAGAGGTGCTTTTTTGAAATCTTTTCCCCAACCCCTCACAGCAGCGGAAGAAAGAGAATATTTGCAAAGGTATACAGAGGGAGATCTGACAGCGAAGCATATTCTGATTGAGCGGAATCTGCGGCTTGTGGCCCATATTGTGAAAAAGTACCAGTCTGGCGAAGAGGATGTGGAGGACTTGTTGTCCATTGGAACAATAGGTCTTATTAAAGCGGTGGTTACTTTTAATCCGGCCAAAAATGTGCGCCTTGGGACTTATGCGGCCAGGTGTATTGAAAATGAGATTCTGATGTATCTGAGATCCAGAAAAAAAACGATGCGGGAAATATCGTTGTATGAACCGATCGGTACGGACAGGGAAGGAAATGAGATACAATTGTTCGACGTGATTGAAACCGAGGAGGACGATGCCCATCAGAAGGTAGAGACTCGCGACGATGTAAGGCTGCTTTATCAGAAAATGGAATCGGAGTTGTCGCCCAGAGAAAGATTGGTATTAAAAATGCGATATGGTCTTTACAATGAAGAAGAGTATACCCAGCGGGAGATTGCCGCACAGTTAGGCATCTCTCGTTCTTATGTGTCAAGAATTGAAAAAAGTGCGATTGAAAAGCTGCGCCGGTATTTCTGATACAGGCGCGTTTTTACATAGACGACGGAATGGAATCCGTGCTTTCCGTGATTCTGGGAATCCTTAATCAATCCCGTAAATGCAGCTTTTGGCACTTTTGGGGAACAGAGGGATAAAAGACATTGACAGCAGTCGGTATACTGAGATAAGATGAAACTATCATTCTGGAGAAAGGGCGGTTCTGCCCATGTCATCTCCGGTTCATGTTTCTGGCCGATTCGGTCGTTTTTTCTACTTTAATTTCATATTGGATTCAGAAAGGAGTGAGTGCATGGCATATCACACTGTTTTATCTGCCTGTCTCCAGGGACTACGGGTGGAACAGGTTTATGTAGAGGCGGATGTCAGCGGCGGTCTTCCGATGTTTCATATGGTAGGATATTTGTCTTCCGAGGTCAGGGAGGCATCGGAGCGAGTACGCACAGCCATTCGCAATACTGGCATCCAGATTCCTCCAAAGAAGATCATGGTCAATCTGGCGCCGGCTACAGTCCGCAAGAGAGGCGCATCGTTTGACCTGCCGATTGCGATTGCCGTCCTGGCGGCGCTTGGGGCAGTGCCAACAGAGCCGTTGAATCAGGTCCTGATTGTCGGAGAATTGAGTCTGGCAGGTGAAGTGCGCAAAGTCCCGGGGATTCTGCCCATAGCTGTGATGGCAAAGAAAACCGGATGCCGGGCGTGCATATTGCCGGAAGCAAATATGACAGAAGGAGGCCTTGTGGAAGGTCTGGAAATCATCGGAGTCAGAAGTCTGAAAGAGGTATGTGATTATCTGCGGAGGGGAGAATTTGTTTCCGGCAGGAGGAAAGCTGCACGAAAAAGTTCGGAAGACTGTCCAGCGGCGGCGCAGCCGGATTTCGGAGACATTAAGGGGAGAAAAGAAGCAAAAAGGGCGGCAGAAGTGGCTTGCGCGGGAGGACACAATCTATTGATGATCGGTCCTCCGGGAAGCGGAAAGACGATGCTGGCCAGACGGATCCCGTCGATTCTCCCGCCGCCGACGGAGCAGGAAAGTATGGAAATCACGACGGTTTACAGTGTTCTGGGACTGGTGGACGAAAACCAGCCGTTGATGAAAGGAAGGCCTTTCCGGGAGGTACATCATACGGTGACGAAAGCTGCTCTGATGGGAGGAGGTATAGTGCCAGTTCCCGGGGAAATCAGTATGGCACATCATGGCGTCCTGTTTTTAGATGAACTGACAGAGTTCCGCAAAGAGGTGCTGGAAGTGTTGCGGCAGCCGTTGGAAGAGCATAAAGTGCGTATATCCAGAAACCATGGAACCTATACATTTCCGGCAGATCTGATGCTTGTGGCCGCCATGAATCCTTGTCCGTGCGGCAATTATCCGGACCTGAACCGGTGTAGCTGTACACAGGCGCAGATCGATCATTATTTAAGCCGGGTCAGTCAGCCGTTTCTTGACCGGATAGACATTTGTATGGAAGTGCCGCGGATGGAGTATACGGAACTTAGATCTGGTAAGACGGAAGAATCTTCTGCTGAGATTCGGAAGAGAGTTTTAAAAGCACGTGAGATACAAAGAAGAAGGTATGAACAGTCGGGAATCCTGGCAAATGCCGCGGTGGAAGCGCGAGAGCTGGAACGATACTGTCCCCTGGGAGAGCCGGAAGAGATGTTAATGAGACAGGCTTTTACCTCACTGAGTCTGACGGCAAGAACGGTACATAAAATATTGCGCGTGGCAAGAACAATTGCGGATCTGGAAGAGAGTGGGGCTATTCAGACGCATCATCTGAAAGAGGCGATAGGATACCGTACCATCGATAAAAAATATTGGGGGAGGTGAGTGGATGGAATATGAATACTGGCTGGCCCGGATCAGGCAGCTGGCAGACTGGAAAAAAAGGAGACTGAGAGAAGAATACGGGAGCGGGGAAGCGATATATTATATAGAAGAAACGAAACTTCACCGTTTGGAATATCTGTCAGAAACTGATAAAAAAGCGATTTCAGCGGCGAGAAACGCTTCGGTCGCAACGGAAGAATGGAAACGCCTGAAAGAATTCGGAATCTGTTTTGTGCCTTATTACAGTCCCGATTATCCCCGAAGACTCAGGCAAATATCCCGTCCGCCCTATGCACTGTATGTGAAAGGAAGACTGCCGGATGAAGAAAAACCGGCGGTGGCGATTGTGGGAGCCCGCCGGTGTTCACATTATGGAGAACAGATGGCGCTGGAATACGGGGAAAAGCTGGGGGCGGCGGGATTCGACATTATCAGCGGAATGGCCAAAGGAATTGATGGCGCGGCACAAAGAGGAGCCTTGAACGGGGGAGGGATTACTTACGCCGTACTGGGAAGCGGTGTGGACGTCTGTTATCCAAGAGAGCATATTGGTCTTTATACGGACATTCAGAAACAGGGAGGAATTCTGTCAGAACAACTTCCGGGACAGTCGCCTCTGCCGGCACATTTCCCGGCGCGAAACCGGCTGATCAGCGGGCTTGCAGATGTGATTCTGGTTATGGAGGCCCGAGAGCGCAGCGGATCGTTGATCACAGTTGACTGCGGTTTGGAACAGGGAAAAGATGTGTATGCATTGCCGGGTCCCGCAGACAGTGCGTTGAGCCAGGGATGTCACCGCCTCATCCGGCAGGGAGCAGGAATACTTGTTTCTCCGGAACTTTTGTTGGAGGATCTTAAAATGGAAAGGCTTCTGCCGGTTCAAAAAAATGACAAAAATGAAAAAGTGCTTGAAAGTACCGAAAATATGGTGTATAGTTGTCTCGATTTGTTCCCCAGAAGCATCGGCGAAGTGATAGACAAGACCGGACTTGAAGCTGGAAAAGCCATGGAAATTCTGATGTCGCTGGTACTGAAGGGGGAGGTAAAAGAAGTATCCAGAAATTATTATGTAAAAAACCGGTATTAAGGGATAAAACGGAGGAAGCAAGTATATGGCACGTTATCTGGTAATCGTGGAGTCACCTGCAAAGGTGAAGACAATCAAAAAATTTCTTGGGAGCAATTACGTGGTTATGGCATCCAACGGCCATGTCAGAGACTTACCCAAGAGTCAGATGGGTGTGGATGTAGAACATGACTATGAACCGAAATACATCACGATTCGTGGGAAGGGAGAAATACTTGCAGCCTTAAGGAAGGAAGTCAAAAAAGCGGATAAAGTCTATCTGGCAACCGACCCCGACCGTGAAGGAGAAGCCATCTCCTGGCATCTGTGCCAGGCGTTGAAGCTGGATCCCAAGAAGACATACCGGATCAGTTTTAATGAGATTACAAAAAATGCGGTGAAAGCGTCTTTGAAAAACGCCAGAGAAATTGATACAGATCTGGTAGACGCTCAACAGGCCAGAAGGGTCCTGGACCGTGTTGTGGGATATAAGATCAGCCCACTTTTATGGGCAAAGGTAAAACGAGGACTCAGTGCGGGGCGCGTACAGTCAGTTGCTCTGCGCATAATCGCTGACCGTGAGGAAGAGATTGACGCGTTTATTCCGGAAGAGTACTGGAGCCTGGAAGCAAACCTGAAAGTGAAAGGCGAAAAGAAGCTGCTGAAGGCAAAATTTTACGGTACGGAGAAACAGAAAATGACGATCCATTCCAAAGGTGAATTGGACCGCATTGTAAAAGAATTGGAAGATGCCACATATGCGGTAGAGGAGATCCGGAAGGGCGAGAGGGTGAAAAAGGCGCCGGTTCCATTTACCACCAGTACCCTCCAGCAGGAGGCTTCCAAAGTGCTGAATTTTGCCACTTCAAAGACCATGCGGATTGCCCAGCAGCTCTACGAGGGAATCGATATCAAAGGGAATGGCACCGTGGGTCTGATTACTTATCTGCGTACGGATTCTACCAGAATTTCGGATGAAGCGGATGTCAATGTAAGAACGTATATCGCGGATCAGTATGGAGCAGAGTACGTGTCGGAAGGAAATACCCAGACGGGAAAAGAAAATCGTTCAATCCAGGATGCTCATGAAGCAATCCGTCCGACGGATGTTTCCCGCACGCCTGCGGCCATGAAAGACTCTCTGACCAGAGACCAGTACCGTTTGTACCAGCTGATCTGGAAACGGTTTGTGGCCAGCCGGATGGAAGCCGCCAGATATGAGACAACATCTGTAAAAATTGCAGCGGGAGATTACCGGTTTACGGTTGCGGCGTCAAGAGTTGCGTTTGAAGGTTTCCGGTGTGTGTACACAGAGTCGGAAGAGGAGAAGGAAGAGAACAATGTTCTTCTGAAGAATCTGGACCGGAATTCGCAGCTGTCAAGAGAAAGTTTTGACAGTAAACAGCATTTTACGCAGCCGCCGGCGCATTATACGGAGGCAGCTCTTGTAAAGACTCTGGAAGAACTGGGAATCGGGCGGCCGAGTACTTATGCTCCTACGATATCGACCATTATAGCCAGACGCTATGTTGCCAAAGAGAATAAAAACTTATATCTGACAGAGATCGGAGAAGTGGTTAACAATATTATGAAGCAGTCTTTCCCAAGTATTGTGGACGTGAATTTTACAGCCAATATGGAAGGGCTTCTGGACGGTGTTGCGGAAGGAAAGGTAAACTGGAAAACCATCATTGAAAATTTCTACCCGGACATCGAAGAAGCAGTGGCGAAAGCGGAGGAAGAACAGGAAAAAGTCAAGATTGAGGACGAGGTGACCGACGTGGTCTGTGACCAGTGCGGCCGTAATATGGTAATCAAATACGGTCCCCATGGAAGATTCCTGGCGTGTCCAGGATTCCCGGAGTGCCGCAATACAAAACCGTATCTGGAGAAAGTAGGAGTGGCCTGTCCGTTGTGCGGAAAAGAAGTTGTTATTCGTAAAACGAAAAAAGGAAGAAAGTATTACGGATGTGAAGACAATCCGGATTGTGAATTTATGTCCTGGCAGAAACCATCGGAGAAAAAGTGTCCAAAATGTGGAAGTTATATGGTGGAAAAGGGAAATAAACTACTGTGCAGCGATGAAAAATGTGGTTATGTAGAAAATAAAGAAAATGGCAAGAGTATTTAGAAAATTTATTGAATGTTAAAAAAATGTGTGGTAATATAACAATCAAAGGATGGAGGATTGCCCATGAGTGTACAATTATTGGATAAAACCAGAAAAATCAACAAATTACTGCACAATAACAATTCGAGCAAAGTGGTATTTAATGATATCTGTGATGTATTGACAGAGATTCTGGACTCTAATGTGATCGTGGTCAGCAAAAAAGGAAAAGTGCTCGGATGCAGTGTGTGTGAAGGAGTTCCCGTGATCAGAGAACTGATTGAGCAGGAAGTGGGGAAGCATATTGATGATATGCTGAATGAGCGTCTGCTTAGTATCCTGTCAACGAAAGAAAATGTGAATCTGCAGACGTTAGGATTTTCAGCAGACATATCGGAAGGGTACCAGGCTATTATTACCCCCATCGATATTGCAGGAGAGAGGCTTGGAACACTGTTTATCTACAAGATCCATCAGATGTATGAGATCGATGACATTATCCTGAGTGAATACGGAACGACAGTCGTAGGGTTGGAGATGCTCCGTTCCGTGAATGAAGAGAGCGCGGAGGAAACGAGAAAAGAACATATCGTTCAGTCAGCTATCAGTACGCTGTCTTATTCTGAACTGGAAGCGATCATCCATATCTTTGATGAGCTGGATGGAATGGAAGGAATCCTGGTTGCAAGCAAGATCGCCGACAGAGTCGGAATTACCAGATCCGTAATTGTGAACGCGCTTCGGAAGTTTGAGAGCGCCGGCGTCATTGAATCCCGTTCCTCCGGCATGAAAGGAACTTATATCAAAGTCGTGAACGATTATGTATTTACGGAACTGGAACAGATTAAAGCGGAGCGGATGAAATAACGGCTGCTCAGACAGGGTATCGGGAAACTGATACCCTTCTTTTTCATAAGGGGCAAAGGAGACTGACTATGTACGAAAATTGTACTGCAATTATGCAGATGACACGTATGATCCTGAAGGACGGATATTTTGACGATATGCCATACAAATGCAGTGTGATCCGGTATAAACAGGAGGAAGACTGCATATATTTGTTAACAGAAGAAAAACTGTCTTCCTTCTCGCTTGATGGGATTTATGAATGCCGTATTGAGACGGAGAAAGGGACGGTGGCCTGTTCAGGGATCTTGCGGGAACGGTATTGGAATAAACTTGGAAATGTAATAAAATTCCGTATACAGAATGGATTTTATAAAAATCCTGTAAACTGAATAAAAGGTTGTTGACAAAGGGAAAAGAGAGTGCTATTTTATATCTAGAGTTTTTCAGCACTCTCTTTTGATGAGTGCTAACAACATAGATTCATATCTAAGGAGGCGTAAGCTATGAAATTAGTACCATTGGGTGACAGAGTTGTATTGAAACAGTTAATCGCGGAAGAGACTACCAAATCCGGAATTGTAATCCCGGGGCAGTCAAAGGAAAAGCCGCAGCAGGCAGAGGTTGTTGCAGTTGGACCAGGCGGAAGTGTGGATGGAAAAGAAGTGAAGATGCATGTGGCGGTCGGTCAGACTGTAATCTATTCCAAATACTCCGGAACGAATGTGGAGATTGATGACGAAGAATACATCATCGTAAAACAGGATGATATCCTTGCGATTGTTGAGTAAGACGAATTAGAACGAGATATAGGAGGCAGTTATCATGGCAAAAGAGATTAAATACGGCGCTGAAGCCAGAAGCGCACTGGAAGCAGGAGTAAATCAGCTGGCTGATACAGTAAGAGTAACACTTGGACCAAAAGGACGTAATGTTGTACTGGATAAATCTTTCGGCGCACCGCTGATTACGAACGACGGTGTTACGATTGCCAAAGAGATCGAACTGGAAGACGCATTTGAGAATATGGGAGCCCAGCTGATTAAGGAAGTTGCGTCTAAGACAAATGATGTAGCCGGCGACGGAACAACAACCGCAACAGTACTTGCACAGGCTATGGTTCATGAAGGAATGAAGAACCTGGCAGCAGGAGCGAATCCGATTATTCTGCGTAAAGGAATGAAGAAAGCAACAGAAACAGCAGTGGAAGCGATTGCTAAGATGTCCAGTAAAGTAAAGGACAAGGATCAGATTGCAAAAGTAGCGGCTATTTCTGCAGGAGACACAGAAGTTGGAGAGATGGTTGCAGACGCAATGGAAAAAGTATCTAACGACGGTGTAATCACGATTGAAGAATCCAAAACTATGAAGACAGAACTGGATCTTGTAGAAGGTATGCAGTTCGACCGTGGATATGTATCCGCTTATATGGCTACTGATATGGATAAGATGGAAGCAAATCTGGAAGATCCGTATATTCTGATTACCGACAGAAAGATTTCCAATATTCAGGATATTCTTCCGATTTTGGAACAGATTGTTCAGTCCGGCGCAAGACTTCTGATTATTGCAGAGGATATTGAGGGTGAAGCTCTGACAACTCTGATTGTAAATAAACTGCGCGGAACGTTCAATGTAGTAGCTGTAAAGGCTCCTGGCTATGGAGACAGAAGAAAAGAGATGTTGAAAGATATCGCGATCCTGACAGGCGGAGAAGTGATTTCCGAAGAACTGGGACTGGATCTGAAAGATACCACCATGGATCAGCTTGGACGTGCAAAATCTGTAAAAGTCCAGAAAGAAAACACGGTTATTGTTGACGGACTTGGAGATAAAAAAGCAATTGCAGACAGAGTAGCGCAGATCAAAGCACAGATCGAAGAGACTACTTCTGATTTTGACAGGGAAAAACTGCAGGAGAGACTTGCAAAACTGGCTGGCGGCGTTGCAGTAATCCGTGTGGGGGCTGCTACTGAGACAGAGATGAAAGAAGCAAAGCTTCGTATGGAAGATGCGCTTGCGGCAACCAGAGCTGCAGTAGAAGAAGGAATTATCGCGGGCGGTGGATCTGCTTATATCCATGCAGCCAAAGAAGTTGCAAAACTGGTGGCTGAGCTGGAAGGCGATGAAAAAACCGGAGCCAATGTAGTACTGAAGGCGCTGGAAGCTCCGCTGTACCGTATTGCTGCCAACGCAGGACTGGAAGGTTCTGTGATTATCAGCAAAGTAGCGGAATCTGAGCCGGGAGTAGGTTTCGATGCATTGACAGAAGAATATGTAGATATGGTTGCAAGCGGTATTCTGGATCCGGCGAAAGTAACCAGAAGCGCGCTTCAGAATGCTACAAGTGTCGCATCTACACTCCTGACAACAGAGTCTGTAGTAGCGAATATCAAAGAAGATGCTCCGGCTATGCCGGCCGGCGGCGGAATGGGTATGATGTAATCAGCCGGATAAATTTTTTGAAAACTCCTCATAAGAGGAGTTTTCTTTTTGTAGTAAAATGTGTTACAATAATAAAAATCAGGTAACATGTGGAGGAATGCTTAGATGAATGACTTTTATACAGAACAACTGGTAAAAAAGCAGCCGGATATGAAAGATCTGGCAATTAAGGTCGGACTGGCGGCATTATTTATTATTTCGGTTCTGATCGTATTTATGTTTCCGATCGGATTGATCCTGCCGGTCATTGTCATTGTGTTTGACGTATTTATGTTCCGGAGGCTGAATGTGGAATATGAGTACCTTTATGTGAATGGAGATCTGGATATTGATAAGATCATGAACCGCTCCAAACGAAAAAAGATGTTTGCAATGAATGTGTCAGATCTGGAACTTCTGGCGCCGGCGGATTCTCCGGAGATGAAGAGATATCAGAATCTGAAGACCAGCAGTTACTGCTCCGGAACGGGACAGGCCAGAGAGTACGCGCTTATCATTGCCAATCATGGAGAACTGAAAAAAATTATATTTGAACCGAATGACACGATCCTGGAAGGGTTTTATATTCTCGCTCCCAGAAAAGTAATTAGAAAATAGTTGACAAGATAGATATTGATTCGTTATGATAGCAGTTACATATTATTTTTAGTGAGTGATGAAAGAGAGGATGACAATCATGGGAAAGATTATCGGAGAAGGAATTACATTTGACGATGTACTCTTGGTGCCGGCTTATTCAGAAGTGATCCCCAATCAGGTAGACCTGTCTACCTTCCTGACCAAGTCGATCAGACTGAATATACCGATGATGAGCGCCGGAATGGATACGGTTACCGAGCACCGTATGGCTATTGCGATGGCCCGTCAGGGTGGAATCGGTATTATTCATAAGAATATGTCCATCGAAGCACAGGCGGAAGAAGTGGATAAGGTAAAACGTTCGGAGAATGGCGTCATTACAGATCCATTTTTCCTGTCGCCGGAACATACATTGGAAGATGCCAATAATCTGATGGCAAAATTCCGGATCTCCGGTGTGCCGATTACAGAAGGACGAAAACTGGTCGGTATCATCACGAACCGTGATTTGAAATTTGAAGAGGATTTTTCAAAAAAAATCAAAGAGTCCATGACTTCAGAAGGGCTGATCACAGCACAGGAAGGCATTACTCTTGAAGAAGCTAAGAAGATTCTGGCTAAGGCAAGAAAGGAAAAGCTTCCGATTGTTGATAAAGACTTTAATTTGAAGGGCTTGATTACCATCAAGGATATTGAGAAGCAGATTAAATATCCATTATCTGCCAAAGATGGACAAGGGCGCCTGCTCTGCGGCGCAGCCATCGGAATCACCGCAAATTGTCTGGAAAGAGCAAAAGCTTTGATGGATGCGAAAGTAGACGTTGTGGTTCTGGATTCTGCACACGGACATTCTGCAAATGTGCTTCGGACCGTGGATATGATTAAATCAAAGTTCCCCGAACTGCAGGTGATTGCAGGAAATGTAGCTACGGGAACAGCCACAGAGGCTCTGATCAAAGCTGGAGCAGATGCGGTCAAGGTTGGAATCGGACCGGGATCTATCTGTACGACCCGCGTAATCGCAGGTATTGGCGTGCCTCAGATTACGGCAGTGATGGACTGTTATGAAGCGGCTCAGAAGTATGGTGTGCCGATTATTGCAGACGGCGGTATTAAGTATTCCGGAGACATGACGAAGGCGATCGCGGCGGGTGCGAATGTGTGTATGATGGGAAGCATGTTTGCGGGCTGTGATGAGAGCCCGGGAACTTTTGAGTTATATCAGGGAAGAAAATACAAGGTTTACCGTGGCATGGGATCTATTGCTGCTATGGAGAATGGAAGCAAGGATCGTTATTTCCAGACAGACGCCAAGAAACTTGTTCCAGAAGGAGTAGAAGGCCGTGTGGCTTATAAGGGAACGGTTGAAGATACGGTATTCCAGCTGATGGGCGGCCTGCGTTCCGGTATGGGATATTGCGGGGCGGCCAATATTGAAGAATTAAAGTCAAAAGGACAGTTTGTTAAGATTTCGGCGGCTTCTTTGAAAGAAAGTCATCCTCATGATATTCATATCACGAAAGAAGCTCCGAACTACAGCGTAGACGAATAGGAGTAAGAGAAAGAAACCAGGCTGGTGTTACAGACACTTGTCTGGTTCTTTTTTTGCGGAATGGATTTTTTTATTTTTATGATTATGGTATGATAATTATGATTGCGAGGAGGGAAGTGTATGAATGCAAGAGAAGCTTGTCTGGAATGGCTGGAGAATCCGGAAATATATGAGGTGAACCGGATCCCGGCTCATTCCGATCATGAATACTATGAAACTGTAGAAGAATGTCTGAATTGTGAAGAGATGACTTTACGGCAAAGTCTCAATGGAACCTGGAGATTTGCTTATGCCTCAAATCCGTCCATGAGAGTGAAAGAGTTCTATCAGATGGATTACGACTGCAGTGGATTCGAATATATTCAGGTGCCGGGACATATCCAGACGCAGGGATATGACCGTAACCAATATATCAATACGATGTACCCCTGGGATGGTGAAGAATACTTAAGACCGCCGATGATATCAAAACGTTATAATCCTGTCGGCAGTTATGTACGGCAGTTTACTTTGGAGAATGAACTTAGGGGGAAGAGGGTATTTTTGTCTTTCCAAGGAGTTGAAACGGCGTTTTATGTATGGCTTAACGGTAAATTCGTGGGGTACAGTGAGGACAGTTTTACGCCTGCGGAATTTGAAGTGACAGACTATCTCGCAGAAGGAGAAAATAAACTTGCGGTAGAGGTTTATAAGAGAAGCAGCGCCAGTTGGTTGGAGGATCAGGATTTCTTCCGGTTTTCCGGAATATTCCGGGAAGTTTATCTGTATGGCATTCCTCAGGTGCATGTGAGAGATCTGTTTGTTCGGGCAGGTCTGGATGACAGTTACCAGAAGGGTACGTTAAAGATTCAGACTTGGATGGAAATGAATGAAGACTGCAGCGGCTGGACGGCAGAAGTCATCTTAAA
This sequence comes from uncultured Lachnospiraceae bacterium, assembly GCA_949287925.1. Lineage (GTDB taxonomy): Bacteria > Bacillota > Clostridia > Lachnospirales > Lachnospiraceae > Merdimonas. The sequence goes on from CASEIR010000059.1 coordinate 29,380, forward strand.
GAATATATCAGGGGAGATATTATGGAGCTGCGAGACTGCCATGGCAGATTCAGTGGAATTTCAGACGGCCAATCTGAAGATCCATCCCTGGAGTGCGGAGAGACCGGTACTGTATATGCTTTGGATCTGCCTGAAAGATCCAAAAGGACAGATCCGGGAAATCGTGCCCCAGAGAATCGGATTCCGCAGATTTGAGATGCGGGGAAAGGTGATGTGTCTGAATGGGAAACGAGTGTTGTTCAAGGGTGTGAACCGTCATGAGTTTAATGCCGAGAATGGGCGGGCATTGACAAAAGAAGATATGCTGTGGGATATCCGTTTTATGAAACGCCACAACATCAATGCTGTCCGTACTTCTCATTATCCCAATCAGAGTCTCTGGTACCGGTTGTGTGATGAATATGGAATTTATCTCATTGACGAGACAAATCTGGAGACCCATGGTTCCTGGCAGAAGCTTGGCGTGTGCGAACCGTCCTGGAATGTCCCGGGAGATTTGCCGGAATGGAAGGATGCGGTGGTGGACAGAGCAAAGTCTATGTTCGAGCGGGATAAGAACCATCCGTCAATTTTGATCTGGTCCTGTGGAAATGAGTCTTATGCCGGAACGGGAATCGAAGCGATATCAGATTATTTTCATCAGGCAGACGACACCAGGCTGGTACACTATGAGGGGGTGTTCTGGAACCGAAAGTTTGATCATATCAGTGATATGGAGAGTCGGATGTACGCCAAGCCGGCAGAGATTGAAGAGTATCTGGAGCAGAATCCCAAGAAACCGTACATCAGTTGTGAGTACATGCATTCCATGGGGAATTCCACTGGCGGTATGAAGCTGTATACGGACCTGGAGAAAAAATATGAATTATATCAGGGAGGATTCATCTGGGATTACATGGATCAATCCCTCTATATGACCAATCATCTGGGGGAGCGTGTTCTTACATATGGAGGCGACCATGATGACCGCGCAACGGATTATGAATTCTGTACCAATGGAATCGTCTATGCCGACAGAAGAATATCGCCGAAAGCACAGGAAGTAAAAGCGCTGTATTCAGATGTGAAGCTGGCAGCTGATGAACAGGGCGTCTGGATCCGCAACGACCAGCTGTTTTGTTCTACGGACGCTTATGTTTTAACTGCGCGTATTGTCAAAGAAGACCAATGCCTTTATGAGACAGAGTTGTTCCCGTTGGTTGAGGCGGGAACGGCCAAATATATCGCCATAAATTATCCGGAACTGACAGAACCAGGTGAATATATCTATGATGTATCTATGCGGTTGAAGGAAGATGTGAGATGGGCCCGGGCCGGATATGAAATCTGTTTCGGACAGTATGTAAAGGAAATAGCAGGGGATGAAAAGGCAGAGAAGCAGGCTATGGAAATTATCTATGGCGACGTGAATATCGGAGTGCGCGGGGCAGGATTTTCGGCCATGTTCTCGAAAGCAGAAGGCGGAATTGCTTCGCTTCGCTATGACGGCACAGAGTATATTCCCAGAACACCAAAGTTGACATACTGGCGGGCGCTGACGGATAATGACCGGGGAGCGAAACTTGGATATGACTGTGCGCCTTGGATGACGGCAGGATTGTTCCAGAAACTCCAGAATGTGGAAGTGCAGGAAAAGGAAGGAGAAGTCTGTATTACCTTTACTTACCTTCTTCCGAGAGAGCTTAGCACCACCGCCACTGTCACTTATACAGTAACGGGAGACGGAAGGATTCATGTGGAAGCCAGGTACCATGGAAAAAATGGGCTTCCGGATCTGCCGGCGTTTGGAATGGATATCAAAGTAAAATCAAAATACCGTAATGTGAAATATTACGGATATGGACCGGAAGAGAACTACACAGACCGGATGGAAGGCGCCAGACTGGGCGTATATTCTTACCGGGCGGACGAGAATATGTCCGGATATCTGTTCCCGCAGGAATGCGGGAACCGCGTGGGAGTCCGCTGGGTGGAGGTAACGGATGACCAGAATCAGGGACTACGGTTTGAACAGGAATCAGGAGCGTTTGAAAATAGTGTGCTGCCATTCAGTGCTTATGAATTGGAGGCGGCAACACATCGGGAAGAATTACCGGTTCCGCATTACACTTGGATTCGGATTTTGTCCGGTCAGATGGGAGTCGGCGGCGACGACAGCTGGGGGGCTCCGGTTCATTCGGAATACAGACTGTCTTCATCTGAAGATAGGTGTGTAAAATTTACAATTGAAAGAGCAAAGCAAGAAAGGGGATAAAGAGATGACAGAATTATTTGGAAAGACAAAAGACGGGCAGGAAGTAACGGCTTATTTGCTGAAGAACAAGAATGGAATGGAGGCAAAGGTACTGGATTATGGCGCCACGCTGGTAAGCCTTATGGTGCCGGACCGGGAAGGGATCTCCCGGGATGTGGTGCTGGGGTACGACACCGTGTCTGGATATGAGGAAGGGACTTGCTATTTTGGCGCGACCGTGGGACGGGTGGCCAATCGGATCGGAAAGGCGCAGTTTCAGCTGAATGGTACAATCTATCAGTTGGCAAAGAACGATAATGGGAATTCTCTGCACGGAGGCAGAGACTATATGAATCAGAGAATGTGGAGGACAGAAAATGTATCTGATCAAGAGATTACCTTCCTGCTTCATAGCCCGGACGGAGACCAGGGTTATCCTGGAGCGGTGGATATCCGGGTGACTTATACTCTGACGGATGGGGATGAGCTGAAGATTCATTATCATGCTGTTCCTGAGGCGGATACCCTTTTGAACCTGACAAATCACAGTTATTTTAACCTCAACGGGCATGGGTCAGGTCCGGCAACGGGGCAGAAAGCCATGATCCTGGCACAGGCATTTACCCAGGCAGACGCAGAATCTATTCCTACCGGGGAGATCGTGCCTGTTGAAGGGACGCCGATGGATTTCCGTACAGCTAAAACAATCGGACAGGAGATCGATGCAGATTATGAACCGCTGATTCTTGGAAAAGGATATGACCACAACTGGGTATTGGATGGAAGTGGATTCCGTAAAGTGGCACAGCTGGCGTCAGAGGAGAGCGGAATCTGTATGGAGGTCAGCACGGACCTTCCCGGCATTCAGTTTTATACTGGTAATTTTATAGAAAAAGAGAATGGAAAAAGCGGAACCATATATGGAAAAAGACAAGGGGTTTGCTTTGAAACACAATATTTCCCGGATGCAGTGAATAAAGAGAATTTTGAGTCTCCGATTACAAAAGCTGGGGAAGTATATGATACGACAACGGTATACCGTTTCATAAAATCTTCATAAAATCCTAACGAACTTTTCATACCTGAACCTCTGATCTGTGATATGATATCGGAAAACAAACAGATGGGATGAAGAGTATGAAAGGTACGGGAAACAGAAAAAAGACCAGAGCAGCGCTAAGAAGACGGCGGAGACAAAGAAGGATCCGCGTCGGATTTGCGCTGCTTTTTATTCTGCTGGCCGTCCTGGGCGGTTTCCGGATCTGGGAGCGGATGACGGAACGATATGTGGAAAAAAGCGGAGATTGGATTGATAATGCAAAACCAGAGATGGATGTGGAGCTGCTTACGGTGAACCCATATTCGAGACCAGGGACAGAAACGAATAAGATTAATGGTATTGTAGTGCATTATACGGCAAATCCGGGCGCTACAGCTATGGAAAACCGCAATTATTTTGAAGGGCTGAAGGATTCCCATGAGACAAAAGCCAGCAGCAATTTCATTGTGGGACTGGAAGGGGAGATTGTACAGTGTGTTCCTACCTGGGAAGTGGCCTATGCGTCCAACAGCAGGAATCAGGATACGGTTTCGATTGAATGCTGCCATCCGGATGAAGAAGGCGGGTTTACGGATGAAACTTACCAGTCGGCGGTGGATCTGTGCGCCTGGCTCTGCCTGAAGTTCGATCTGGATGAGACAGACATGATCCGTCATTATGATATAACCGGTAAAATCTGCCCCAAGTATTATGTGGAGCATGAAGAAGCGTGGGACGGAATGAAACAAGATGTAAAAGTGAAGCTGGATGAGTACCGCAAACAGGCAAAAAAGTAAGGAAATTCTTGCGAAACAGTGGAAATACTGCTATATTGAATTGGTAAAAGTATGAGATAAGGAGAAAAATGCATGAATGATTTAGAGATGTTCCGGGAACAGCTTGCGTTCTGCGATGATAAAATTATTGACGCTCTGGTAGAAAGAAATGCCATCGTAGAAAAGATCATGGCGTATAAAGAAGAATACGGAATGCCGATCCTTCAGCCGCTTCAGGAGGCTAAACAGAAGACACGGCTGGAAGAGAAGCTTACAGACAACAAATATAAAGAAGAGATTTATGACGTGTTCCGCCATATTCTGAGAAACAGTAAGAGGATACAGGCAAGAAAACTGTTTGATTATAATATTGTACTGATCGGGTTTATGGGTGCCGGCAAGACTACCGTTTCCGACTATATGAGCACCATGTTTGCTATGGAGATCGTGGATATGGATCAGATCATTGCGGAGAGGGAGGAGATGAGCATCCCGGATATTTTCGCCACTTATGGAGAAGAATATTTTCGGGATCTGGAGACCGGGCTTTTAATGGAGATGCAGAAGTACAGGAACCGGATCATATCCTGCGGCGGCGGCGCAGCCCTGCGGGAACGCAATGTGGCGGAGATGAAGAAGAACGGGAAGGTTGTGCTGCTTACGGCGAGCCCAGAGACGATTTATGAGAGAGTCAAGGACAGCGATGACAGACCGGTGCTGAACGGAAAGAAAAATGTGAGTGCCATAGCGGAACTGATGGAAGAGCGGAAAGAAAAATATGAGGCTGCGGCAGATATTGTGGTTCAAACGGATAACAAGACGGTTCTTCAGGTCTGTGAAGAACTGGTGCAGCGTTTGACAGAAATGGAAGAAAAAGATGTTTCGTAGATTTTATCCGGATCAGTATGTGATATCCACATACGCGATTGATTTTGAAAAATTATATAAAGAAGGTTACCGGGGACTGATCTTTGATATTGATAATACGCTGGTTCCACACAATGCGCCTTCGGACGACAGGTCGGAAGCTTTGTTTGAACGGCTGAAGAAGATCGGTTTTTCCTGTTGTCTGCTTTCCAATAATCAGGAACCCCGGGTAAAGATGTTTAATGAAAAAATCCAGGTAAATTATATCTGCAATGCCCATAAACCGATGATCAAAAATTATATCCGGGCTACAGAGATCATGGGAACAGATGTGGGGAATACGGTTTTTATCGGCGATCAGCTTTTTACAGATGTGTGGGGAGCAAAACGTGCCGGCATCCGGAATATTCTGGTCCGGCCGCTTCACCCGAAAGAGGAGATCCAGATTGTTCTGAAACGGTACCTGGAACGGGTGGTCCTTTACTTTTATAAGCGAGGGTCGGGAAGGTAAAAAAAGCTTGAAAAAAGGCAGAATATATTATAAAATTAATAGAGCGATCAGAATTTATAAGTGCGGATCAGCACGATTAAGGAGGATTATATAATGGCAACAAAGTCAGCAGGCGATTTTCGTAATGGTATGACATTGGAGATTGAAGGAAACGTATATCAGGTGCTGGAGTTCATGCATGTAAAGCCTGGTAAAGGAGCAGCTTTTGTACGTACGAAGCTGAAGAACATCATCAACGGCGGGGTGGTTGAGAAGACATTCCGTCCGACGGAGACGTTTGAAGAGGCTTATATCGAGAGAAAGACCATGCAGTATCTTTATAACGATGGAGATCTGTATTATTTCATGGACAATGAGACTTATGACCAGATTGCGGTGAATTCGGATGATGTGGGAGACGCTTTGAAGTTTGTGAAAGAGAACGAGAACGTAACCGTAAGCTCTTATCAGGGAAAGGTATTTGCAATCGAACCTCCGTTTACTGTAGAACTGGTGGTAACAGAGACAGAGCCTGGATTCAAGGGAAATACGGCTCAGGGAGCTACCAAGCCGGCAATCGTAGAGACAGGCGCACAGGTTGCAGTTCCGCTGTTTGTAGAACAGGGAGAGAAGATCAAGATTGATACACGTACGGGAGAGTATCTTTCGAGAGTATAATTATAATGGAAAGACCAGGAAGAAAGCCTTGCATTTTATGCAGGGCTTTTTTATAATAAACATATCTATCCAAGGGCGCCGGTATGAGCCGGCGTGATCATTTTTATCTGATTGTGGCGAAATCCGCCATAGATTCCACAAAGATGCCGAGCATAGCTGCAGTGAAGAAAGGATTGATTATGACTTATGATCAGTTTATTTTTGCTGTACAGAAGAAAATAAGTGAAAGTGTGGGAGAAGACGTTATTGTATCCGATTATGAAGCTATGAAGAATAATGGAACTATACGCCGGGGACTTTCATTTATACGTGAAGAGATAAATATTTCCCCGGCTGTTTTCCTGGAGGAATACTACCGGCAGTTCTGTGAAGGAATTCCTCTGGAAACGGTAGCACAAGAAATTCTGGCGCTGTACAGAGCGGTGGAACTCCATCGTCCGTTTGATGAAAATCTTGTCAAAGGATACGAAGAAATACAGGACAGAATCATTTACAGGCTGGTAAATCGGGATTCTAATACCGGTATGCTGGAAGTGACTCCGCATCGGGAGGTGCTGGATCTGGCAGTTATATACCTTGTTTTGGTAGATGTAAATGCCTATGGAACGGCCACGATGCTGATCCGGCAGGAACATCAGGCACTATGGGGAATTACGGAAGAGGAGCTTTATAGAAGGGCAAGAGAAAATACGCCAAAGCTTTTGAAAAAAGAGTTTCGGGAGATGGGAGCTTTGCTGGAAGAGATGACAGGAATCTCTAGTGAACCTGCGGAGGGCGGTCTCTATGTTCTGACAAATCACATCCGGAGCAGTGGGGCGGGGGTGATTCTCTACGACGGGTGTCTCCAACAGATCGGATGTCAGCTTGGCGGGAATTATTATGCGTTGCCAAGCAGTGTTCATGAATGGATTATCGTTCCTCAGGAAAATGCTCCGGATGAAAAGGAATTGTCGGCTATGGTGAAGGAGATCAATGAAACCCAGGTAGAGCCGGAGGAAATTCTGGCAGATCATGCTTATTTTTTTGACAGAGAGAAGAATTGTCTGTCATTTTATGAGGATTAGAGACTGAAAAACCTGCCGGCAGAAAAAAAGTAAAGGAAATGTGAGATTTGTCGAAATCATTTCCTTTACTTTATGAGATAAATGTGTTAAGATAACTAAGGTCAATTTCATACCGTTATAAAATATGCACCCGTAGCTCAGGGGATAGAGCACCGCCCTCCGGAGGCGGGAGCGGCGGTTCGAATCCGCCCGGGTGTGTACTTTTTTTAGGTGCAGAGTGTGGAGGGAAGCTTATGGAAGGCAGAACGAAATGCTCTTTTTCACAAAATAGACGGCTGGTTGCGGTAATGACCGTATTTGTGCTGGTGTTTTGTGTGGGGGCAGCCGGGTATATGCTGACAGATAAGAAGATCCAGAATGCACAAGAGACAAGTTCTTCCGGACAGAGGAAAGTGAATCCGGGCTGTGAAAGTATGGAGGAGAATCCACTGCGGCTGGAAGAAGATCCGGATATTACCGGAGCGGTTGAAGAGTACTATCAGATGCTGGCAGATCATACAAGTTTTGTGGAAGGTTATGAACATCTTCAGGTTTACACGAAACTTGGGAAGTACGAAGATACCCGTATTGCGTTTGTCAGTTACGGGATGAAAATTAAAGATATCTACACAGAAGTACCTGGGCTTGTGACGCTCTATTTGTATCGGGATGAGAGCGGAGCCTGGAAAGTGGAACCGGAAGCAGAATCAGAAGAACTGCAGAAGTATATTGAGATCATTGCTTTGCATGAAGACGTGCAGTCATTATTAGTTCAGACTCAGACTGCTTATCAGGAGGCGGTTCAGTCTGACGCGCTTTTGCAGGAAGCACTGACAGATCTGAAGAATGCATATGAGGATTCTACGGGAAGCTGAAGATAAGATTCTAAAGGGTCAGCCATTATAATAGAAGGCTGGCTCTTTTTTTGTACCGGGAGCCGATATCCGGAATTTTCTGGAATCTGGACGTACGGCAGATAGTTATTTGATAAAGGGGAAACAGGTTATGAAGGAATACAGAAGAGCATTTCGAAAAGCATTTCCATATACGATACCGGTTCTGACCGGGTACCTGTTCATTGGAATTGCATTTGGAGTTATGTTTGCGGAGAAAGGATATTCGTTTTTGTGGGCGATGCTGATGAGTATTATGGTCTATGCAGGTTCAGGCCAGTATTTGGCAGTGAATTTTTTTGTGCCGGGTGTGTCTTTCCTGCATGTGATTTTTATGACTCTTATGGTAAATGTCCGGCACATTTTTTACGGCATATCGTTGCTGGAGAAGTTTCATCAGATGGGAAAAAAAAGATGGTATATGATATTTGGCCTGACTGATGAGACTTATTCACTGTTGTGTACTACTAAAATTCCAGAAGATGTGGAAGAGGAAAAGTTTCTGTTTGCAATCTCCATCATGAATCAGTCATATTGGGTGATTGGCTCTGCTATCGGCGGGCTTGCCGGAACCTTGATTCCCTTTAACTCAGAGGGAATTGATTTTGCTATGACGGCGTTGTTTGTAGTGATTTTTGTGGAACAGTGGATGGATGTGAGAAACCGGATTCCGGAAATGATCGGAGTGGCATCTGCGGTAATCTGCCTGCAGATTTTCGGAGCCGATGGATTTGTACTTCCGTCTATGCTGCTGATCATATTTGTACTGTTTCTTGGCAGGACCAGATTGGAAAGGCGGGTGAATGCATGATGCCATTGGATAGACTGACATCTTTTCTGATTATACTTACGGTGGCTGTTTCCACGTTTGCCACTCGTGTGGTTCCATTTCTGATCTTCCCGAAAGGAAAAGAAATTCCGCCGGTGATCCGGTATCTTGGAAAGGTGCTGACGCCAGCTGTGATCGGGATGCTGGTAATCTATTGCCTGAGAAGTACGCCGGTGATTCAGGCGCCTCATGGTATACCAGAGGCAATCGCAGTAGCCGTTACGGCCCTCCTGCATGTGTGGAAACGCAACAATCTGTTAAGTATCGGGGCAGGAACTGTATTGTACATGGTGCTGATACAGGTAGTATTTGCATAGTTAGGGGACGGGGAATTTTCGAAAATTGCCCGTCCCCTAACTTAGTTCAGATCCAGTTTTCGTTTCATCAGCAGATAGGTGATGACATACAGGAGTATAGAAAATGTAATTGAGAGCAGAACGCTGAGCCTGGTTACTTCACCCAGATATCCCCAGAGATTAAAGGTGAGAATATCGTTCGATGGATCTGCGGTGATCAGAGGGCCGAAGCGAAGTTCTGCAATCGAAAGGACTGCAAAGGATAAGATGGAAATGATTGTGGTCAGCCCGAAATAGCAGGCAACGGCTCCGACTACCCGGTGGGAAGAGAACAGCTGTCCCAGTGCGATGGATGCGTAGTAAGTGATAACATTGCAGATACAGCCGATCAGGCACAGTCCCAGAAATATCAGAATCATTTTCGCAAAGGTAACATCCGGTGACAGATCCAGAGCCTTATAGATATCTGCTTTATTTTCAATAATCACATCTTTCAGATCGCGGGTGACGATACCGATATACAGCGCAAGACCGACCAGGAAGCAGTCCAGAAATGACCAGATGAATCCGGATATGGTCTTTGCCAGCAGATGTTGTCCGGTCGTCACCGGAAGTATCTGGGTCAGGTATCCTTCGTCGGAAAACAGATTCCGGTAGAACCGGACTGCGATCACGATGGAGGTGGCAAAAGTGACGCCGATGATCATGATCGTGTACACGATAAAAGTCAGTCCGAACAGAATATTGGCGGCGTCGGAATCAAAGGAAATGTTGCTGAGCAAAAGTCTCAGAGGGACTGCCAAGATCAGCATGAAAGCATGGATCAGAACCAGAATGCGGCTCATGGACAGTAAATCATATTTTATCAGTTTGCCTAGCATCGAAACACCTCCCGGAATAAAATATCAACAGATTTTCCCTGTTCCATCCGGATCTCATCAACCGTAGAATTCAGAGCCAGCTGTCCTTGTTTCAGGAAAATCACCCGGTCTAAAATGTTTTCAATTTCCTGAATCAGATGGGTGGACAAAAGGATGGTGGCATCTTCGCTGTAATTGCCAAGGATAGTCCGCAGAATGTAGTCTCTGGCAGCCGGATCGACACCGCCGATGGGTTCATCCAGAATGTAGAGCTGAGCGTCCCGGCTCATAACCAGAATGAGCTGGACTTTCTCTTTGGTTCCCTTGGACAGAGTACGAAGCCTTGCGTTGGAACGGATTTCCAGATCATCCAGCATCTGATAGGCCCGTTCTGTAATAAAATTCTCGTAAAAATCTGCAAAATAAGAAATGATATCCTTTACCTTCATGGAATCATCCAGATAGGTGCGTTCCGGCAGATAAGATACCAGTTTCTTGGTTTCTGTTCCAGGCGCCTTTCCGTCTACCAGTATCTCTCCCTGGGTAGGTACCAGAAGATCATTGATCAACTTAATAAATGTTGTTTTTCCGCTGCCGTTTGGTCCCAGCAGTCCTACAATCTGTCCGCGGTCCAGCGTGAGCGACAGATCGTTCAGCGCATAGGCGCTGCCGCCGTATCTTTTAGAAAGGCCCCGGCATTCTAAGATTGGATTCATATTTTTTTGCCCCCTTCAATGCTTCCTGAATCTTCTCAAGTGTCTCGTCTTCCTGAAATCCAAGCTGTTTCATTTTTTCTATGAATTCCTGTATGTGCCTGGAAGCAAGTTCATCTTTCAGTTTCTTTAACATGGTTTCATCCTCCGTGATAAAACGTCCGCTGGTTCGGCGGGAATAGACAAGTCCGTTCCGTTCCAGCTCAGATAGTGCCTTTTGCATCGTATTCGGATTGACGGCGGCCTCCAGAGCCAGATCCCTGACCGAGGGAAGTTTGTCGCCGGAGTGATAAACGCCGGAAACGATGTCCTGTTGTATCCGCTCCATCAATTGCAGATATATGGGGCGGTCATTATCCAGGTCCCATGGCATATGTTTCACCTCGCTTTTGTAATAAGGTTGATTGTATTATCTATATAATACAATAATACGAGAACACAGGAATGTCAAGGGGGAAGTAAATGTTTACTTCTTTATAAACTTATCTTTGCTCTGCCGGCAGACCGGACAGGTGTAGTCGTCCGGCAGTTCTTCGAAAGGTGTTTCTCCGTCATAAACATATCCGCAGATACTGCAGACCCATTTGGATCCGGAGTCATCGGAAATAGTATCTTCCGGAATATAGGTAGGCGCGTTCTTCGGACTCTTGCCTTTGATTACGTTATGATAATAAGCATAAGTCATAGCCGGAGCAGAATCCAGGATGTCACCGTCGATCACCTCGCCTAGAAACACGGTATGGGTGGAAGTTTCCATCCGGTCGATCACACGGCAGACGATATAGCCGCAGGAATCATCGATCACAGGAAGCCCCGATTTCATAGTAAATGCGACACCGTCAAATTTATTCACATTGCGTCCGGATTGAAAACCAAAACGGCCGATCAGCGAGGAATCCGATTCTTCGGAAAGAATAGATACGGCAAAAAGTCCGCTTTTATCAATGCAAGAATTGGTAAAATTGTCGTGGTTCATACTGAGAGCGACTGTGGCAGGAGAAGAAGTGATCTGCATAACGCTGTTTGCAATACAGCCAGTGCAGCGGCCTTCGTCCAGTGAGGAAATGACATAGACGCCGTAAGATAAGTTGCGGAATACATTTTTGTTCATAAAAATACCTCCTATATAATAATAGTAATTGTTATTAATATAATACCATGTATTTGCTCCTTTTGCAAGAAGAGATTAAGAACAGGTTGTTGATCCTTTGAGCTTGTGATAGAATAACTAAGGAAATGCCAGGATAATTTCTGAAGATTTCAGTAATGAATATAGATTTAGAATTAGGAGGATTTAACGCATGAAAAAGTTGATTGACCGGATCGGTGATGTACTGGCTGAAGGATTTGAACAGGCGGGATATGACCGCGCCTATGGGAAGGTGACTATTTCTAACCGGCCGGATCTCTGTGAATATCAGTGTAATGGCGCGATGGCCGGGGCGAAGATTTACCGGAAGGCGCCGATCATGATCGCGGGAGATGTGGTTGAGAAAATCCGGGATCAGGAATGTTTTGAAGAGGTGACAGCCGTGAATCCAGGGTTTATTAATCTGAAACTGGACCGGGAATATGTGGCAGAGTATTTAAGACAGATGGCGCTGTCGGATAAAATGGGATTAGAAGAGTCTGGAGATCCTAAGAAGATTGTGATCGACTACGGTGGACCGAATGTGGCAAAACCGCTTCATGTGGGACATCTGCGTTCCGCGATCATTGGAGAGAGCATCAAGCGGATTGCAAGAAAGATGGGTCATGAAGTGCTGGGGGATATTCATCTGGGTGACTGGGGATATCAGATGGGACTGATTATTACGGAACTGAAGGCCCGCAAGCCAGAGCTTCCGTATTTTCAGGAGGATTATGAAGGAGAATATCCGGAAGAAGCTTCATTTACTATTTCGGAACTGGAAGAGATCTATCCGACTGCCAGCTTGAAGGCCAAAGAAGATGAGGCGTACCGGGAAGAGGCGCTGCATGCGACGTATCTGCTGCAGAACGGACATCGGGGATATACGGCGGTATGGAATCATATTATGCATGTTTCCGTAACAGATCTGAAAAAGAATTATGCGAATCTGAATGTGGAATTTGATCTCTGGAAGGGAGAATCGGATGCACAGGCGGATATTCCGGATATGATTGAAAGGCTGAAAGCGGAAGGATACGCACATATGGATGAGGGCGCCCTGGTGATCGATGTACAGGAGGAGACAGATACCAAGGAAGTTCCGCCCTGTATGATTCAGAAGTCGGACGGAGCGTCCTTGTACGGCACAACAGATCTGGCAACCATGGTACAGAGAATGCGGGATTATTATCCGGATCAGATTATTTATGTGGTGGATAAGCGGCAGGAGCTGCATTTTGTTCAGGTATTCCGCTCAGCCAAGAAGACAGGGATTGTACCGTCGGAGACGGAACTGACATTCCTGGGGTTCGGTACGATGAACGGAAAGGACGGAAAGCCTTTCAAAACACGTGAAGGCGGAGTTATGCGTCTGGAGAACCTGATTGCAGAGATTGAAGAAGAGATGCTGAAGAAAATTATGGAGAACCGGACGGTAGAAGAACAAGAAGCAAAGCAGACGGCTAAGACGGTGGGCCTTGCGGCTATCAAGTATGGCGATCTGTCCAATCAGGCGTCCAAGGATTATGTGTTTGACGTGGATCGTTTCACATCATTTGAAGGAAACACAGGACCATATATCCTGTATACGATCGTTCGGATCAAGTCTATTCTGAATAAGTATCAGGCGGAAGGCGGCGTGCCGGAGGAGGCGGTGATTCAGGCTGCTTCCGGAGACAGTGAAAAAGCCTTGATGCTGGAAGTCCTAAAATATAATGAAGTAATGGAAACTGCTTATGCGGAGCTGGCGCCCCATAAGATCTGCGCCTATGTCTATGATCTGGCCAATGCCTTCAATCGGTTCTACCATGAGACAAAGATTCTGGCAGAAGAAGATACAGAGAAAAAGCAAGGTTACATCGCATTGCTGCTGCTGACCCGCAGGGTACTGGAAAGCTGTATTGATGTGCTGGGATTTGAAGCGCCGGAGAGGATGTAGCGATGACGGAAAAATTATTTTATCAGGACAGTCACAAAAGTGAGTTTGATGCAGAAGTCCTGGACTGTGAAAAAACAGAAGACGGATATGCTGTGATCCTGGACCGTACAGTCTTCTTTCCGGAAGGAGGCGGACAGTATGCGGATCCCGGAACACTCAATGAAGAAGAAGTCCTGGACGTACAGGAAAAAGACGGTGTCATCCGTCACATGACACGAAGACCCTTGAATGCCGGAACAAAGGTTCATGGCAGGATCAACTGGGAAGAGCGTTTCGAGCGGATGCAGCAGCATACGGGAGAGCATATTATATCCGGTCTTGTCCATAAAAAATTTGGTTATGATAATGTGGGGTTCCATCTGGGTGCGGATTACTGCACGATGGATTTTAACGGACCCATCACGCCTGAACAGCTTCGCGAGATTGAATGGGAGGCGAATAAAGCGGTATTTGAGAATCTGGATATTCAGATTTTGTATCCCTCCAAAGAAGAGCTGAGGGACCTGGATTATAGAAGTAAGATTGAGATCGAAGGACAGGTGCGGATCGTTCACATACCGGGGTATGACATGTGCGCCTGCTGCGCGCCGCACCTGAGTAAAACCGGGGAAATCGGCTTAATTAAACTGGTGAATATGGATCATTACAAAGGCGGAGAACGGATCTATATGCTTTGCGGCTACCGGGCGCTTAGGGATTACCGGATAAAGGAAGAGAATGTAAAGAAGATATCTTCACTGCTGTGCGTGAAGGAGTATGAAGCCGCAGAGGCGGTGGAACATCTGAAGGAAGATCAGAAGCGTTTGAAAGATCAGCTGACATCTGTGCAGCAGAAGATGCTTCGGTACCGGGCATTGGAGATAGAGATTGACGGTCCGGTGACAGTCGTTTTCGATGAATCACTGACTGGAAATGCACCCAGAGAAATGATGAATCTATTGCTGGATAGAGGGGCTTCTGTTTGCGCGGTGTTTGCGGGATCAGATGATAGAGGGTATCGTTATGTGATCGGCAGCAGGACGGAGGATGTCAGACATCTGGGGAAAAGGCTGAATGAGAGATTCTGCGGCCGGGGCGGCGGGAAACCGGAGATGGTGCAGGGATCCCTTAGCGGTACAGAAGAAGAACTGAGAAAAAGTATGTTGGTATCTTAATAGATTTCTCACGATTTTGTCACACTTTCAACACAATTTGACGATAGACTAACAGACATAAAAGAGAGAACCCATGAAAGGAGATATAGATATGGATAACCAATATACTTATTATAATATGGATCAGGATCCGAATAACCAGTTTTATCAGGGAGATGGATTTGGACCAAAACATTCGGAAGATCCGGATAAAAAGAAAAGAAAAGGAACGCCGAAGTGGATCAAAGCTGCTTCTCTTGCCCTGGTTTTTGGAGTGGTAGCAAGCGCGGCCTTCCAAGCGACAAATGTACTTGGAAACCGGCTGCTGGGAACGGGAAGCAGTAAAACAGCAAAACAGACGACTACGGCGAACAGCACGGCGCTGACTACTTCTTCCGGAAGCACTGTATCTTCTGATGTTGCTGATATTGCAGAAAATGCTATGCCCTCTGTAGTTTCTATTACTAATATGAGTGTGGAGGAAGTACAGAATTTCTTTGGCGGAATACAGGAACAGCAGAGTGAAAGCGTTGGTTCTGGAATTATCATCGGTCAGAATGATACCGAACTGCTGGTATTGACCAATAACCATGTGGTGGAGGGAAATGATACACTGACGGTAACGTTTATCGATGAGGAAAGTGTAGAAGCTAACGTTAAGGGAACGAATGCATCGAAGGATCTGGCGGTTGTTGCAGTTAATCTGGACAATATCAAAGATGATACTATGGATAAAATCGCGGTGGCGACTATGGGTGATTCCAATAACCTGAAAGTAGGAGAGCCGGCGATTGCTATAGGGAACGCGCTTGGATACGGACAGTCAGTAACGACAGGTATCATATCAGCAACGGAGCGTACGCTGGATAATTACGATGGAACGTTGATTCAGACAGATGCGGCGATCAATCCGGGAAATAGTGGAGGAGCCCTTCTGAATGCAAATGGAGAAGTGATTGGAATCAATACCGCTAAAGTTTCTGCAGACAGTGTTGAAGGTATGGGATATGCGATTCCGATTTCCGACGCGAGTGATATTATTACAGATCTGATGAATCAGGAAACAAAGACTAAAGTTTCAAAAGAGGAACAGGGCTATATCGGAATCAGAAGCCAGGCAGATGTTACATCTGATCTTGCCGAAATGTACAATATGCCGACAGGTGTTTATGTATCTGAAGTAATCAGTGGAAGCGGAGCTGATAAAGCTGGAATCACAAAAGGATCTATTATAACTGCCATCAACGGAACGTCTGTGGATGGAATGGAAGCTCTTCAAGAACAGCTTCAGTATTACAAAATCGGGGAAACCGTAACATTGACCGTGCAGGTTCCGGGCAATAATGGAGAATATGAAGCCAGTGATATAGAAGTGACCTTGGGAGAAAGCGTAGGATAGAAGAAAGTTTTGATATTTGTCAGGGAATGTAGTATAATGTAACATATATCATGATATGAGGAGGGGCACATTCCGATGAAATGTCCAATATGCGGTCAGGAATTAAGGCCAAGTAAAAAAGATCCGAATTATTATCTTTGCTATGAATGCAAGAAGAAGTTTAAAGTTCCGCGGAAAAAAGAGAAGACGCAGGAAGAGACGGAACAGAAGTATTCTAATATACCGCCAAAGCATGTCCGTAAGAAGAGAGAAGACGAGATGCGTAAAGCATACGATGAGATGCTTGCGGTAAGCGACGGCAAAAAAGGAAAGAAAAAGCAGGTAAAGCAAAAAGAAGAAATAGAAGATGATTTCTTTGATGATCTGGAAGATGAGAAGATGTCAAAAGCACCTGTTATTATTCTTGCGATTGCTATAGTTGTGGTTGCCGCACTGATTGTATACATGCTGCTGAGATAGACGGAATAAAGGAGAGGAGTTTTCCTCTCCTTTTTACATGTCCGGAACAAATCAAGACTTGGACTGTCTGATTGTGTATATTTATGTATGCCGGAAGGCATGCGGGAATATATGCCAAAGTAAACATAGTTATGCACCAAACGCTATTCTTTTCATACAATGTTATGAAAGAACGTATGCATCAGTCATCCAGGATGTCTGTGTATTGTATGGAAGGAGCAAAAATCATGCCTAATTACCGTTATCATTCGATGGATGTGTCATGCCGGAACGGGTGCAGGCGTCATCCGGCGCCAAATCCGGAACCTTGCCGGCTGCGGACGGACAGGGAAAATGAACGTGTGTCAGCAATAGCCGGTGTCGATCATCTGCCTATTGCAATGGCATATGTTCCGTGGCAGGAATGGAGAAAAAGATACGGAGAGGAACAGGGATTTCAAAGAGGAACCATTTTTGAAGAACTGGATAAACCGTTTTGCGGGACAGGGGGGTGCTGTCATGGCCGATAGAAGACCTTGCCGCCGGGAGATGCTGGACCGGATTAACCGGATCAGCTTTGCTTTGGATGATACGAAGCTTTTTCTGGACACTCATCCCTGCCATAAGGAGGCAATGGAGTATTTTGACACCTTAAAACAGGAACGCGTCCGGCTTCTGACAGAATATGCCAGATGTTATGGGCCGATAACACTGGATACCGCGGATTCGTGTGTAGAACAATGGAATTGGATACAGGAGCCGTGGCCATGGCAGGAAGGGGGATGTTAACGGATGTGGAATTATGAGAAACGATTACAGTATCCGGTCAGAATCACACAGACGAATCCGAAGATCGCACAGGTGATCATCAGTCAGTTTGGCGGCCCGGACGGAGAACTGGGAGCATCTATGCGCTATTTGTCTCAGCGTTATACCATGCCCTATAAAGAAGTGACAGGAGCGTTGACAGACATTGGAACAGAAGAACTGGCACATCTGGAAATGATCTGTGCAATTGTGTATCAGCTGACAAAAAATCTGTCCCCGGAGGAGATCGAACGATCAGGATTTGATAAGTACTATGTGGATCACACACTGGCATTGTGGCCGCAGTCTGCAGGCGGTGTTCCTTGGACTGCCACAACATTTCAGTCGAAAGGAGATCCGGTGACAGACCTGCATGAAAATATGGCTGCGGAACAGAAAGCCAGGACCACATATGACAATATCCTGCGGCTGGTCAAAGATCCGGAAGTGTGTGATCCTATTCGTTTCCTGCGAGAACGGGAAATTGTGCATTATCAGAGATTCGGAGAAAGTCTGCGGATCGTGCAGGATCATCTGGACAGCAAGAATTTCTATGCAGTGAATCCGGAGTTTGATCTGCGGGGAAATTGTAAATAACAGACAGAAAACCGGGGGTTAAAGAAGACTTTGGCCTCCGGTTTTTGGTAGAATTGCCGCATTGACCTTTTGAAGCAGGAATGTTATACTTCACATACAAGTTACAGAAGGCTCCGTTACTGACGGATCAGTGGGGTACCACAGGGGAACGGAAGCCGGTGATTCGCCGACCGTCTGGGCAGCATCTTTTCAGATGCTGTTTTTTTGTTTACAGAAACAACATCTGAAAAAATGCGGATAAAAACGCATAGGAGGAATGTGTAATGTTCAAACAGTGGGAAGGTTTTAAAGAAGGAAAATGGCAGGACAGTATAGATGTGAGAGGATTTATTCAAGAAAATTATACGCCATATACCGGCGACGGCTCCTTTTTAAAACCGGCAACGGAGCGGACCAGGATTTTGCTGCATAAGCTGGAGAATCTCCTGGCTCTGGAACAGGAATTTGGAGGGGTGCTGGATATTGATACGCAGACAGTTACTTCACTGTTAAATTACAAACCAGGATATCTGGACCGGGAGCGAGAGATTATTGTGGGACTGCAGACGGACCGTCCGTTGAAAAGGGGGGTCAATCCTTTCGGAGGTCTTCGTATGACACGGGATGCCTGTAAAGCATATGGATATGAGCTGTCCCGTAAAGTTGAAGATGAATTCCAGTACAGGACTACTCATAATGACGGGGTATTCCGGGTATATAATAAGGAAACAAGGGCGGCCCGGCACTGCGGGCTGATCACGGGTCTGCCGGACGCGTACGGAAGAGGAAGGATTATTGGCGATTACCGGAGGGTTGCGCTTTACGGAGTGGACCGCCTTCTGGAGGAAAAACAAAAGGATAAGGACCGGATTGGAACAGAGGCTATGGATGTTGACCATATCCGGCAGCTGGAGGAGTTGTACCAGCAGATGAATTTTCTGGGGAAATTAAAAGAGATGGCGTCTATGTACGGGTATGATATCAGCAGCCCGGCTTCAGATGCAAAGGAAGCTGTCCAATGGCTGTATTTTGCTTATCTTGGAGCAATTAAGGAGCAGAACGGAGCCGCCATGAGTCTGGGAAGGACGTCCACGTTCCTGGATATCTATTTTGAACGTGATCTGAAATCGGGGAAACTTACAGAAGAACAGGCTCAGGAGATCATGGATGATTTTGTGATGAAGCTAAGGATGGCCCGGCATCTGCGCACGCCAGAGTATAATGAATTGTTTGCGGGAGATCCTATGTGGATTACGGAATCTGTGGGAGGCATGGGAGAAGATGGACGTACGCTGGTGACGAAGAACAGCTTCCGGATTCTTCATACATTATATAATCTGAAGCCGTCCGCAGAACCGAATCTGACAGTTCTGTGGTCAAAGAGACTTCCGGAAGCATTCAAGAAATATTGCGCTCAGGTTTCTTGTGATACGGATGCGATCCAGTATGAGAACGATGATCTGATGCGGCCGGAATTTGGGGATGATTATGGAATTGCCTGTTGCGTCTCTGCTATGAAAATCGGAAAACAGATGCAGTTTTTCGGCGCCAGGGCAAATCTGGCAAAACTTCTGCTGATGGCATTGAACGGTGGGAAAGACGAGAGGCTGAATATGCAGGTGGGGCCGGAAAAGGAAGTTTATAAAGGAGAGTATCTGGAATATGACCGTGTAACAGAACTTCTGGATTTCTATCGTTCCTGGCTTGTCCGTATGTATGCCAATACGATGAATGTGATTCATTATATGCATGATAAATATGCTTATGAGAAGACGCAGATGGCGCTCCACGATACAGACGTGCATCGTTTCATGGCGTTTGGTATTGCGGGACTGAGTGTTCTGACCGATTCTTTGTCTGCGATCCGCTATGCAAAGGTCCGGTGCGTTCGAGATGAAGAGACCGGGTTAATCACAGATTATGAGGTGGAAGGCGAGTATCCGGCGTATGGAAATGATGATGACCGGGCAGACGGTATTGCGCAGGAGCAGGTAAAGCTTTTTTATGAAGAGCTGAAGAAGCAGAAGCTTTACCGGAATGCAGAGCCTACACTCTCGATCCTGACGATTACGTCGAATGTAGTGTACGGGAAAAAGACTGGCGCAACACCGGATGGAAGAAAGGCCGGAGAACCATTTGCACCGGGTGCGAATCCAATGCATGGCAGAGACCGGAACGGAGCGCTTGCTTCTTTGAATTCTGTGGCTAAGCTTTCTTATAAATATTGTAAAGACGGAATTTCCAACACGTTTTCGATTATTCCGGAAGCGGTCGGGAAAACCAGGGAAGAGCGTCTGGCGAATCTAACGGCAGTTCTGGATGGGTATTTTGAGAAAATGGCGCATCATCTGAACGTAAATGTGCTCAACAGAGAGATTCTGGTCGATGCATATCATCATCCAGAAAAATATCCGAATCTGACAATCCGGGTGTCCGGATATGCGGTGAATTTCCATAAACTGACGAAAGAGCAGCAAAAGGAAGTAATCTCCAGAACATTTCATGAAAGAATGTAAATTCGAAATATGATTTCACAGTTGCTTTTTACTTTTGTATCTGATTATAATAGAAGCGATTGGAGTGTAGATATATGAGTAAGAGTAAAGGTGAAAGAAGAAAAAGTTCACGTAAGCTGATATTTTTTGATTACAGCCTGTTGGCGGAGCTACTTTTTCTGGTTTGTTTCGGATTGGTCATGCTGTATAGCAGCAGTGCGTACAGCGCGCTGGTTACCTATGGGGACAGTATGTATTATTTTAAAAGACAATTGCTGTTCTGTGTACTTGGGCTGATCTGGATGTTTATTGTGTCTAGAATCGATTATCATCTATATATGAAATGGTCAAAGGCGTTGTATTTTGTGTCGATTGCAGCCATGTTTTTGGTAAAGACACCGCTTGGGAAAGAAGTAAATGGGGCAAGACGCTGGATACGTCTCCCTGGGGGGCAACAGCTGCAGCCGGCAGAGATTGCAAAGATCGCGATTATTCTTTTTATTCCGGCGCTGATCTGCCAGTTGGGAAAAGAGGTTAAAACACTGCGTGGAATTTTGATTATACTTGCATGGGGCGGAACGGCTGCGGCCTGTGTTCTCCTGCTGACGGAGAACCTGAGTACGGCGGTGATTGTTGCGGGAATTACCTGTGTGATGATTTTTGTGGTGCATCCGGCGACAAAACCGTTTCTGGTGCTGGCTGGCAGCGGCCTTGCAGCATTTATTGTGATGGTTCAGGTTTTGAATTCGTTTTTGTCTACCAGTGATAATTTCCGGATCCGCCGTCTTCTGGTTTGGCTGAATCCGGAAAATTATGCTTCGGAGGGAGGATACCAGACACTCCAGGCGCTTTACGCTGTCGGATCCGGCGGTTTCTTCGGAAAAGGGCTTGGAAACAGTACGCAGAAGATGCTGATACCGGAAGTGCAAAATGATATGATTTTGTCTGTAATCTGTGAGGAACTGGGAGTGTTTGGCGCTATTGTCGTGCTTGTGCTTTTTGGAATGCTGTTGTACCGTTTGGTATTCATTGCACAGAATGCGCCGGATGTGTACTGCTCCCTGGTTGTGACTGGTATTTTTACGCATATTGCGCTTCAGGTGTTACTGAATGTAATGGTGGTGCTGAATGTAATTCCTAATACAGGTATTACACTTCCGTTTATCAGTTACGGAGGTACTGCTACGATTTTTTTGATGACAGAGATGGGGATTGCGCTGGGAATATCAGCGAAGATCAAATTCAATGAATAAAATGCTTTTCATCCTGATATAAATATGCTATGATTATCAAGTAGTATTAAAAACTACATATTATAGAAGTGAAAAACGCCGGCGGCGTGGCTCGGGAGGATGAATATGAGTTATAGAATTATTGTGGACAGCTGTGGGGAATTGACAGAAGAGATGAAAGCATCTGGTCATTATGAGACGGCATCGCTCCAGATCAGCGTATCTGGACATCATATTGTTGACGATGAGACTTTTAATCAGGCTGAGTTCCTGAGACTGGTGGCTGAGTCTCCGGAATGTCCGAAATCATCCTGCCCGTCACCGGAACGGTATATGGAAGGATATCATTGCGAGGAGGAGCGGGTCTATGCAGTCACACTTTCCGCAGAGCTGAGCGGATCCTATAACAGCGCCGTGCTTGGCAGGGAGTTATATCTGGAAGAATACGGAGAAAAAGATATCTATGTATTTAATTCAAGATCCGCGTCCGTGAGCGAAACGCTGATCGCGCTGAAAATCGAAGAATGTGAGAAGCAGGGAATGGGATTTTGTGAAGTAATCGAGTGCGTGGAGGAATATATCAGCAGGCAGAACACATATTTTGTGCTGGAGACATTGGATATTCTCAGGAAGAACGGGAGATTGACCGGCTTGAAAGCAGTTATGGCTACGGCGCTGAATATTAAGCCTGTCATGGGCGCCACCCCGGAGGGCACAATCTGCCAGCTGGGACAGACACGCGGTATTAAGAAAGCATTGGTAAAGCTGGTGGATGAGGTTGTAAAGAATCTGAAGGATTCCGATAAAAAGATCCTTGGCATTTCGCACTGCAACTGCAGGCAGCGGGCGGAATATGTGAGGGATATGCTGAAAAAAAAAGCTCAATTTCGGGATGTGGTAATTCTGGATACGGCAGGAATCAGCAGTATGTATGCGGCCGACGGAGGCGTGATAGTGGTTGTATAATTTCGAAAAATGTGCTAAAATGTGAAACGGATGTTTGAATAGAAGGAGTTAAGGCACATGAGTCAGGAAAAGGTTGATAAGTATAAACAGGAAAAAGCAAACCGTAAAAAGAATATGAAAAAGCAGAAACTGCAGAATGCGCTGCGAAAAGTTGTTGTATGTATCGCGGGCATTGCAGTGGTTGGCTGGATCGGATACTCTGCGTATCATACCTTTGAATCGAGCCGCCCCAAGGAAGAGGTTCAGGTTGATTATACCGCTGTAAATGAACTGTCCCAGGCGATAGCTGGAGCTGCAGAAACAACAGAATAGAAAATAGTCCATTGATTTGGAAGAAAGAAGTCTGGTATTCAGGCTTCTTTTTTTATGCATAATTGGGGACGGGGAATTTTCGAAAATTCCCCGTCCCCAATTGAAAAAAAGGCTTGAAATCATATTGTTTTTGGTTTACAATGGGTTCAAGTGGTAGAAAGTGGTGAAAAGTGGAGCAAAGTGGTAAAAAAGTGGAAGCCGCTTGGAAGAAGGTGAGTTCTATGTTGAAAGGGGAGTACAGTCATAATATTGACGCCAAGGGCAGATTAATTATTCCAGCAAAGTTTCGTGACGATTTAGGGGAGCATTTCGTCATTACGAAAGGAATGGAAAATTGCCTGTATGTATACCCGGAAGACGAATGGACAACCTTTGAAGCGAAGCTGAATGCATTACCGACCACCACAGACAAGAAAGCCCGCGCGCTTGCTTATTTTTTTCAAGGCAGTGCGACGGACGGAGACCTTGACAAACAAGGCAGAACATTGATCCCGGCAAATCTTAGAGAATTTGCACAGCTGGATAAAGAAGTTGTGTTTATCGGTATGGGGAAGCGTGCCGAGATCTGGGATAAAGCCAGATGGGATGCAAAGAATACTGAAGTGGAGGAGAACATTGAAGACATTGCGTCAGATATGGAGGCCAGCGGATTCAGTATCTAGAGGGAGAAGGTATGGGATTCGAACATGTATCAGTATTATTGAATGAAACTGTAGATGGATTAAACATCAGGCCGGACGGCATTTATGTTGACGGAACGCTTGGTGGAGGCGGACATGCATACGAGATATGCAGACGCCTGAATGAAAAGGGGAGTATTATAGGAATAGACCAGGACGCAGCGGCGATCGAGGCCGCAGGCGCCCGACTGAAAGACTTCGGGAAGAAAGTCACGATAGTCCGGAGCAACTATTGTGAGATGAAGTCGCGGCTCCATGAGTTGGGCATTGACAAGGTCGATGGAATCATCCTTGATCTGGGCGTATCATCTTATCAGTTAGATACGGCAGAACGTGGATTTTCCTATCGCGAGGATGCACCTCTGGATATGCGGATGGATACACGTCAGAAAATGACGGCCAGAGACATCGTCAATGACTATAGTGAGATGGAGCTTTACCGTGTGATCCGTGATTATGGGGAAGATAAGTTTGCCAAGAATATTGCAAAACACATTGTGGCGGCACACGGGAAAGCGCCCATCGAAACAACTGGGCAGCTGACGGAGATCATACGTCAGTCGATACCGATGAAATATCAGAAGAAGAGCGGGCATCCGGCAAAAAGAACGTTTCAGGCGATTCGAATAGAATTGAACCGGGAGCTGGAAGTACTAAGAGATTCTTTGGATGATATGATCGATATTCTGAATCCTGGCGGAAGACTGTGTATTATAACATTTCATTCGCTGGAAGACAGAATCGTAAAAAGTGCATTTAAGAAGAATGAAAATCCTTGCACGTGTCCACCGGATTTCCCGGTGTGTGTGTGGAAAGGTGCCGAAAGGGCGGGTAATTACAAAAAAACCAATCCTGCCCGGAAGTAAAGAGATGGAGTATAACAGCCGGTCAAAAAGTGCGAAACTTCGCATATTTGAGCGGATTTGATATTTTAGACAGATATTGAAACAGGGGAAGGGATGACATACATGGCAGCCAGACAGGTATATACTAGAAATTATCATACACATATGCGCCGGGAGAATGCTCAGCAAGGCAGGTCGGGCCAGATGTATGTATACGGAAATACAGTGACAAAGCCGGAATATGAACCGGAGCGGCGTGAACGCCGTGCCGAAAGACCTAAGAAGAGGTTGAGCCGGGAAACACGACGGAACCGGAATGCGGCTTTACATATGAATCCAGGTTATGTGATCTTCCTGACGGCTGCGGCGATAATGGCGTTGATCATATGTGTGAATTATGTCAGCCTGCAGTCGAAGCTGACCGAGCATTCAAAGGAGATCACATCTATGCAGGAAGAACTTGCAGATCTGAGAGAAGAGAATACAACCAGGGAAAATTCAATTCTGGATTCTGTAAACCTGGAAGAGATCCAGGAAAAGGCACAGAATGAACTGGGGATGGGATTTGCTACGTCAGACCAGATTGTAGAGTACGACAATCCTGCCTCGGATTATGTAAAACAGTATGATAATATTCCGGAGGATGGCGTACTGGCTAAATCAGAGTAAGTGACAGACTGGGTGATGTAATGGCAAAAAGAGTAAAAAGGGTAAAAATAGGTAAAAGTTTTTTTAAAAGAAAATTTTCTAAACTAATGAAAACAAAACTAGTAGGGCTCTATTTAGCAGTTATACTAGTTTTTGTTGCTTTAGTAGGAAAAATCACGATGATTAATGCCTCCAGCGGCGATAAATATACCAAGGTTGTGCTGGATCAGCAGCAATATGACAGCAGAACCATTCCGTTTAAACGAGGAGATATTGTAGACAGAAACGGGACCAAAATGGCTACCAGTGAACGTGTATATAATGTGATCCTGGATGTCAAGGTTCTAACCAGTGATGAAGAGAATATTGAACCAACGATAGAAGTTCTGAAGGACTGTTTTGGCATTGAAGAAGAGGTGGTTGAAGAACTGATCGAAGAAAAACCGTCCAGCAGATATAATATATTGCTGAAGGGAATTGATTATGCAAAGTCTAAAGAATTCGAAGCGATTGATGAAGATGATGAAAATTATCCGAATGTAAAAGGTATCTGGCTGGAAGAGGATTATGTAAGAAGTTATCCCTATCAAACTCTAGCCAGCGATGTCATTGGCTTTACTGTTGACGGTAATGTGGGAAGTAATGGCATAGAAGCTTCTTACAACAGTCTGCTGAATGGTACGGACGGAAGAGAATATGGGTACTTTGACGACAGTTCCACTGTGGAACGTACGGTGAAAGAGCCGGTTAATGGCAGCACAATTGTGTCAACCATCGACCTTCAGGTGCAGAGCATTGTGGAAAAATATGTCCTGGCATTTAATGAACAGCATAAGAATGAAGCTTCGGAAGGAGAAGGAAGCAAGAATACGGCGGTGATCGTTATGAACCCACAGAACGGCGAGATTCTGGCGGAGGCGTCTTATCCTAATTATGATCTGAATAATCCCAGAGATCTTTCGAAATATTATTCGGAAGAAACAATAGAAGCCATGACAGATGAGGAGAAGCTGGATATACTAAACAACCTGTGGAATAATTTCTGCGTTAGCAGCACTTATGAACCAGGATCAACTTTTAAACCGTTTACAATTGCGGCGGGTCTGGAAAACGGGATCCTCTCCGGAGAGGAAAATTATTATTGCGGAGGCGTCCTTCAGGTGGGGGGACATGACATCCACTGTAGCAACCGGCAGGGTCACGGGGCGCAGACACTGAAGCGGTCTTTGGAGAATTCCTGTAATGTGGCTTTGATGGAAATTGGCGAGGCTCTTGGAGCAGAAGAGTTCTGCCGCTATCAGTCTCTGTTTGGATTCGGAGAATATACGGGTATTGATCTGCCGGGAGAGGCTTCTACCTCCGGACTTCTGTACACACCCGAGAATATGGACGCGGCCAGTCTTGCGACAAATGCATTTGGACAAAACTTTAATGTAACCACGACCCAGCTTGTTTCGGCCTTTTGTTCACTTGTAAACGGCGGAGATTACTATGAGCCTCACGTGGTAAAGCAGATCCGGGATGAGAATGGGAATGTGACCGAGAATAAAGATCCAGTTCTGGTAAGGAAGACAGTATCGAAAGAAACCAGCGATATTCTGAAAGATTACCTGCTGGGCGTCGTAGAAGAGGGAACAGGATCTTCAGCAGCAGTGGAAGGATACTCGATCGGCGGAAAAACGGGTACGGCAGAAAAACTGCCCAGAGGAAACGGAAAATACCTGGTGTCTTTTATTGGATATGCGCCCCAGGATAATCCGGAAGTGGTTGTGTATGTGGTGGTAGACGAGCCGAACGTAGCCGCGCAGGCATCCAGTTCCTATGCCACGGGCCTGTTTTCACAGATTATGTCCGAGATCTGCCCTTATCTTGGGATTGAAAAAACGGCGGAAACAACGGAAACATCAGAATAAAGAAAATGCAGAATAACCCTGCGGAAGCTTTAATAAGTTGTAAAAAGAGCTTTTGCGGGGTTTTTTTGATGAAAAATAAAACTTACAATAAGAAGAAAATGCTGATCGTATTTCTGGGAGCCGGGCTGATTCTGTTTTCCCTGGTTGGAAGACTGGTTTATCTGATGATTTTCGAGGCGGAGTATTATCAGAAACAGGCAGAAGCGCTTCATGAACGGGAAAGGGAGATTAAAGCGGCCAGAGGAGAAATTGTGGATGCCAATGGTGTTGTGCTGGCCACAAACCGCACTGTATGTACGATCTCTGTTATCCATAGCCAGATACGTGATCCGGAACGAGTCATCCGGGAACTGGCGGCGGCTCTGGATATGGAAGAAGAAACAGTACGGCGTAAGGTGGAGAAGGTGTCCTCGATGGAGCGAATAAAGACAAACGTAGAGATAGAGACAGGAGATCAGATCCGGGAACTGGAATTGGAGGGGGTAAAAGTAGATGAAGACTATAAAAGATATTATCCATACAATGAACTGGGGTCAAAAGTGCTGGGGTTTACCGGGGGCGACAACCAGGGAATTGTAGGATTGGAAGTCAAATATGAATCTTATCTGAAAGGACAAAACGGTACCATACTGACGACGACAGATGCCCGGGGCATCGAACTGGAAGGCGTTGCGGAAGACCGGATCGAGCCGGTTGCCGGCCATACGCTTCAGATCAGTCTGGACCGGAATATACAAACCTATGCGCAGCAGATGGCAGAAAAAGTGAGGGAAGAAAAGCAGGCAGATAAAGTGGGGATTTTGATTATGAATCCACAGAACGGTGAGATCATGGCCATGGTGAATGTGCCGGAATTCAACCTCAATGATCCATTTACACTGAATACAGAAGACGGAGGGGCGAGGCTTTCAGATGAAGAGAAACAGGAAGCGCTGAACCAGATGTGGAGGAATGGCTGTATCAATGATACTTACGAACCAGGCTCTACATTTAAGATTATTACGGCTTCCGCCTGCCTGGAAGAGGGAGTTGTCAGTCTGGAAGATTCGTTTAGCTGTCCGGGGTACCGGATCGTAGAAGACCGGAAGATCCGCTGTCATAAAGTGGGCGGACATGGGGCGGAAACATTTGTAGAAGGAATTCAGAATTCCTGCAATCCGGTGTTTATTGATATTGGCCTTAGGCTGGGAACGGAAAGGTTTTACAAGTATTTTCAACAGTTTGGCCTGATGAAGACCACCGGTGTGGATCTTCCGGGGGAAGCTGGAACGATCGTGCATGATCCGGAAAATGTAGGGCAGGTTGAGCTTGCCACTATGAGTTTTGGACAGTCTTTTCAGATTACGCCCATACAGCTGGCAACAACTGTCAGTTCTTTGATCAACGGCGGCAGAAGAGTGACGCCGCATCTGGGGGTTCGGGTACTGGACCGGGACGGAAAAGAAATGGAAGAATTCACTTATCCTGCTCAGGAAGGGATTGTGTCGGCAAAAACTTCAGAAACGATGCGGACACTGCTGGAGAGCGTTGTGGCTGTGGGGTCTGGAAAGAATGCATATGTGGAAGGATACCGGATCGGTGGAAAAACAGCGACTTCACAGACCCTTCCACGAAGCGCCAATAAATATATCTCTTCTTTTATCGGATTTGCGCCGGCAGATGAGCCACAGGTCATTGCCATGTGCGTGATTTATAATCCTCAGGGCGTCTATTATGGAGGGACTATTGCGGCGCCGGTGATCGGCAATATATTTCAGAATATATTGCCCTATCTTGGCATTGAAAAAGGCTAGGAAATGCAGTATACTAGGTAAGGTTAAAGGAACATGAACTGACAAAAAGATAAAGAGGTGGGTTATGGATTATAAAGTATTTATTCCGGTAATTATAGCGTTTGTCCTGAGTGTTGTAATGGGACCGGTAATTATTCCTGTTTTGCGGAGACTGAAGATGGGACAGACCGAGAGAGTGGACGGCGTGCAGTCTCATCTCAAAAAAGCGGGGACGCCAACTATGGGAGGTGTGATTATTCTTCTGAGCGTTGTGATCACATCCGTGTTTTATATTAAGGATTATCCGGAGATTATACCGATTTTATTTGTTACAGTGGGATTTGGCTTGATTGGTTTTCTGGATGACTATTTAAAAGTAGTTATGAAACGGTCAGACGGGCTGTTTCCCAAACAGAAGATGGCGCTTCAGATCGTGGTGACAGCCATATTTGCCTTTTATCTGATAAAATTTACAGATGTTTCGCTGGCTATGCTGATTCCCTTTTCTGGAGGAAAATATCTGAATATCGGATGGCTGGCGGTTCCGCTGCTGTTTATTGCGGTGATTGGAACGGTTAACGGCGTGAATTTTACAGACGGCCTGGATGGGCTGGCTTCCAGTGTTACGGTATTGGTAGCCACATTTTTTACCGTGGTTGCCATCGGGACGGGAGCCGGGATTTCGCCTGTAACCTGTGCGGTAGTGGGCGCGCTGCTGGGCTTCCTGTTGTTTAACGTATATCCGGCCAGTGTTTTCATGGGAGATACCGGTTCGCTTGCGCTGGGAGGATTCGTAGCGTCTACAGCATATATGCTCCAGATGCCTATATTTATTCTGATCGTTGGATTGATTTATCTGATTGAAGTTCTGTCGGTTATGATTCAGGTTACTTATTTTAAAAAGACCGGAGGGAAGAGAATCTTTAAGATGGCGCCGATACATCATCATTTTGAATTGTGCGGATGGTCGGAAACCAGGGTAGTGGCAGTGTTTTCGATTGTTACGGCAATTCTTTGCCTGATCGCGCTTATGGCAATGTAGGAGGAATGCACTATGGTAGTAAACGAAAAAACGGTTCTGGTATTCGGAGCAGGAATCAGCGGGATCGGTGCGGTCCACCTTCTGGAAGCTCAGAACGCGAATGTAATCTTATATGACGGGAATGAAAAATTGGACCATAATAAACTGAGGGAGCAGCTGGGCTCCGGGAGCAGGGCGCAGATACTGACCGGGAATCTTCCAAAGGAAGTGATAGAGAAGCTGGATATAGCCGTGTTAAGTCCGGGAGTGCCGACAGATCTTCCGGTTGTAGAACAGATGAAAAGCTTTCAGGTGGAGATTATCGGAGAGGTGGAACTGGCTTATCAGTTTGGAAAAGGTGAGATTCTTGCTATTACAGGGACGAACGGCAAGACGACCACGACTTCTCTGCTTGGGGAAATTATGAGTCGTTACAGCGATCAGGTGTATGTGGTAGGAAATATCGGGAATCCATATACATTGGCTGCAGGCAGGATGACGGAGGATTCCATAACCGTGGCGGAGATGAGCAGTTTTCAGCTGGAGACGATTGTTGAATTCCGCCCCAGAGTCAGTGCGATTCTGAACTTTACCCCTGACCATCTGAACCGGCACCATACGATGGAGGCATATGTCAATGCCAAAAAGAATATTGCAAAGAACCAGACAGAAGAAGATTATTGTATCTTGAACTATGAAGATCCGCTGACCAGAGAATTTGGAGAAAATGTAAGGGCAAAGGTTCTATATTTCAGCAGCCAGCGTAAACTAGAAGAGGGAATCTATCTGGATCAGGGAGAGATCGTATATCATTATGAAGGAAAGCACGAGGTTCTGTGTCATGTGGATGAATTACAGATCCTTGGGACGCACAATCATGAGAATGCAATGGCTGCCGCAGCGATGGCTGCTGTATTTCAGGTGCCGATGGATGTGATCCGAAAGAGTCTGAAAGAATTCAAAGGCGTGGAACACCGGATCGAGTATGTGGGTGAAAAGAATGGAGTTGTATATTATAACGATTCTAAGGGAACCAATCCGGATGCGGCAATCAAAGGAATACAGGCAATGAACCGGCCTACGGTTCTGATCGGCGGCGGTTATGATAAAGGATCGGAATACACAGAATGGATTAATAGTTTTGACGGCAAGGTGAAAAAGCTGGTTCTTCTGGGAGAGACACGCGAGAAGATTGCAGAAGACGCCAGAAAAGCTGGATTCACCGATTATGTATTTGCAGATTCTTTTCAGAGCGCCGTAGAGACTGCGATTTCCTGTGCGGAACCTGGGGATGCGGTCCTGCTGTCGCCGGCGTGCGCCAGCTGGGATATGTTCCCGAGCTATGAAGTACGTGGAGAGAAGTTTAAAGAGATCGTAAATTCTTTGTAAGGAGAGGTCCTGGATTGTTCAGACCCAGAAACAGAAAATATGATATTACTTTGCTGGTCGCGCTGCTTTTGCTTTTGCTGTCAGGACTTGTGATCCTATACAGCACCAGTGCTTATAACGGGCAGATAAAATTTCACGATTCATTTTATTATCTGAAAAAGCAATTATTTGCCACTTCGCTTGGAATTGCCGGCATGTATGTGACCGCGGCTGTGGATTATCACCGGTGGAGACTGGCAGCGGTGCCTGGATATCTGGCGGCTGTTCTGCTGGCAGTGGCGGTACTGTTTGCAGGAGAGGAATATAACGGGTCCAAAAGATGGCTGTCTTTGGGCCCGTTTTCTTTTCAGCCCTCTGAGTTCGCGAAGGTGGCGGTTATCCTGTTTCTTGCGTATATTGTAACCAGAAATATTCATCGGATCGATAAGATGAGAACAATTTTGAAGATTATGGCTATGATTCTTCCAATTGTAGCTCTTGTGGGAGCCAGTAATCTAAGTACAGCTATCATCATACTGGGAATTGCTGTTGTGCTGATTTTTACAGCCAGTCCCAGATATGGACAGTTTCTTATTATGGGCGTGATGGGAATCGGTTTTATGACAATTTTTCTGGCCCTGGAAAGTTACCGGCTGGAGCGGATCGCGATCTGGCGAAATCCGGAAGCATATGAGAAAGGATACCAAACGCTGCAAGGGCTGTATGCGATTGGTTCCGGAGGCCTGTTTGGAAGAGGGTTTGGAGAAAGTGTTCAGAAGCTGGGCTTTGTTCCTGAGGCACAAAATGACATGATTTTTTCCATTATCTGTGAGGAGCTGGGCCTGTTTGGCGCAGGATTTATCATACTATTGTTTCTGGTTTTGATCTGGAGATTCTATGTAATTGCTTCGCATGCCGAAGACCTGTTCGGGGCTTTGATTGCAGCCGGAGCCATGGCGCATATGATGATCCAGGTGATTCTGAACATAGCTGTCGTGACCAATACTATACCTAATACCGGGATCACGCTGCCTTTTGTCAGTTATGGGGGGACTTCAGTTGTGTTTCTTCTGATTGAAATGGGTCTTGTGCTGAGCGTGTCGTCTCTGGTAAAATAGAACAAATGTAAAAAGGGAGTATACGAATGGGAAATCATGAAATGCAAGAAGAACGCCGGCCTGGGAAGAAAAAAACCCACAGGCTGTATGCGTTTGTAGTCCTGCTTCTGGGGGCTGCGATCTTGGCGCTTGGAATACTGATTTTGTTTTATGTTCAGAAAATTGAAGTGTCCGGTAATGAATATTGTTCGGATCAGCAGATTGTAGATGTGGTAAAAGAGGATAAATATGCGGTTAATACATTGTATATTGCCGCAAAATATGCGCTGGGCAAGGGGGAAACCCTTCCTTGCCTGGACGCAATTTCTGTCCGCCTGACGGCGCCCTGGGCCATAAAAGTAACAGTCCGGGAGAAACCAATTGTCGGATATGTGAATAATGGGGATCAATATGCGTATTTCGACAAAGAGGGTTTGGTGATTTACGAATCAACGGTTATGATGGAAGGTCTGCCTTGTATCGAAGGCATCGATCTTGAAAATATCGAACTATACAGCCAACTGGAAACAGACAGCAGTAAGATATTCGAAGAAATTCTGGAAACATCCCAGGAAGTTAAGAAGTATGAATTGAATACAGATAAAATTGTATGCAAAGGAAATGATATTTATCTGTATATTGGCACAGTGTATGTTAATCTGGGAAGCAAAGTGTCTTCGGAGCAGATTGCCCAGATCAAACCTATCCTGGGAAAACTGGAAGGACAGGAAGGCACCCTTCACCTGGAAAACTATTCGGATTCCAGTGGAACCATTACTTTTGATATCGGAGAAATTCCTGAATAAAATTAAGAAAAATGGATAAATTCTATTGATATTTTATACAAAAGTCTATATTATATAGTATATATGGAAAAGTGAGCTTTTGCTTGTCTGTATACGGGATGTATAATATATAATGAGGATAACAAAGGAGGAGAAACCCTTGCTAGAAATTAAAACTAATGAATCAGAAGCGGCGGCAAAAATAATTGTTGTTGGAGTCGGCGGCGGCGGGAATAATGCCGTGAACCGGATGATCGATGAACAGATTGCCGGCGTTGAATTTATTGCGATTAATACAGATAAACAGGCTCTGCAGCTTTGCAAAGCCCCAACGTTGATGCAGATTGGAGACAAGATTACGAAAGGACTGGGAGCCGGAGCTAGACCGGAGATCGGAGAAAAAGCGGCGGAAGAAAGTTCCGAAGAGATTTCCGCGGCATTAAAAGGTGCGGATATGGTCTTCGTTACTTGCGGTATGGGCGGCGGAACCGGAACGGGAGCCACACCGGTGGTAGCGCGTATTGCGAAGGAGCAGGGAGCCTTGACTGTCGGGGTAGTAACCAAGCCGTTCCGTTTTGAGTCTAAGACGCGGATGAATAATGCGTTGGCAGGAATTGAAAAGTTAAAAGAAAGCGTTGACACCTTGATTGTTATCCCGAATGATAAGCTTTTGGAAGTAGTTGACAGAAGAACCACGATGCCGGAGGCATTGAAAAAGGCGGACGAAGTGCTTCAGCAAGGTATTCAGGGTATTACAGACCTGATCAATGTTCCTTCTTTGATCAACCTGGATTTTGCGGATGTGCAGACGGTTATGACCGACAAGGGAATTGCACATATCGGAATCGGACAGGGAAGAGGAGACGACAAAGCGTTGGAAGCAGTAAAGCAGGCTGTTGCAAGTCCGCTGCTTGAGACTACGATTGCCGGAGCTTCTCATGTAATCATTAATGTATCTGGTGATATTACATTGATGGATGCTTCTGATGCGGCAGAATATGTTCAGGAGCTGGCAGGCGAAGAGGCGAATATTATCTTTGGCGCGATGTATGATGATTCCAGAGCAGATGAAGCTACAATTACGGTTATTGCAACTGGCCTTCATAATGTAGGCGGCAGTGCTTCAAAACTGAAATCCAGACTGGAAAACTCAAGAGTTTCTTCAGTCGGACATGCAGGTGCCGCTCATAACCAGAGTTACGAAAGACCGGTACAGCAGACACAGAATGCCCAGAGCGTGTCTCCAAGACTGGATCTGGGAATGGCGCCGTCTAAGAATGGCGGTACGACTATGAAAAGACCGGCGGGCGGTACAATGCCGTCACTGGAGACTCCAAAGACTCCAACCAGCAAGGTGAAAGAACAATCGATTAAAATACCGGATTTCTTTAAAAAGTAATTTTTACAGGCGTACTGATCTGGTACGCCTGTTTTCTCTATTCTTTGACAAAATCTGTCACAATATTCTTTATTTTTCCATTATTTTATTTCAATCTGTCAAAACACTACACCAGATATAGTGCGGTATCGACAGAATAATCAAAAAACAAATTTCAAATCTCCATATCTTGTGTTTCTGAAATACTGTCGAACGAAATAACATATCTCTCCCACCATCTGACAAATTCTTTTAATACAACTCCTTATAATATAGTTTACCCATGCGGCAAATCGATTTGTACCGGCAAAAGAAAGAAGGTGACTTGTGTACTATGAGCTGTACATAGATGTTTTTTTTGCGGAAAATTTTATGATGGATTATCTCCTTCTGCTTTTTATCCGGCGGCTGATGAAGACTCAGATACAAAAGACACACCTGTTTTTGGGAGCATTTACCGGTGCGGTTCTGACCTGTTTCGTCGTATGGATCCCGCTTCCGTTTCCACTGTTTAAACAGATATTGCTTCATGTTTGCGTAAATGCGTTGATGCTTCTGACAGGACTGCGGCTAAAAGAAAAGCGGACGTATCTGGGCGCATGGATTCTTCTCTATGCCGGAGGGGTCTTGATGGGCGGAATTATGACGCTGTTTATTCCCTATCTGCGGACTGGAAGTCTGTTTTTTCTTCTGGCACTTTCGGGATATTATCTTTCTTGTATGCTGTGGGATTTGCTGGCTGGATTGGCCAGAAAAAACAGTTACCGATGTTGTGTGGTTCTTGTGAAGGGAATTAACCGGATAGAAGTAGATGCGCTGATTGACAGTGGGAATACACTGACAGATAAACTGACAGGGGAACCGGTCTGTGTGATTACAAAAAAAGCAGCCAGGCAGCTGTGGGGAGAGATTCCTATAAAGAATCTACGTTACATATCTTATCATTCGATTGGGAAAAAGAATGGGACTATGCCGTTGCTGCAGGCAGATTGCATGGGAGTTAAGGGGATGGAGAAAGAAACGATAGATTGGATTGCAGAGCCGCTTATAGCGGTATGTGAGGAAGAGATATTTACGGAAGGATACGATATGATATTAAATCTTGATATCTTAACAGGAGGTTCAAAATATGATGATAAAAATTGCGGTTCCGCACCGGTTTAAACTCAGGGTGATGCCAGATATCAGAAGCCTGTTTTTTCAGGATCAAAGAGAGATTCATTATATTGGAGGAGCGGATATTCTGCCGGCGCCGCTTAACGTGGATGAGGAAACTGCCGCGATCCGGCAGCTTGGTACTGAGTATGATGAAACAGCTAGAAAACGTCTGATTGAACATAACCTCAGGCTGGTAGTCTATATTGCAAAAAAATTTGACAATACAGGGGTTGGTGTAGAAGATCTGATCTCCATCGGCACGATTGGTCTGATCAAGGCAATCAATACCTTTAATCCCCAGAAAAATATAAAACTGGCAACATATGCGTCGCGCTGCATCGAAAATGAAATTTTGATGTATCTGCGAAGAAACAGCAAGACAAAGATGGAGGTTTCCATCGATGAACCGTTGAATGTAGATTGGGATGGAAATGAACTGCTGTTGTCTGACATTCTTGGCACAGAGGAAGATACCATATACCGGGATCTGGAAACAGAGGCGGAGAGAAAAGTGCTGTTTAAGGCTATTAACCGCCTGTCTGGACGAGAAAGGGCAATTATCCGTATGCGATTCGGGATCGGCTCTCCTGACGGAGAGGAAAAAACACAAAAAGAAGTGGCGGATATGCTGGGAATTTCCCAATCTTACATATCCAGATTGGAGAAAAAAATTATGCAAAGACTCCGGAAAGAGATGGTAAAAAAAACATAGCAGGGCCCGGGGAAACGTGCTACAATGAAAAGAAAAAGGGGTTGAGCGTATGAAACTTAGCTGTATCGGAGCAGCTCATGAAGTGACAGGAAGCTGCCATCTGCTGGAAGCCTGTGGAAAGTATATTCTGATTGACTGCGGGATGGAACAGGGGCCGGATCTTTATGAAAATCAGGATATTCCGGTTGCTCCCTCCCAGATTGATTATATTCTGCTGACGCATGCACATATTGATCATTCTGGCAAGATTCCGCTGCTTTGCAAAGAGGGATTTCAAGGAGACATCATTACGACATTTGCCACAGCAGACTTGTGTAATATTATGCTCCGGGACAGTGCGCATATTCAAGTGTTTGAAGCGGAATGGCGCAATCGTAAAGCAAGACGGAGCGGAGGAGAACTTTATGAACCGCTATATAATATGCAAGATGCAGATGCTGCGGTCCGTCTTCTGGCGCCCTGTGATTATGGACAGAAAATCCAGCTTTGTGAAGGGATTGACGTGCGCTTTAATGACGTGGGGCATCTGCTGGGGTCTGCAAGTATCGAGGTGTGGATCACAGAAGAAGGTCTGACGCGAAAAGTGGTATTTTCCGGAGATGTGGGTAATACGGATCAGCCGATTATCAAAGATCCTCAAAAGGTGGAAGAGGCAGATTATGTGGTGATTGAATCTACCTATGGCGACCGTACACATGGGGAACAGCGACCAGATTACGTGGCGGAATTTGTGAAAATTCTAAAAGATACGTTCGACAGGGGCGGCAATGTGGTAATTCCTTCTTTTGCGGTGGGAAGAACACAGGAGATTCTGTATTTCATCCGTGAGATCAAGGAAAAGAAGCTTCTGCCCCAATATCAGGATTTTGAAGTGTATGTAGACAGTCCGTTGGCGATTGAGGCTACCAATGTTTTTAATAAAAATGTAAAATCCTGCTTTGATGAGGATGCTATGGCGCTGATCGAACAGGGAATCAATCCGCTGGTGTTTCCTGGCCTGAAGACGACGATTACCAGCGAGGAATCCAAGATGATTAATTTTGATGAAAAGCCTAAGGTTATCTTGTCTGCCTCCGGAATGTGCGAGGCCGGAAGAATCCGGCACCATCTGAAGCATAATCTCTGGCGGCCGGAATGTACGGTATGCTTTGTAGGATATCAGGCGGTGGGGACCCTTGGAAGAAAGCTGATCGAAGGGGCTGAAAGTGTGAAACTGTTCGGAGAAAGCATCACCGTGAATGCCAGAATCGTGTCACTTCAGGGTATCAGCGGGCATGCGGATATGAATGGACTGCTGGATTGGTTAAAAGGCTTTCGGGAAAAGCCAAGGCAGGTGATCGTGGTACACGGGGAAGACGAGGTTACGGATTCTTTTGCGGAGCTTGTGGAACATACGATTGGGTGTCCTGCGTTTGCTCCGTATTCGGGGGGATGCATAGATCTGGCTACCGGAGAGATTCTTACAAGAGGAACACGGGTGCCGAAGAAGGCGGTGGAGAAACCTGCCCGAACTCGTGCGCAGACTGCATTCAACCGTGTGGTCGCGGCGGCAAAAAGACTTTTGGAGGTTGTGTATAAGAACGAAGGGCTTGCAAATCGCGAGCTTGCAAAATTTGAAAGCCAGATCCAGAATCTGGCAGATAAATGGGATCGTTGATCAGAAGAAGATTCCCGGCCGTTGATGACAGGTGAAAACGGCCGGGAATCTTCGTTTGTCAAGGTCTAAAACTTTTTTTATTTGGCGCCGGGAAAGAATAATGCCGGGAGATATGGAGAATCATTTTACTAGATCTATTACGGATCATATCTGGTAGGAGGTTCTTGATATGACACAGGGAAAAGTAGAAATATGCGGTGTTAATACGGCAAAACTGCCGGTTCTCGGAGAAAAAGAAAAGGAGGAGCTGTTTGCAAGAATTAAAGCGGGAGATGAGAAGGCAAAAGAAGAATATATCAAAGGAAATCTGCGCCTGGTCCTGAGTGTAATCAAAAGATTCGGAGGAAGTAACGAGAATCCGGATGATCTGTTTCAGATTGGATGTATCGGCCTGATTAAAGCAGTGAATAATTTTAATACGGAACTTGATGTGAAATTCTCTACTTATGCAGTCCCCATGATTATCGGAGAGATCCGAAGATATATGCGGGACAATAATTCTATCCGGGTAAGCCGTTCTTTGAGGGATACGGCTTATAAGGCTATCCATGCGAAAGAAAACTATGTGCGGCAGAATCTGAAGGAACCGACGGTACAGGAAATTGCGGATGAGATCGGAATATCCAAGGAAGATATTGTATTTGCCCTGGATGCAATCCAAGTCCCCATGAGTCTGCAGGAACCTGTGTTTCACGATGGGGGGGACGCCTTGTATGTTATGGATCAGATCAGCGATGAGAAAAGCCGTGAAGAAAAATGGGTGGAGGACTTGTCCTTGGCGGCTGCGATGGAGCATCTTGGAACGCGGGAGCGTTACATTATAAAGATGCGTTTTTTTGAAGGGAAAACCCAGATGGAGGTGGCCGAGCATGTGGGGATTTCACAGGCGCAGGTCAGCCGGCTGGAAAAAAATGCTCTCAGAACTATGAGGCAGTACCTGAGCTGATTTGAAAAAATGATAAGCGAAAAACACATCTTTTGTATTCTTTGGCTGTGCACAAGGGATACGGATGTGTTTTTTTACCGGAAAAAGTAGCTTGCATTTTATAGAAGAGCATACTATGATAGGGGCAGGAAGGGGTCGATCTTTTATGAAAGCTTGTATATTTGATCTTGATGGAACGTTGACGGATACCTTGGAGTCATTGACACATTCCGTACAACTGACGCTGGAGGAGATGAATCTTCCGCAGATTACAAAAGAACAGTGCCGGCAGTTTGTGGGAAACGGAGCCAGGGTGCTGATGGAAAAATCTTTAAAAGCAGCCGGGGATACAGACGGGTCCAGACTGGAAGAAGGTATGGAAGTGTATAAACGCATATTTGATGAAAATTGTACATATCATGTAACACCTTATCCGGATATCACAGATGTCCTGAAGGAATTGAAACAAAAAGGAATCCATCTTGCAGTACTGTCAAACAAACCGCACAGGCAGACATTAAAAGTTGTCGAAGAGATGTTTGGAGGCGCTCTGTTTGATTACGTGGCGGGGCAGAGAGATTCTGTCCGCCGGAAACCAGATCCGGATGGAGTAATCCGTATTATGGAGGCGCTGGAAGTCCCAAGAGAGGAATGCCTGTACGTGGGAGATTCAGAAGTGGATATCCGGACAGGAAAGAATGCGGATGTAAGAACGGTGGGAGTGGCCTGGGGATTCCGCACCAGAGAGGAATTAGAAGAAGCGGGAGCAGAGACGATCATTTTACATCCCAAAGAATTGCTCCGGCTTGTCTGATCCGGCAGGAAAGAGATATTAAAAAAAGGAGGTTCTGATAATGTATGAGTATGATGAAGAATGTTTGAAAACGTTTCTAAGAGATCAGGGCAGGCTCTTTGATGAACCTGTAGCTGAGACAATGGAAGAGGCAGAAGCTTTTCTGGAAGACTGTATGGCCGTGGTTGTGGATCATATCAGTCAGGTAAAAGAATATCTGGAAGAAGAGGGGCTGGATGTGGAAGGTATGTCGATGGAAGAACTGGAGGAAGCCTCTGAAGTTTTTGCACTTCCGGGAGGACGGTATCTGATCGTGGAAGGGTAAAATCAAAAAGCCACAACTATTCATTAGCTGTGGCTTTTTTTAATGCTTCCCCGATTGCGTTTACGATAATCTGGGAAGTGTAGGGATTGTCAGAAGAATAGGTGATGTTTTCTAAAGACTGGGTGTCATAGATCTGTTCGGCAATATCTTCGATAGCCGGCTGGATCAGAGGATACATGGTGGTGATCGATTCATCCAGATTCGAGAAACGGATGGAGTTAATGCGGGATTCATCTACGGTGACTTCCACTTCAAGAGCAGTATTGTTGAGTGTGATATCGGACGTATAAATACCAGGAACATATTTTTGTGTGCTATTTCCAGTTTTTTTACTGTCCGGAAGAAACATAAATATCAGCAGGAGAATCAATACAATGGCAAGAGCTACAAATACGGCAGTATAAATGATTTCTTTCATATGAAGTACAATGATTTTCGTTTTGGAATGCATAAAGACCTCCTGTATGATGCAAAATTGTTTTTTTATAATGTATGAGAAAACCAGGCGAATTATTCATAGTATTTCGC
The DNA here is from genome assembly GCA_949287925.1 of uncultured Lachnospiraceae bacterium. Taxonomy (GTDB): domain Bacteria; phylum Bacillota; class Clostridia; order Lachnospirales; family Lachnospiraceae; genus Merdimonas. The sequence continues at coordinate 70,128 of CASEIR010000059.1, forward strand.
GTGACAAATGTACAGGCTTCCTGTAGAATGGTTAAGGATAATGAAAGTGAAAGGTGATTTAAGATGTTTATTATTGCGGGGCTGGGAAATCCGACATTACAGTATGCGGGAACCCGGCATAATGTAGGGTTTGATGTCATAGATATGCTGGCGGAAAAATATAATATACCGGTGGACGGCCGGAAAAGCAGGGCTCTTATCGGGAAAGGAATCATCCATGGAACAAAGGTGATTCTGGCAAAGCCTCAGACTTATATGAATCTGAGCGGAGAAAGCATACGGGGACTGGCCGATTATTATAAGATTGATGAAGAAACGGAACTGCTGGTTATCTATGATGATGTGAGCCTGGGCGTGGGGCAGCTCAGAATTCGTAAAAAAGGAAGTGCAGGCGGCCATAACGGGATTAAAAATATCATTGCCCAGTTGGGGACAGACGTATTCCCGAGAATAAAAGTAGGCGTAGGAGAAAAACCCAGGCATTATGATCTTGCAGATTATGTTCTTGGACATTTTTCAAAAGAAGAGCGGGTGCAGATGGAAGAAGGATATCAGAGAGCCGCGGATGCGGTGGAGTTGATCATTGCCGGAGAGATTGATGCGGCTATGAATGAATATAACAGAAAAGTAAAGTCTAAGGAGGCATAGTATATGCAAGCCTTGATCAGTCCGCTGAAAGAGTTGGCGGAGTTTGAAGAAATTGTAAAAAACCGTAACAAAGAGCCGGGGATGCTGCGTATCCTCGGCTGTGTAAATTCGCAGAAAACACATATGATGTATGCATTGAGCGATGGCTTTTTATATAAAGTCATCGCCTGTTCCAGTGAATCCAAAGCCAGACAGATTTATGAAGAATACCGGATGCTGGATACCTCAGCCTTTTTTTATCCGGCGAAAGATCTTTTGTTTTATCAGGCGGATATCCGGAGTAAAGAGTTGCTGCGCCAGAGAATGGAAGTCCTGGAGGCTGTTCTTTCGGGAGACCCCATAACGGTAGTTACAAGCTTTGACGGATTCATGGATACGCTGCTCCCAAAGGAGGAGATCGGCAAGCGTACAATTCGTATTACTAATGACGCGCAGCTGGATCTGGAGGAACTTCAGCGCAGGCTGACCGGACTTGGGTATGATCGGGAAGTGCAGATCGAAGCCCCGGGACAATTTGCGGTCAGAGGAGGGATCATTGATATTTATGCTCTGACTGAGGAACTTCCGGTACGGATAGAGTTGTGGGGGGATGAGGTGGATTCCATCCGGACTTTTGATGTGGAGAGTCAGCGGTCGATAGAGAATCTGACAGAGATTACGATTGCGCCGGCCAAGGAATTTCCTGAGGAATCGGAGAAGGGCGTTTCTTTTCTGGATTATTTCCCGGCGCGGCAGACACTTCTGTTTCTGGATGAACCTGCCCGCCTGATTGAAAAGGGCCGGGGAGTGGAAGAAGAGTTTATGGAAGCTCAGAAAAAGCGGGTGGAGAGCGGGTATCAGATGGAGGCCGGAGAGGTCAGGCTCTATCAGACAGATGAGATACTGAAGAAAATGAACGCATATTATTCCATTGGCTTTTTTTCGCTGGATATGCGAAGTAAAGGTCTGATGGTCCGGGAGTCACATAATATCCACACTAAAAATATTAATCCTTACAACAGCAGTTTTGAGATGCTGACACAGGATCTGAAAAGGCTGAAAAGAAACGGGTACCGGGTTGTCTTGCTGTCGGGATCACGGACGAGAGCCAGGAGGCTTGCGGAAGACTTAAGAGATTACAACCTGAGTAGTTTTTACAGTGAAGATATGGACCGGGAAGTCCGGCCGGGAGAGATTATGACGGCTTATGGATATGTGGCGGAAGGTTATGAATATCCGATGCTGAAGTTTACCGTAATCTCAGAAACAGATATTTTCGGAAAAGTTCGGAAAAAGAAGAAACGCAAGACCTATGAAGGGCGTAAGATCCAGAGCTTTTCAGAACTCAGGCCGGGCGATTATGTGGTGCATGAAAATCATGGGCTTGGAATCTACCAGGGAATTGAGAAAATCGAGGTTGACAAGACGGCAAAGGATTACATGAAAATATCCTACGCGCAAGGCGGCAATCTTTATATTCCTGCGACGCAGCTGGATCTGATCCAGAAGTATGCCAGTTCAGATGCGAAACCGCCCAGACTGAACCGCCTGGGTGGACAGGAATGGACACGGACAAAAAACCGGGTAAAGGGAGCAGTCAAAGAGATTGCCAGAGATCTCGTGGAGCTTTATGCTGCGCGTCAGGAGCAGGAAGGATATGTCTACGGGGAAGATACGGTATGGCAGAGAGAATTTGAGGAAATGTTTCCATTTGAGGAAACACAAGATCAGCTTCTTGCAATTGCGGCGGTGAAAAAAGATATGCAGAGCCGGAAGATAATGGACCGGTTGATCTGCGGCGACGTGGGATACGGGAAAACCGAAATTGCAATCCGGGCGGCGTTTAAAGCGGTTCAGGAGGATAAGCAGGTGGTATATCTGGTTCCTACGACAATTTTAGCCCAGCAGCACTATAATACGTTTCTGCAGAGAATGAAAGATTTCCCGGTAAGGATCGACCTTCTGTGCCGGTTCCGCAGCGCTGCCCAGCAGAAGAAAACGATTGAGGATACCAGAAAAGGCCTGGTCGATATTGTGATTGGAACTCACAGAGTTTTGAGCGATGATCTGAAATTTAAGGATCTGGGGCTTCTGATCATTGATGAAGAGCAAAGATTCGGCGTTCAGCATAAAGAGAAAATAAAAAAACTAAAAGAAAACATTGATGTTCTGACACTGACAGCTACACCTATTCCGCGTACTCTGCATATGAGCCTGATCGGAATCCGGGACATGAGCGTTCTGGAAGAGGCTCCGGAAGAGCGGATTCCCATACAGACTTATGTGATGGAGTATAATGATGAAATGGTGCGGGAAGCCATTGAGCGGGAATGTTCCAGGCAGGGACAGGTGTATTATGTCTATAACCGGGTGGAGGATATCGGTGAAGTGGCAGCTCATATTCAAAAGCTGGTGCCGGAAGTGACGGTCTCTTATGCGCATGGGCAGATGCGGGAGCACCAGCTGGAAAGCATTATGTATGACTTTATTAATGGAGAGATCGATGTTCTGGTCACTACCACAATTATTGAAACGGGGCTGGACATCTCGAATGTAAATACAATGATTATTCATGACGCGGACCGTCTTGGCCTGTCTCAGCTATACCAGCTAAGGGGCAGAGTGGGGAGGTCAAACCGTATGGCATATGCATTTTTGCTTTACCGCAGGGACAAAATGCTCAAAGAGATTGCTGAAAAGAGGCTGGCAGCGATTCGGGAATTTACGGATCTGGGATCGGGATTTAAAATAGCGATGCGGGATCTGGAGATCCGGGGAGCCGGTAATCTTCTGGGAGCGGAACAGCATGGGCATATGGAAGCGGTGGGATACGATCTGTACTGCAAAATGCTGAACGAGGCGGTGAAGCTTCTGAAGGGAGAGATTGAGGAAGAAAGCTTTCATACGTCTATTGATCTGGATGTGGATGCATTCATTCCAGAAAGTTATATCCCCAATGAATATCAGAAGCTGGATATTTACAAGAGAATTGCAGCGATTGAAACAGAGGAAGAGATGGAAGATATGACAGAGGAGCTGATCGACCGATTTGGAGATATTCCCAAGAAGGTGGATACACTGCTTCAGATCGCATATCTGAAGACGTTGGCTCACAGCGCTTATGTGACGTCCATAGAGCAGAAAGGGAACCGGTATATATTTACCATGTATGAGCGGGCCAGGGTTCTGCCGCAGAAAATTCCGGAGCTGCTGGAGCGATATAAAGGAGAACTGGCGTTAAAAACAGATTTGGAGCAGCCTTATTTTGTCTATGAAAAGAAACGGATCCAGAAAAACGTGAAGAATCCGAATTCCATTGAGGTTGTGAAAAATGTATTATTTGGATTGAAAGGATTGATTGAAAACTGAAAAAGGGATATAATGAATCAGTTAATGTTGCGAAGGAGGATATAGAAAAGAATGAAAATAAAATCAGGGGTATGCATATTGGCCGGAGTGATGGCAATGTCAGCTCTTGGCGGATGCGCTTCTTCATTAGATGAAAATGCAGTTGTCGTTACGGTAGGAGATCAGGAGATCACAGCAGATGTGGCTAATTTTTATGCCAGATATGTACAGGCTCAGTACGAAACGTATTATGCAGGATATCTGGGGGAAGATATGTGGAATTCTGAGGCTGAGGAAGGCTTAAGTTATGAGGAGTCTGTGAAGAGCGATGTCCTGAAACAACTGGAAACCATGGTTGTGCTGGAAGACCATATGAAAGATTATGAGGTTGCGCTCACCGATGCAGAGAAAGAAGTAATCAAAGACCAGGCTAAGAAGTTTGATGAAGATAATGCTCTGGAGAATAAGGAGAAGGTTTCCGGGTCTGTCGACACAGTAGAAAGAGTCATGACCCTGATGGCTATTCAGGAGAAAATGATGACGGCGATCCAGGCGGGCGTGGATACAGAGGTGTCTGATGAAGAGGCGGCGCAGAAGAGTATGCAGTATGTACTCTTTTCCTATGAATCCGGTGCAGAAGAGGAGACAGCCGCAGAAGAGGAGACTGTGGATAAGGAGAGCGTGAAAGCTCAGGCAGAGGCTTTTGCGGAAGGGGCTAAAGCGGCGGAAGATTTCGCGGCATATGCCACAGAGAACGGTATGGAAGCATCTACAGTAACCTTTGATGCGGAAACAGCGAATCCTTCTGCGGAGGTTGTGGAAGCGGCCGATAAGCTTGGAGAAGGAGAAGTATCCGGAGTGATTGAAACAGAGACCGGATGTTATGTCCTGAAAGTTACCAGTCTTCTGGACCGTGAAGCTACGGATAATAAAAAACAGTCGATTATAGAGCAGCGCAAATCAGATCTTTACACGGAAACCTGCGAGGGTTGGCTGGAGGATCTGGAAATAGATGTGAAGGAATCCGTATGGAAGAAGGTGGATTTCAATCAAATCAGTGTGATCATGAAGAATGATGAAACAGCCGATTATGCAAATGAGATACAGACAGACGATGTAGCAGAGACACAGGAAGAGACTGAGTAGAATGAATCGTATGGAAGAAAAAAACAGAGACCAGTTTCGTACGAAACTGGGATTTATCGTTGCATGTATTGGCTCGGCTGTGGGTATGGGAAACATCTGGATGTTTCCCTACCGTACAGGTGCATTTGGAGGAGCGGCTTTTCTGATTCCATATTTTCTGTTTGTAGTTCTGCTGGGGTTCTCAGGTGTAATCGGAGAGATGGCTTTTGGCAGAGCGATGGGAACAGGTCCTCTCGGAGCATTTGCCGGGGCGATGGAAATGCGGTTCGGGAAAAAGGCAGCAGGAATCGGAAAATGTATCGGAATGATTCCCATACTGGGTTCTTTAGGGATTGCAATCGGTTATTCGGTTGTGGTCGGCTGGTTTCTGAAATATCTGTGGAGCGCTTTGAGCGGTGAGCTGATTCAAGTAGAAGACATGGGCGTATATTTTGGGAATCTGGCGGTGAATTTTGGCAGTGTAGGCTGGCAGATGCTTGGCCTTGGAATTACGTTTCTTATCATGGGATTTGGTATCGTAAAAGGAATTGAGAAGATGAATAAGCTTATGATGCCGGTCTTTTTCGCGTTCTTTTTGCTGCTTCTTCTGCGAGTGGTAACTTTCGATGGCGCGCTGGAAGGTTTTCGTTATATGTTTGTTCCGGAATGGGAGCGGCTTGGGGATGTAAAAACCTGGATCTATGCGCTGGGACAGGCATTTTTCTCGCTGTCGCTGGCAGGGTCGGGAACCATTGTATATGGCAGCTATCTGGAAAAGAAAGAAAATGTGGTCAGCTGTGCGAAGAATGTGGCGTTTTTTGACACCTGCGCAGCACTGCTGGCAGGAATGGTAGTCATTCCGGCCGTGTTTGCTTTTGGCCTGGATGTGGCCAGCGGGCCTCCGCTGATGTTTATTACCCTTCCGGCGGTATTCCAGCAGATGCCTATGGGAAGCCTGTTTGCGGTTATTTTCTTTATTGCAGTTTTATTTGCGGCCATTACGTCATTAATGAATCTGTTCGAGACTCCAATTGAGGCGCTGCAGATGCAGTTTCATCTGCCGAGAAAAGCAGCGGTTTTGATGGTTGCCCTGGTTGCAGCAGTCACAGGTGTCTTTCTGGAAAGCGGAGATGCTGTCAGTGTATGGATGGATATGGTGTCAATTTACATTATTCCGCTGGGCGCATTGCTGGCCGGGATCATGTTTTTCTGGGTATGTCCCCGGGAATTTGCGAGAGAACAGGTGCAGCAGGGGAGAGAGAAGAAACTTGGCGCATGGTTTGAGCCAGTGACAAAGTATCTGTTCGTGGGAATTACATTGGTAGTATATGTGCTGGGCATCTTTTTTGGCGGTATAGGATAATGAAATACAGAGAAAAAAAGTCTTCTGCGTTCACAACGCAGAAGACTTTTTTACAATCGGATTACAGATTCAGATTTTTGAAAAGATCTCCAAGGCTGGTTCCGATATTTTCAGATTTAGGAATCACGACTTTTTCTGTCGGTTCTTCTTTCGTTTCTTCAAGTGCTTTCATGCTGAGGCTGATCTTTCCGTCTTTGATCCCAATGATCTTTACTTTGACTTCTTCGCCTTCTTTTAATACATCTTTCGGAGTTTTTACCCGTTTCTGGCTGATCTGAGATACGTGGACCAGACCGGAAAGGCCGTTTTCAAGCTTTACAAAAGCGCCGTAATTTTGCAGGGTCTCTACCTTGCCGGACAGAACCGTGCCGATCTTCAGGCCGGCGATCTTTTCTTCCATCGCTTTTTTCTCTTTTTCTTTCAGGATTTCGCGGGCAGACAATACCAGACGGTTTTCTGCCTGATCGACGTCAATAACACGTACTTCGATATCCTTGAGCAGATACGTTTCCAGATCTTCAATATAGGATAAAGATAATTTGGAAGCCGGAATAAATCCGCGAAGTCCTTCAACCATCGCAATGGCCCCTCCGTTGACGATTCCTTCGACTTTTACTGGCAGGATGGTTTTGTTCTCCATGTAAGACTGAACAACATTCCAGGGGTTGGCGTCGTCGAAATGCTCCTCCAGGTCAGCCATTGTTGTTTCTTCTCGTAATAATTCTTCGCTCATAGTATTATTCCCTTTCTTATCGTTGGATTCATATGCTCCGTACACGCTCACATATTGTAATCAGTATAGCACATAACTGGGAATATATACAAAGAAATTCTCTTCTTTATCCAAATTTGTGGTTGACGAATCCGTAAAAAGATGGCAAGCTAACTTTATAATTAAAAAGAGGTGTACAGACATGGGAAAGAAAACAGGAAAAGTATATGTGGTAGGACACAAGAACCCTGACACAGATTCTATCTGTTCCGCAATTGCGTATGCGCATCTGAAAAAGGAAATTACCGGCAATGAATATGTGGCAAGAAGGGCCGGCCAGATCAATGAAGAGACAAGTTATGTCCTTCATCGGTTTGGCGTGGATGCGCCTCCACTGCTTCAGAATGTGAAACTGCAGGTGAAAGATATAGATATTCATAAAATAGACGGCGTAAGCCCTCAGGTTTCTATTAAAGATACCTGGGCGAAGATGAAGGAGAATAATATTAAGACGATCCCGATTCTGAAAGATGAAGAACTGGTAGGAGTGATCTCTACCGGAGATATTGCCATGTCCTATATGGATGTGTATGATAATCAGGTCCTGTCAGTTGCGAAGACTCAGTACCGCAATATCATTAAGACGCTGGACGGCACGCTGGTCACTGGAAATGAACATGGTTATTTTACAAAGGGGAAGGTTACGATCGGAGCCTCCAATCCGGATCTGATGGCACAATTTATAGAGAAGGATGATCTGGTGATCCTGGGGAACCGTTATGAGGCACAGGCCTGTGCGGTTGATATTGACGCCAGCTGCCTGGTCATCTGCCAGAATGCAGAGGTTCCGCAGGAATTGATTCAGAAGGCGGAAGAGCAGAGCATCGTGATTATTAAGACGCCTCACGATACATTTACAGTGGCAAGACTGATCAACCAGAGTATTCCGGTTAAGCATTTCATGACGAAAATGCCGCTGGTTACATTTCAGCTGAGTGATTATGTGGATGATATTAAAGATGTTATGACGAAGAAAAAATTCCGGGATTTTCCAATTCTGGACAGACATGGAAGATTCCGCGGGTTCATATCCAGACGTAGGTTCTTGGACGTTAGCAAGAAAAAAGTGATCCTGGTGGACCATAATGAGAAATCACAGGCTGTGGACGGAATTGAAGAAGCAGATATTGTGGAGATTATCGATCATCACCGCCTGGGGAATATCGAGACAATGGGACCAGTATTTTTCCGGAACCAGCCGGTGGGCTGTACGGCGACGATTGTTTATCAGATGTACGAGGAATCAGGAGTAAAGCTGACGCCTACGATTGCAGGACTGTTGTGTTCAGCGATCATATCAGATACGTTGTTGTTCCGGTCGCCCACCTGCACACCGGTGGATGAAAAAACGGCGAAAAAGCTGGCGAAGATCGCAGGGATCCAGATGGAACAGCTGGCAGGGGAGATGTTCCGGGCAGGCAGCAATCTGCAGGGAAAGAGCGCGGAGGATATCTGTTTCCAGGATTTCAAACAGTTTACGGTGAATGATACCGTGTTTGGCGTGGGACAGATCAATTCCATGAATAAGGAGGAACTGTCTGAGATCAGAGAGATCCTGATGCCTCATCTGCCCAAGGTTTTAGAGTCGCATAATCTTCAGATGATCTATTTTATGCTGACTGATATTCTGGAAGAATCAACGGAACTGCTCTGCTGCGGACACGGAGCCAGATCTTATATTATTGATGCTTTTGATCTGCGGGAGGATATGGATCCCATCATACTGAAAGGCGTTGTATCAAGAAAGAAACAGCTGATCCCTACACTGGTAGGCGCGCTGCAGCAATAGAAAGATAAGGATGACATTATGGGAAGACAGATATGGAAACCCGGCAATATGCTGTACCCGCTTCCTGCGGTTATGGTAAGTGCCGGGGACGGTGATGGAAAAGATAATATTATCACAGTAGCATGGACTGGAACAGTTTGTTCGGATCCGGCCATGCTGTATATTTCCGTGAGGCCGGAGCGATACACATACCATATGCTCCGTGAGACCGGGGAATTTGTGGTAAATCTTACAACGGAGAAGCTGGCGAAAGCCACAGATTGGTGCGGAGTCCGATCCGGAAGAGATGTAGACAAGTGGGAAGAGATGCATCTGACCAGGGGAAAAGCAAAGACACTCAGATTTGCGCCTATTATTCTGGAAAGTCCGGTGAATATTGAGTGTAAAGTAACAGAAGTAAAAGAACTGGGATCTCATCACATGTTTCTTGCCAATGTTACGGCAGTCCAGGTGGATGAAGCATATCTGAAGAAGAATGGGAAGTTCGAATTGAATCATACCGGTCTTCTGGCTTATTCTCACGGTGAATATCTGGGATTGGGGAAAAGCTTGGGAAGATTTGGATGGAGTGTAAAAAAACGATAAAAACTGCGGAGTGTTCCGCAGTTTTTATCGTTTTTGTTATTTTTTCAGAGGAGCTACTTTCAGACGGTAGATTCTTTTCAGCAGGATCGTGGATAGAGTCAGAGAGACAATTTCTGCAATCGGGATTGCCCACCATACCATGTGAAGTCCGAATACACTGGCAAACAGATAGGAAACGGGAAGGATTACAACCAATTGTCTGGCGGCAGATACAATTAAACTGTAGATTCCATTACCCAGAGCCTGAAATACGGAACCGGCAATGATGCAGTATCCGGCAAATACAAAACTTAGGCTGATAATCCGAAGAGCCGGTACGCCGATTTCCAGCATATGGTCAGACGCGTCAAAGAGGTTGCGAAGCAGGAATTCTGGCATAGTCTGGAAAATTAAAAGGCCGATACACATAATGGATATGGCGATCAGGATACTGAATTTCACGGTTTTTATGATGCGTTCCCGGTTGCGTGCGCCATAGTTGTAGGCAATGATCGGAATCATTCCATTATTCAGTCCGAAGATTGGCATGAAGATAAAACTTTGCAGTTTGAAGTAGACTCCAAATACTGCGGCAGCTGTAGAAGAGAACATCAGCAGGATCTTGTTCATGCCAAAGGTCATTACAGAACCGATTGCCTGCATGATTATAGAAGGGATTCCAACCTGGTAAATGGTAAGGATTGTTCTGCCGTGAGGCCGGAATCCGCGCATGTTCAGGTTCAGTTCTTTATTACGTGTCAGATTAAAGAAGAAGGATAACAGAACCGCGACCATCTGTCCGGTAACGGTAGCTATGGCGGCGCCGGCTACTTCCAGTCTTGGGAAACCGAATAAACCAAAGATCATAATGGGATCCAGGACAATATTGATGATGGCACCGGTTCCCTGGGTAATCATATTGTAGATCGTTTTTCCGGTAGACTGCATCAGACGTTCAAAAGTAACTTGAAGAAAGATTCCGGCGGAAAATACGGTGATGATAAACATGTATTGAGTACCATATTCTACAATGGCCGGATTGTCTGTCTGTACAACAAAGAAAAAACGGGAGCCGATCCCTCCGATCACAGCGAATATGATACAGCTGACGATTCCGAGAAAGATTCCGTTTCTTGCAGCGGCATTGGCTTCGTCAAAATTTTTCTCTCCCAGGTTTCTGGACAGCAGCGCATTGATTCCAACGCCGGTTCCGGCAGAGATGGCAATCATCAGATTCTGTACCGGGAAGGCAAGAGAAACCGCTGTCAGCGCATCTTCGCTGAGCTGAGCGACAAACATACTGTCCACGATATTGTATAAAGCCTGAACTAACATTGACAGCATCATAGGTAATGACATGGTGATCAACAATCTGGATACCGGCATGACCCCCATTTTGTTTTCTGGTAAGGGATTCTCGTTTCTCCGTGATTCTGACATAAATATTTCCTCCGATTATTCCGATTTATAACAACAAGGGGTATTATAGCATCGGGAAATATAGAATGCAATGGATTACATAAGGTTTGGGGTATTTTCATATAAATAAGAAAAAAGAGGGTGAGAAGTGGCTGAAATGGGCAGGATAAACAGGAAAAAATTGGAACGGATCCTGATGTTGTTATATGGGAGCTGGATGATTCTGGCTCTGGGAGGGGGATCCGGATATCCGGTTTACTATGTGTCTGGCAATTCAGATATGGAGACTTCCGGAATGGTTGTATCTTGTGAGACGGATGAAAAACAATCGCCTTCTTTAATTGCACTGACATTTGACGACGGCCCGAATCCGGTTTCCACGGTACGGTTGTTGGATGGTTTGAAAGAACGGGGGGTAAAGGCGACTTTTTTTCTGATTGGATCCTGCGCAAAGGAGAATCCGGAAGTGGTAAAAAGAATCCAGGAGGAAGGTCATCTGATTGGAAACCATACCTATCATCATGTGAAGCTAAGCGACCTTTCGGAATCGGAAGCAAGGGAGGAGATCCTGAAGACAGACCAGTTGATTCGGGACATTACAGGCGAGGGAACTGGGTTTGTCCGTCCGCCGTTCGGAGAATGGCGGGAAGATCTGGAGTTTGATCTGGAGGTGATGCCGGTTATGTGGACGATAGATCCATTGGACTGGACGACAGAAAATACCGATGAAATTGTAGAACGGGTAGTGACGAAGGCTGAAGAAAATGCTATCATTCTATTGCACGACTGTTACGAATCCAGCGTGGACGCTGCGCTTCGAATCGTGGATATCCTGCAGGCACAGAATTACGAATTTGTGACGGCAGAACAATTATTGTTAGATTAACGGGAGAGGATAATATGCATGAATTTTCCAGGACGGAATTAATCATAGGGAAAGAGAAACTCCGGGTGCTGCAAAACCGGACGGTGATGGTCTTGGGGGTGGGCGGTGTTGGTTCTCACTGTGTTGAGGCATTGGCCCGCTGTGGAGTGGGGAAGCTGATCCTGATCGATAATGACCGGGTGGCGTTAACCAATCTCAACCGCCAGTCCATCGCATATCACAGTACCATAGGAAGATACAAGACTGAGGTAATGAAAGAAAGGATCGCGGATATCTGTCCGGAGACGGAGGTGGTGACGCGGGAAATATTCGTGCTTCCGGAGAATCTGGAAGAAATATTTTCTCTGGATCCGGACTATATTGTGGACGCCATCGACACGGTAACGGCGAAGCTGGCGGTGATACAAGAGGCAAAGAACCGGGGAATCCCGGTGATCAGCTGTATGGGAACCGGGAATAAAATGCGGGCAGATCTTTTCGAGATTGCGGACATTAGTAAGACTTCTGTGTGTCCCCTATGCAAGGTAATGCGCAAGGAGTTGAAAGCAAGAGGAATCCGGCATCTGAAGGTGCTTTATTCCAGAGAGCAGCCAATAGATACAGCCGGACGGACTACCGGAGAAGATCCGGGAAGACGCCGGTCTGTACCTGGAAGTGTTTCTTTTGTGCCTCCGGTGGCAGGGCTTTTGATTGCAGGGGAAACGATACGCGATCTGATAGAATGGGAAGGATAATGGACATGGATTTATTTGACTATATGAGGGAACAGAATATGGAAAAGGAGGCTCCGCTGGCTTCCAGGCTTCGGCCGACCACGCTGGAAGAGGTGGTGGGACAGCAGCACATCATAGGAAAAGACAAGCTGCTTTACCGCGCTATCAAAGCGGACAAGTTAAGTTCCGTTATCTTCTATGGCCCTCCGGGCACTGGAAAGACCACACTGGCAAAGGTGATTGCCCATACCACCAGTGCGGAATTTGAACAAATCAATGCTACGGTGGCTGGAAAAAAAGATATGGAGGAAGTAATCCGCAGTGCAAAGGACCGGCAGGGTATGTATCAGAAGAAGACGATTCTGTTTATCGATGAGATCCACCGGTTCCACAAGGGTCAGCAGGATTATCTTCTTCCGTTTGTGGAGGACGGTACTATTGTTTTGATTGGGGCGACTACGGAAAATCCATATTTTGAAGTGAACAGCGCTTTGATCTCCCGTTCTGTGATTTTTGAACTAAAGCCTCTGGAACAGGAAGATATCAAGACGCTGATCCGCAGGGCGGTTTATGATGTGGAAAAAGTGATGGGGAGCTATCAGGCAGTTATCGAGGAAGAGGCCCTTGATTTTCTGGCAGATATTTCCGGAGGCGACGCCAGAAACGCCCTGAATGCTGTGGAGCTGGGAATCCTGACTACCCCCCGCGGCAGTGACGGAAAGATCCATCTGACGCTGGAGGTGGCGTCCGAATGTATCCAGAAGCGGGTGGTGCGTTACGATAAGGATGGGGACAATCATTATGATATCATTTCAGCTTTTATTAAAAGTATGCGAGGCTCCGATCCGGATGCGGCGGTATACTATCTGGCGAAGATGCTTTACGCAGGGGAAGATGTGAAGTTTATTGCCAGACGGATGATGATTTGCGCATCAGAAGACGTGGGAAATGCTGATCCCATGGCGCTGACGGTAGCGGTATCGGCAGCCCAGGCTGTGGAACGGATCGGAATGCCGGAGGCTCAGATCATTCTTGCCCAGGCGGTTACCTACATAGCGTGTGCTCCCAAGAGCAATTCGGCTACAACAGCTATATTCCGGGCCATGGAAAACGTCCGCTCGGTGAAGACCACCGTTCCCTCCCATCTTCAGGATGCGCATTATAAGGGTGCAGCAAAGCTTGGACATGGGATCGGTTACAAATATGCACATGATTACCCCCGCCATTATGTGGACCAGCAGTATCTTCCGGATGAGATCCGGGATGAACGGTTTTATGAGCCAGGGGACAATGGTTATGAAAATGAGATGAAAAAATGGATGGAAACCATACGGAACGTATGACCCCATCCGGAAACCGCCGGCAGGATTCTGCCGGCGGTTTTGGTATTGTGTTAATGTCAGGGAAGGAGATTCCCATCAATCCCCACTGTGACTACCTGCCAGGGGATGAATTTCCCGCTGGCTTTCAACGCTTTTGTGGCTGCATGTTCCAGTCCGCCGCAGCAGGGAACTTCCATGCGTACAATGGTTAGGCTCTTGATTTCATTGCTGCGGATGATTTCGGTCAGCTTTTCGGTATAGTCGCCATCGTCCAGTTTCGGACAACCGATCAGTGTGATCCGGTTGCGGATAAATTGGCTGTGGAAGTCTCCATAGGCGTAAGCGGTACAGTCGGCGGCGATCAAAAGATGCGCATTCTGGAAATAAGGCGCCTGCACCGGGGCGAGTTTTATCTGAACCGGCCATTGGCGAAGTTGGCTGATCGGAGCCTTTGTAAGTTTCGGCGCAGAAGATGAAACATTCGTATCGCGGTGAAGCGCCTGGGAACGCTGACCTGGGCATCCGGCAAAGGGAGCTTTTGAGAGTGTCGGCTCGGAATGTAGATTTTTGGCGTCTAGATGCCTCTTCAAAGCATCCCCTCCTTTTGTGGCAAGATATGCTTTTACCGCGTCATCGTCATATGCGGCGGCTTCTCGTTCTTCAAACGTGATAGCCCCGGTGGGACAGGCGGGCAGGCAGTCGCCAAGCCCATCGCAATAATCATCGCGGATGAGTTTTGCCTTGCCGTTTATCATCTGAATGGCGCCTTCGTGGCAGGCATGGGCGCAGGCGCCGCAGCCATTGCATTTTTCTTCGTTTATATGAATGATTTTTCTGATCATGTTATATACCTCCTTGACTTGTTGGATTTAGTTTATTACAATATGCAGAAATAATATGTTGTATTTCCAACAAAAAGGAGAATTGTTTTATGACTAACCAGGATGTTTTGGGGATGATTCCGCTGTTTTGGGGCATCCAACAGGAAGAAAGAGAAAGGTTGCTGCAATGCCTGGGGGCAGAGGAGAGAACATTACGAAAAAATGAAAGGATTTTGGAAGAAGAGATGGAAATGAGCAGGATGGGAATCTTGCTGGATGGGGAGCTTCAAGTGTTTTGTGATGATGTGTTTGGAAACCGCCATATCTTGGAACAACTGAAACAGGGAGAGCTTTTTGGGGCGGCATTTGCCTGCTCCGGGCTGAAGAAGAGTCCGGTGACGGTGGCTGCGGTAAAGGACAGCCGGGTTCTTCAGATCGATGTGAACCGGATTTTGACCGTATGTCCGGAGACCTGTCCATTTCATCAGAAGATGATTACGAATATGGTTCGGATTCTGGCGCAAAAAAGTGTCTCGCTGAGTGAAAAGATCGGGCATCTCTCCAGGCGCAGCACGAAAGAGAAACTGTTGTCCTATCTTTCAGAAATATCAAAACATACAGGAAGTATGCATATTACCATACCCTTTAACCGCCAGGAACTGGCAGATTATCTTTGTGTGGAAAGAATCGCCATGTCGGCGGAGCTGTCAAAGCTCCGCCGGGAGGGCATATTAGATTACCGAAAAAATGAATTCTGGCTCCACCGGGAACCGGTTATTTGATATCCCTTTTCTGGAAACTGATCATTCCAATCAGCAGAGATACTAGAAAGAAACCGGCTGCAACACAGAGACTTCGGACGATGAGGTCGTGATTCAGTCCTGCGGTGATGGCGTTCATATTGGCGTCAATCAGATAATCAGACAAGGCGATAGTTTCCCCGGTTACTTTTTTTAGAAGCATTTCACCCAGCATCACAATAAGGTACAGGAATTCCAGAAAACAGATATTTGCGGCCAGGGCGCCTCCGTTTTGCCGGATCAGGATGCTAAACATGGTGAAGACTGACAAAAAGGCGCAAAGAAGAAGAAGCTCAAGGCCAATAGACCCCAGAGTTTCCGGCCAGAAGCCTGCAGAGACATCGCCGAATCCCCATAAGAAAATGGCGGTAAGTTCGGAACAAATGGCATAGATCAATGTAAAGCCGACGCCTGTCAGGATTCCGGTGACCAGCTTGGACAGATAGATTGCCCGGCGGCTGTATTGTCTGGAAACTATATTTTTGATTGTGCCGTGATTGAATTCGCTTCCAGTGAAAAGAGACAGCAGTACGGCCATAATGATCAGTGTATTTCCGGCGAAAAAGGTCACCAGCTGGCTGGAGCCGCTGAGATCATCCCGGCTTGCGGGTACGCCTTCTACAGAAATATTGGCGCCATTTTCATTCAGAATCTCCTGCTGTTGTTCCATCTGCGCCTCCATCTGATCCCCCATCAGTTTATAAGTGAAATCCATCAGAAATACGCTGCCCACGGCCAGAACGGCTGTAATGATCAGGCAGACCCAGAAATATCTGGATTTTTTCAGCTTATATAAATCACTCCTAATTAAATGCAGCATTATCATTACCTCCCTGTATTTTTGATAAAAAGTAATCTTCCAGATCCATATCTTTGCTTCCGCCCAGAGATTTACATCGTGTATGGAGCTGTTCTTCCGTAAATTCATCGATCAGACGGCCCTGGTGGATAATGCCGTATCTGGTGGCGAATTTTGACAGCTCTCCCAGAATGTGGGAGGAGATCAGTACCGTGATGTTTCGGTCCTTGTTCAGTTTCAAGATCAGATCACGGATCTCTTTGATACCTTCCGGATCCAGTCCGTTGGTAGGCTCATCCAGGACCAGAAACCGGGGATTGCCGATAAGAGCCAGGGCAATGGCCAGTCTTTGGCGCATACCCAGAGAATAATCTTTTGCCTTTTTACTGCCAGTGTCTTTAAGGCCTGTCAGTGTCAGAATGGCGTCTGCCTGAGATTCGTCTTTAATTCCCAGAAGCTTATATTGTACCAGCAGATTCTCTCTGGCAGTCATACCAGGATAGATAGCTGGGGATTCGATGACAGTTCCGATCTGCTTCCTGGCCGTTCTTAGGTCAGAACTTCCAAAGAGCAGGATTGTACCGTCGCTGGGAGCAGCCAGGCCTGTGATCATACGGATCAGAGTGGTTTTTCCGGCTCCGTTTTTTCCGATAAAACCGTAAATATCTCCTTCATGTATGGTCATAGACAGATCCTTGACCGCCGGTCTGTGATGATAATACTTTGTGAGATGGTTTGTTCTTAATACAACTCCCATGTAGATACCTCCCTTAAATGTACTATTGTATTACTTAGCTAATACAATGATATGACTGAAATGAGAAAAAGTCAAGAAGAAAATGGGAATGTTGTGTTTTTCGATTTTTGACGTTATAATTGAAACAGGAATTTATGCAAACAGGAGGGAAGGCAATGAAGATTTATGATTCTGTGAACAAGGTGGAAGTAGAAGTAGACGGGACGAAGGGTCTGATTGAAAAAATGAAAGAGGGCCGTCAGGTGGATTTATATCTGAAAGAAAAGAAGAGTGATGAAGACGGCTATATGTCCTGGGATGTGGAACATTGGTCCAGCGTAGACGGAAAACGTTTCATCCGCTGCTATTCATTGGAAGGAAGAGTGTTGAGCGAATCTACCGGTCATAACATCTATGACTTGGCAAATGACTTCAAGCCGGAAGAAGCAGAAAAAGTAGAATTGAGCTAAAGAAGAAAAAGAAAGAAAAAGGGGTCAGCCCCCCAACGGATTTCTGCATAAAACCGTTGGGGG
>CASEIR010000060.1 GCA_949287925.1 uncultured Lachnospiraceae bacterium
GGATTCAGCAGAATCGAATCCACTCCAAGCTGTTCCAGATACTCCGACCATTCCAGAAGCTTTCGGATCCGGGGAACGCATACCCCGTCGTTGTGAACCGGAGCTCCGCAGAACCCGATCGGGTAGATCTGGTAAAATACACTATTATAAGCCCACATTATTTCTTATCCTCTCTTTCACATAAGTTTAGTCATTACAAGGTGCGCCGAAACAGAGGCACCGAATATGAATATTATACCAAAAGAAATAAAAATATAAAAGGTTTTGTGCAAAATGTTATTATATAGTTGTGGAAACATCTAAAAAGAGGTATAATTAGACAAATATTTCATGGGAAAGGGGAACATTATGAAAAAGATTTTGTGTGCGGTGCTGGTCTGTGTGATGATGTTTGCAATGACGGCATGTAAAGAAGAGGAAGAAGTGAAAGGTGCAGGAAAGGCTTCCATTGAACAGGATGGCGTAACTACTACGATGATATTTGACGCAAAAGGAGATACTATCACAAAGGTAACTCAGACATCCGTAATGTCGATTGAAGGATTCACAGAGGAGCAGCTTCAGATTATCCGCGATACGGTGGCAGATGCTCAGGACAGTTATGCAGAGATTGAAAAGGTGGAGTATACGACAGAAGAAAAGGACGGACAGTTTATTGAAACGATTGTCATTCCTACAGATGAAGAAACATTAAAAGCAGTAGTTGCGGCGGGAATCCTTCCAGTGGATGGTGATGACGTAACAGAATTATCTTTGGAACAGACGGAAAAAAGTCTGGAAGAATCTGGATGGACAATTGAATAGAGATCATCTGGCACGAGGCCTGACGGATGTCAGGCCCCGTTTTTATCTGTGGCTGAATGTAGCAGCATTTGTTTTCTGAGAAATACCAAAAACCAGATCAGCAGAATCATTCCCTTCATAATACTGGAGATAGTAATGCTCCACCAGATACCATTCAGAGCCAGAATGGTATGAGTCAATAACATAGCCAGCGGGATCCGGATAGCGGTGAAGATTACACTGACGACAGATGGTGGAACTGTTTTTCCGTAACCGGCAAAAGCTCCGGCAGTTGTGATCTCTACACTCATGAAAAGCTGAGACACTCCGAGAATCATCAGATAATCGATCCCCATGGGCAGAACCGCTTCTTCCGTAATGAAAATGCGGAAGACAGGAGAGGGACAGCAAATCAGGAGAAATGTGCAGAACAGTCCCCAGATCAGTACGATTACCATAGCAGATATGTAGCCTTTCCGTATTCGCCGGTAGTAACCGGCGCCGTGATTCTGAGCGATAAATGAGTTGACTGCGGCAGCAAAGCCGTCGGCGGTCATCCAGGATATGGACTCAATCTGAGAACCGACTTTCTGTACGGCGATTGCCGCGTCCCCGTAACTGGCGACCATTCTTGCGATAATCATGGAGATACCGGTAAACATCATGTTCTGAAGCGAGGTGGGAAGACCGATTCGTATCAGATTATGAAAATAGGTTCGGTCTGGTCTTTCAAAAAAATGAACATGTTGAAATAATAACGTGTCCCGGGAAGCAAAGTATAGGAACATAATAGTTACCACCATCTGAGCCGCAACTGTGGCGATAGCGGCCCCCATAACGCTCAGACGGGGAAAAGGGCCAAGCCCGAAGATCAGTAAGGGATCCATTATAATGTTGATAATCAGTCCCGTCGTAGTGGCAAGGAATGCGGCTTTGCTATTCCCGGCGGCGGTAAACAGACCGGTAAAGGTCTGGTTCAGGAATGAAAACAACACCAATCCGCAGGTAATCTTCAGATAGATTCTGGCGTCAGCAATAACATCAGGACTGGTTAGCTTGAAAAAATCAATCAGCGGCCTGGAAAAAAGAATACACACCAGTCCGAATAAAAGTCCGGTCAGCGCTGACAGCTGCAGAGAAGAAGCTGCATATTTTCCGGCTTCCTGATAACGCGATGCCCCAAGAGAATGACCGGCGTTTACCTGCCCGCCCATTTTAGATAAGAAAGCAAGGCCGTTGGACAGCCACATATACATTCCGGCAGCGCCCACCGCTGCTACGGCCTGGCTGCCAAGGCGGCCGATCCAGATCATATCTGTCAGGTTATAGGCCATCTGGATCAGCGAGGTGGCCATGATAGGAATTGCGAGCCGGGTCAGGGAAGCAGTGACCGGGCCGTGTAAAAGATCTATATTGTTTTTCATAAGTATTCCTCCGTGCAGAGAAAAGTATAGCATATTTCAGAATAGGAGAATATAGAAAAACCTGAAAAAAGCATAGAAATTTGTGATAAAACGGTTGACACTCCTGAAAGCGTATAATATAATAATGCAGTATGACAAAAGGAGAAACAGCAGGCGTCCAAAGCCCCGGAGTCTGGCTGATTCTGATATAATCATCATGTAAATGTTAAGATTCACAGGAGGGAAACCAATGAAAACTTATATGGCGAATCCAGATAAGATTGAAAGAAAATGGTATGTAGTTGACGCTACGGGATATACATTAGGACGTTTAGCATCAGAAGTAGCTAAAGTGTTAAGAGGAAAGAACAAACCGGAATTTACACCGCACATCGACACAGGCGATTATGTGATCGTTGTTAATGCTGAACAGGTAAAAGTTACCGGTAAGAAGATGAATCAGAAGATTTACTACAATCACTCTGACTATGTTGGAGGAATGAAAGAGACTACTCTGGCAGAGATGATGAATAAGAAGCCTGAAAAAGTGATCGAACTTGCTGTAAAGGGAATGCTCCCGAAGGGACCTCTGGGAAGAGCAATGATCAAGAAACTTCACGTATATGCAGGACCGGATCATGAGCAGCAGGCTCAGAAACCGGTAGAGCTGAAATTTTAAGGGAAGGTTGAAAGGAGGACATTACAGTGGCTAACGCAAAATTCTACGGAACAGGAAGAAGAAAAAAATCAGTAGCAAGAGTATATTTAGTACCGGGAACCGGTAAAATTACAATAAATAAGAGAGACATTGACGAGTACCTTGGTCTGGAGACCCTGAAGGTTGTAGTTCGCCAGCCGTTGGTTGCAACTGAGACAGAAGGTAAATTCGACGTAATCGTTAACGTAAAAGGCGGCGGTTATACAGGACAGGCCGGAGCAATCCGTCACGGTATCGCAAGAGCTCTGCTTGAGGCAGATCCGGATTACAGAGCAGTTCTGAAAAAAGCAGGATACCTGACACGTGATCCAAGAATGAAAGAACGTAAGAAGTACGGTTTAAAAGCAGCGAGAAGAGCTCCACAGTTCAGCAAACGTTAATCATTGGAACAACTCAATACGTTTTATTGCATCTCAGGATGCTTCAGAACCTCTCAGGACATTTGTTCTGGGAGGTTTTGCATATATTTCAGTAGAGAACTGTGGCGGGATATTTTTCGATACATAAAAACATGCAGATACACAAAAAATAGGAATATCTATTGAAAAGAATGCTAGTATGCAGTAGAATAGCATTACTAAAAAATGTGCATATAAACAGAAACGAGGAATGATAGATGGAGATTGGAAGAGATTCTTACCTGCGGCAGCTGATCGAACGAAAAGATAATGGCATGATCAAGGTGATTACCGGCATCCGCAGGTGTGGCAAATCATTTTTGCTGTTTACCATCTTTAAAAGATATTTGCTGGAAAATGGTGTTGATGCGGACCATATCATTGAGATTGCCCTGGATGGTATCGAGAACGAGGAGTTAAGAGATCCCAAATTATGTTTCAAGTACATCAAAGATGCTATGAAGGACGGCGGCAAGTATTATCTTTTTTTGGACGAAGTGCAATTTATGCCGAGATTTGAAGAAGTCCTGAATAGTCTGCTCCGCATAAGTAATGTTGATGTATATGTAACTGGCAGTAATTCAAAATTCCTATCCAGCGACATTGTGACGGAGTTCCGTGGCAGAGGTGATGAGATCAGAATTTATCCTCTTTCCTTTGCGGAGTTCTATTCTGTCTATGAAGGCGATTATGATGAGGCATGGGATGACTACATGACCTACGGAGGACTGCCACAGGTTGCAGGTTTCCGCAATGAACGACAGAAAGCTGACTATCTGAAAAACATCTTTGCAAATGTCTATTTGAAGGATGTTATTGAAAGAAATAAGATTCAGAACGTGGATGAGATCAGCATTCTTGTTGATGTACTTGCTTCTGCAATCGGGGCACCAACTAATCCATCTAAGATTGCAAATACTTTTGCCAGTGAAAGACAGATGTCTTACACGAACAAAACGATCTCCAGGCATATTGACTATCTGGCAGATGCTTTTTTGATTTCTAAAGCCAGCCGTTATGATATTAAGGGCAGAAAATATATCGGTGCGAATCTGAAATATTACTTTACTGATCTGGGATTGCGAAATGCCCGTCTGAATTTCAGACAGCAGGAACCTACGCAAATTATGGATAATATTGTTTACAATGAGCTGCGGATACGTGGTTACAATGTTGATGTAGGTGTTGTCGATATTTTTGATAAGGATAAAGAAGGCAAGCGTGTGCGTAAGCAGTTGGAGGTTGACTTTGTGGTAAATCAGGGCAACCAGAGATACTATATCCAGGTTGCTTATGACATGACTTCGGAAGAAAAGCAGACTCAGGAATTTTACTCTTTTCGTAATATACCGGATTCTTTCAAAAAGATTGTCATTGTAAATGGCACTAACAAACCGTGGCGTAATGATGAGGGCTTTGTCATTATGGGAATGAAGTATTTCCTTTTGAATTCGGAGAGCCTGGAATTCTAATTATATGAGCTGACAGCGAATAGCCCACCACAGGGACAGTGGCAAGGTAATAAGAGAGGTGTCCTCAATCGTGCTGAGCCGTCCGTGGTTTGTAACGCATCTGCAACAAATTTTCGTGCATCCCGTGGTTTTCCCGCTGTTTTAGGTTACAAAACGTTAATCGGATACAACAATATACGATCCAGACGCCGCAAGGCGCTGTATGGCTTCCCAGGACAGATGTCCTGGGGGTTTTTGTATTGTTTAAAAGGTGGAAAAGAGTTGGGAATAGCACTTGAAATAGAACATATGTTCTGATAAAATAAAGCCAGGAACTGCCAGAGAACGGTAGGCGGTTAGTCCTTCGACAGAGGGACTGAACCCTCTGATTACATAGAACTCTCTGTAAAGAGAAATCTTGGAAAGGAGGGCAAACTTATGAGTGATTTCGAAATGCTCTCCATCGTTTTGATGATACTTGGTATTGTCGTTACGATCTTAATAGCATACATAGATCACATAAAAAAGTAACCGCCCTACGCCAAAGGATTGCGGTTACTTTTCGTAACTAAAATGTATTTGGACTAACCGCTTATCGGTAGTGCCTATTTCTATACTTATATTAGCAAAGTAAAGAGAGAATGTCAAATTGTTTAAATCAGCTGATGGAGTAAA
>CASEIR010000061.1 GCA_949287925.1 uncultured Lachnospiraceae bacterium
AAGAGATACTGCCGCCATGCGGGAACTGCCGGCAGATTTTGAATGATTATATGCCGGAATGCGAAGTAATCCTTGCGGTGGACGGCGCAGAAAAGAAAGTCCGGGCAAAAGACTTGCTTCCCTATGCGTATATCGTAGAGGGGTCAGACCCCCTCCCGGAAACCCGCGAAATACCGTAGGGGGTCAGACCCCTTCTTTTCTTCTTTTTGTTTTCTCATTATACTATTGTATTTTTTTTTATATCATTTATAATGATTATGTTGGAATTTGTCGTATGAAAGCATGAATTTCGGCTGGTATTTCGTGCTTCCGGGGGGAATAGCATATGGTCTTTTCAAGTCTTGTATTTTTATTCATTTTTCTTGTATTGAATCTGGCTGTGTATCTGGCGGTAGATAATAAATATAAGAACATTATATTATTAGTATTTTCTTTGTTTTTTTATACCTGGGGCGGGCCAAGGTATCTGATTCTTTTAGTGGGAGAAACCTTTGCAAGCTGGTTGTTCGCGCTTCTGATTGAAAAGGCATATGACAAGAGACTTAAGAAACTCTATATGATAGGAGAATGTGTCGTTCTTCTCGGCCTGCTGGCATATTTCAAATATGCAGTATTTTTCCTGGAGAACTTTCAGGCTCTATTCGGGATTCCGGAAGAGATACCGAATATTGTGCTGCCGATCGGAATTTCATTTTATACGTTCCAGTTACTTTCTTATGTGGTAGACGTATACCGCAGAGAGATTCATGCCCAGCCGGCCTTTTGGAAGCTGTTATTGTATTCCAGTCTGTTTCATCAATGTATTGCAGGTCCCATTGTCCGCTACGAGACAGTAGCGAATGAGATTGATCACAGACAGGTCAATCTGATGGACGTCTATGCGGGGGTGCGAAGATTCTGTATCGGACTTGCCAAGAAAGCAGTACTTGCAAATTCGTGCGCCCAGATTGCCGATTCACTGATCGCGCCGGGCAGCGAGGCGTTAGAAGCGCAGACTATGCTGGGACTGTGGCTGGGAATGTTCGCATATATGCTTCAGATCTATCTTGATTTTTCTGCCTATTCGGATATGGCGATCGGTATGGGGCGTATGGTGGGATTTCATTATCTCGAAAACTTCAACTATCCATATATCGCAAAATCTGTGCAGGACTTCTGGCGGAGATGGCACATCTCTCTTAGTACCTTTTTCCGCGACTATGTTTACATACCGCTGGGTGGAAGCCGCTGCTCTGAGAAGAAATATATCCGCAATATGGCTGTCGTCTGGCTGCTTACCGGCTTCTGGCATGGCGCCAGCTGGAACTACCTTTTGTGGGGAGGCTATTATCTGGGACTGCTGTTACTGGAACGCTTTGTGATACGGGACAGAATACCGGGACCGTTGAAACGGGTTTATACCCTTCTGGCAATTTTCTTTGGATGGGTTATTTTTAAATTCGAAAATCTGGCGGAGCTGGGAAGTGTGCTGATCGGCCTGTTCGGAATCGGCACCGGAGGGTTCCTGGGCATGAATGTGAGCACGTTATTTCTCAGCAATCTGTATCTTCTTATCTTTGCGTCAGTTGCCTGTACGCCGGCAGGAAAGATGCTGCGGAAAACTCTGGAAAGATATGGCAGAAATTATCAGCCGGTATTCATTTTCTATAATATTACGGAAATGATCGTTCCGCCGCTTCTATTGCTTCTGTCCATTCTGGCGCTGATCGGGAACAGTTACAATCCGTTCCTTTATTTCCAGTTTTAAGGAGGGCGGGAGTGTTGAAAAAGAAAAAATATACCAGAAAACAAAGACATACGATCTTGTGGTTTCAGTCTTTGAGTGTCCGGATCTTCGCGGGAATCATGGTACTGGGAGCTTTGGTAGGTCTGCTCTTTTTTGCAAGACCAACCACATCCAATGCGGAAAAACGGACGCTGACAGAATTCCCCAAGCTGACGGCGCAGTCCTTCTGGAGCGGGGACTTCTTCCACGATCTGGCGCTGTGGTATTCTGATACCTATCCGATGCGTGATACCTTGATTGCGGCAGACCGGAAACTGGAAAATCTGTACGGACTTGAGACATCCTCCAGAATGGTGGGGAATCAGCAGAAAAGTGATGAGATTCCGGAAGAAACACAAAAAGTAGAAGAAAAAGAAGTAGAAAAAGTATCCGCACCGGACAGTCATGCCATGGAGGCAGAGATACAGAGCCAGATCCAGAAGAACCTGTATGTAAAAGACGATGCGGCTTATGAACTTTATTATTATAAACAGGAGCCGGCAGAGATCTATACCACAGCGGTCAATCATATTGCAGAAGAATTAAAAGGGAAGACAGACGTTTATTCAATTCTGATTCCGAATAATTCCGGAGTGTTGCTCTCAGAAGAGGAATTATCGGCCCTGGGAGGTTCAGATCAGGGACAGGCGATTGATTACTATTACAGCCTGGAGCCGAATGCGAAAACCATAGATACAATGGATATTCTGCGGGAACACAACGATGAGTATCTGTATTTCCGCACGGATCATCACTGGACCCAGAATGCGGCCTATTATGTATATACCAATTTCTGTGAAGAAAAAGGGATCGAGCCCAATCAGCTGTCTGATTTCGAGAAAAAGACATTTGAACCCTTCCTGGGAACCTTCTACGACGCGCTTCAAAGCGAAGCCATGGCGGCCAATCCGGACAAGGTAGAAGCCTACATACCAATGGCGACTAACGAGCTGACCTTCTGGGATAAAGAAGGCAAGGAAAATAAATGGGAGATCGTGACAGACGTAAGCACATGGAATAAGAATTCTCTGTATTCCTGCTTTATCAGCGGAGATGAACCTCTGGTAGAGATCAACAATCCAAAATTGGATGACGGGTCCTCCTGTGCAGTACTCAAAGAATCTTATGGGAACTGTTTCGTGCCGTTCCTGGTAGATCATTACCAGACCGTATATGTGATTGATTTCCGCTATACACAGAATAATGTGCTGGATTTTGTAAAAGAACATCAGATCAAAGATCTGATTGTGATGAATAATATTACCCTGATCGGAAGTAAAAAAGTGTCCGCCACTATCGCAGGATTACTTACATAGATGCGGGGTGAAAAGCAGACCGACAGCCTTATGCAGGTTTAGATTCCTGCAGGCGGTTTGGTCTGTTTTTTTGTAGACAGATCTCCGGGAAGGGATTTACACATTTTTAACACAATTATCACATGGTTCTGAACCTGCTGTTATACAATCATAAATACATTCTAAGAAGCAGAGAGGACAAAGGATGATAAAAAAATATGTGATTGACACGAATATCTTGCTGCAGGCGCCCTACGCACTGGAGAGTTTTGAAGATAATCAGGTAGTGCTTCCAATGGTAGTGTTAGAAGAGCTGGATCGTTTCAAAAAGGCAGAGGGAGAGATAGGGGCAAACGCAAGAAAAGGAATACGATTCCTGGAGCAGGCAAGACGAAAGGGCGACCTCTTCCAGGGAGTAACCCTGGAGAACGGCGGGAATCTTCGGGTGGAGAAAAACTTTATCAATGTGACACTGCCGGAAGATCTGTCGGAAGACGCGGCGGATAACCGGATTTTAAAGGTATGTCTGGGATTGATGGAAACGGGTAAGGAACAGGTGGTTCTTGTAACCAAAGACCTTCTGTTAAGAATCAAGGCCCAGATTCTGGGAATCAGCGCCGAAGATTTCACCACGGATCAGGTGTTGGAACACGCCAGTCAGTATAGCGGCAGATGCGAAGTCTATGTGGCGGAAGAAGTATTCAAAGGGTTTAAGAAAAAAGGAGTTCCTGTGGATCAGGTATATATGTTGAATGATGAACTGGAAAGTTTCGTCCCTGATCTGGAAGAAAACCAGTTCGTAATTCTGAGATCGGACCAATCTTCCAAAAAGACACATCTGGGACGGGTAGAAAAAGGAATTATAAGGA
Source organism: uncultured Lachnospiraceae bacterium (assembly GCA_949287925.1). Taxonomy (GTDB): domain Bacteria; phylum Bacillota; class Clostridia; order Lachnospirales; family Lachnospiraceae; genus Merdimonas. Next base: position 3,930 of record CASEIR010000061.1, read on the forward strand.
AGCTGGAATACAAAAAAAGCTCTCCCTATGGAATATCACCCAGAAATGCCGGCCAGTATTTTCTCCAGGAAGCGCTGATGCAGCCAGCAGACCATGCGCCGCTGGTTATCGTCAAAGGAATGGCAGGAACCAGCAAGACATTTTACACACTTGCTGTGGGATTGGAAAAATTGTTGAATCACCCGACTGAGGAATACAGGCGGATTCTGGTCTGCCGCCCCAATGCGCAGTTCGACGATGATATCGGTTTCCTTCCAGGCGACGAACAGGAGAAGATCTCGCCCCTGATGCGTCCTCTGATCGATAATCTGGAGCAGCTGATCGATTCCAGCGAAGAAGAAAGATATAAGAATGAAGAGGAACTAAAAGGCAAGGTGGACGAAATCTTCGCCCGGGGAATCATCCAGACGGAAGCTCTGAATTATATAAGAGGACGGTCCATTGTCAAAACCTATTTAATCATTGACGAAGCCCAGAACACCACTCCGGATCAGATCAAAGGTATCATTACCCGGGCAGGAAGGGATACTAAGATTATTCTGTTGGGAGATCCCAATCAGATTGACCGGCCGTTTCTGGATGAACGCACTAATGGTTTAAGTTACGCGTCAGAACACATGAAAGGCAGTCCGCTCTGCTGGCAGCTTACCATGAGCGCAGAAGAATGTGAAAGATCCGCGCTGGCACAAGAGGCGGTGAAAAGACTTTGATGAAGACAGATTATAAACAGATCCGGGAAAATGAAGAGATTAATTTATTGATAGAAAAGGGAAATGAGATCCTATATGAACTGGGCTATACGGAGCATTCCAGAAAGCATGCGGCAAAAGTAGCGGAAATGGCCGGGAAGATTCTGAAAGAACTGGGATATGGGAAGCATAAGATCGACCTGGCGAAAACCGCCGGATATATGCACGATATCGGAAACAGCATCAACCGGCACGACCACGCCCACAGCGGAGCTATTCTGGCATACCAGATTCTGAAAGACACCGATATGCCCATGAAAGATATTCTGGTGGTTACAACAGCAATCGGGCATCATGATGAAGCCACGGGAGCTGCGGTAGACGAGGTGTCGGCAGCTCTGATTCTGGCTGACAAGACAGACGTCAGACGAAACCGGGTACAGAATGAAAACCCCTCCAATTTTGACATACACGACCGCGTAAACTATGCTTCATTATCATCCAGATTAACAATCCAGAAAGAAAAGAAGGTAATACAGATGGAACTGGAACTGGACGATACCATCTGCACGCTTATGGATTATTTTGAGATATTCCTGAAACGGATGATGATGTGCAGGAGAGCGGCGGAATATCTTGGATGTAAGTTTAAATTGATTGCTAATGGAAATAAATTGTGTTGATGATTTAAAATACAGCGCTCTTTTCATATTCAGACTGGGTCTTCCAGAGAAAGAGTTGTCTCCGCGGCCAGCAGCAGAAGCCGTCGGAATTCTTGCTTCTCGGCTGCCGTCATTTTCTGAGTCATGCGCTGGAAACAGTCGTCAATCTGTTCTTTTACCGCCGGATATACCTGCCAGGCCTGCTCAGTGGGCCGGATGTCGTAGGTCCGCTTGTCTTTCTTGTTGGTGGTTCGGACAAGAAATCCCTGCTCTTCTAATTTGGTAACAGTCTTGGCGATCACGCTTTTGTCAAGAGCCAGGCGTTTGGTAATTTCATCCTGGGTCAGGACTTCATAGTCGCAGACGATCAGGATCACAACAGCCTGTGCCGCGCTCAGCGAATATTGGGCGCAGCCATTGTTGAGCCAGATATGCGATTTCCTGTACAGGATAGAGATGGTCTTAAAGGGGCTGTCTGTAATGGATAGCATAGGAATACCTCCTTATATTAAAATTATTTTTGAGTTCTTTTTACTAAGATTATAAGCATAAGAAAGAGAATTTGCAAACTTATAATGGTGGCAATTGCAACTAGCTGTTGACCGTCTGTTCTTTTTGTGATACCATAAAACAAGTGGCATATGCCACTTGTTTTTTGCAGTGCGCTGCGAGCCAAAGTCAAGGTGGAAAGAGGAGTTGTATTATATGGAAAAGATAACAAAATTGTATGCATAAGTCTGGTGATACTGATTCTGACCATGATTAGTTATATCTGGCTGGATACGGGAATCCATCTGCTGGCCGCAGGTTTCTTCTTTGGCCTGGGATACGGTATTTTACAGCCACTGTTTCAGTCCTTTGTCACGGGAACCACACCTGTACAGAATCGAGGGGGTGCGAACGCTACTTATATGCTGTCCTATGACGTCGGGATAGGACTGGGATCTCTCCTGATGGGCTTCATGCAGGAAAGCGTAGGTTTAACCAGAGGATTTGCCCTGACGGCAATCGCCTATGTGGCGGGAGCTGTCGTGTACATTGCTTATGTAGACAGGTATTACGGCAGATTGCGAGGATAAATGCAAGGATCTGCCAGGTGCGGACGCTATGAAAACAAAAGAAATCAAACGTCCGATCACGTTGATGATACCGGTGAACCTGCGCAAATTTTATCCATCCAAAACGATGACCAATTTTTTTGGGTGGATGGAGATAGGATACAAATTTCGGAGAGATACCTCGTTTGAACAGGTTCTGATACATGTCAGGAAAAGATTTGCCGAAGATCTGAAAAAAGGGCAGATAGCCACAAGAATGAATCGTTATGTAAGACTGGAAAAAAGCAGATTACTTCATTTTGTTCCGCTTAGTGTTAAGGATATCGTTCTTCGATGGGCGACTAAACAGGGAAGCAAAAATGTTACGGGAGTCTTTTCGAATATGGGTATTGTGCGTATGCTCGAAGCATGCAAACCATATATTGTCCGATTTGGAGCCATGGCAAGTACAGACCGGATTCAGATGTGTGCGTGCTCTTACGACGACTGTTTTTATATCAGTGTGACTTCAAAGTATATTGATTCCAGTATTCAGAAAAAGTTTTTCAATTTTCTGGAGAGGGAAGGGCTGCTTCTTAGGCAGGAAAATGAAAACATAAAGGAGGTATGACAACAAAAGTGACTGAAAGTGAAAGAATCTGTCAAATAAAAAATAACCAGACATCATAATATATGCCTGATTATTATAGTCAAATGAAATCCACCCTGCTCAAAAATAAAAGCAGATGACGGGAGTCGAACCCGCCTCCCCAGCTTGGGAAGCTGGTGTTCTACCGATGAACTACATCTGCGAACGTATATATTATAATACCTTGGCCATAAGTTTGCAAGACCTAAATGGAGTCGACCTAAATGGGGTCAGACCCCGCCTTACATTCTTAAGAAAACCTTTCGTTTTTCTATCGAAAGGTTTCTTTTTTTATGTGTATGCTTAGTTTATGAAGTTTTTCAGAATTGATTATTTGAAGGCATAAAAAGGAGGGGGACATTATGATACCAGAGGTATCAAAGCTGCCAGAAGCAGCCCGGATACCGGTGAAGAAAGTAATCGAAGTAAAAGACTTGTATAAGCTGTACCGGGTTGGAGACGAAGTTGTACGTGCGCTCGATGGTGTAGACTTCGAGATATATGAAGGAGAATTTTGTGCGATTGTGGGGACTTCCGGATCCGGGAAATCTACATTGCTGAATATGCTGGCCGGGCTGGAGAAACCGACGAAGGGAAGCATCCGGGTGGCTGGATGTTCTATCGAAGGGTTGAATGAGGAGCAGCTGGTGGCATTCCGGCGTCAGAACGTTGGATTCATCTTTCAGTCTTTTCATCTGTTGGGAACCATGAATGCGTTGGAAAATGTTGCGCTTCCGCTGACATTCAGAGGGGTATCTAAACGCCGGCGGATGCAAGTGGCGAATCAGATGCTGGACCTGGTGAAACTGACAAAACATAAGAAGCATCTGCCCAATCAGATGTCTGGAGGACAACAACAACGAGTCGGAGTTGCCAGAGCCCTGGCGGTAGATCCCAAGATTATTTTCGCAGATGAGCCAACCGGTAATCTGGATTCCCATACTTCACAGGAAGTAATGGAACTGATGCGCCAGGTCGTTTACCAGCAGAAGAAAACCCTGGTGATGGTCACTCACGATAACAACCTGGCGTCCTATGCGGACCGGGTGTTCCATATACGTGACGGAAAGATACTTAAGGTTGAAGAAAATCAAAGGCATACAAAGAGGGAGGAAACATAGAGTATGAAAACAAGAAAAAGACACAGTGGAAGACCGGGAGTGATCAAAGGAGCAATCGTGGTGATGATATTGCTGTTGGCCGCAATGTTTGCGATGACCTTTTTTCAGCAAGAGCTGACTGTAGAAGCGGCAGGAGCGGATATTACCATAGCATCCAAAGATGACAAGGCGCCCACTTACCGGGCAGGGGAAACCAAGGACTGGACAGTGGTTGTCACCAACCATACATCGAACAATATTTCACAGGCAGTTGTAGAGCCGGAACTGGGAGAACTCAGCGAAGACTGGCCGTTCCAGACGGATTACCAGCATTACCGACAGGTAGTAGATATTCCGGCTGGTGCAAGTGTAGATGTGACATTTTCCTTTACTCAGAGAATGGACGTCCCTACAGCTCGCTATACCGTTGCATTTACTGTAACGGTAGGGGATACGCAGGCGGCGGTACAAAAATTTTATGTGAATACTACAGAGAAAGAAGAGGAGAAAGCGCCGGAAACAGGCGGGAATGTTTCTGACATCGGAGCTGGCGCCGAAAAGGAAGGACTGTCGGTGTTAAGCGCAGAGGCCGGCGGGTTCAGTAATGGCGGAGCGTCTTACAGCGGCGGATCCGAGAGCGGCACAGGTTCAGTACCTCGCGTGATCGTTACGGGATTTACCACAGACCCGGCGGAAGTTCGGGCAGGCAGTAATTTTACATTGACCATTCATCTGAAAAACACGTCCACAAAGACGAAAGTCAGCAATATGCTTTTTGATTTGAATGCGCCTACAGAAGGATCTGATGAACAGACGTCTGCGCCGGCTTTTCTTCCCGCGTCCGGATCCAGCTCTATCTATTTAAACGGAATTGCGGCAGGACAGACTGCGGATATTTCGATCCAGTTGAATGCCAAGGCCGATCTGCTCCAGAAGCCTTACAGTATCGAACTGTCCATGAAATACGAAGATAGTCAGGCACAGCAGATTGAGGCGTCATCCAGTATATCCATACCCGTAAAACAGGAAGCAAGGTTTGAATTCAGCGAGTTCGAGCTGAGCCCGGAATCTATTGCCGTAGGAGAAGAGGCGAATGTCATGACAAATCTCTATAACCTGGGAAGAATTAAGTTGTACAATGTAAAAGCGGTTTTCGAGGGCGCGGGGATTGAGAAAGAAGAGGTATTCGTGGGAAATGTAGAATCCGGTAATTCTGCGTCTATTGATGCCATGCTGGAAGGAAAGAAGGCGACGAAGGGACCGGCTCAGGTGATCATGAAGCTGACCTATGAAGATGAAGCCGGAAATGTATCTGAGACGACAAAGGAACTGAAGCTGGAAGTCACGGATGCGGAGGATGTGGACGATTCTCCGGTTATGATGGAAGAAGAAGCAGAAAGCGGATTTCCGATCCTCCCGTTAATAGGGGGTGGAGTCTTGATTGTGACGGCAGCGGCAGTTGTTCTGGTAAAACGCCGGAGCAAAAAACGGATGACAGATGAAGAGGAGGCGTTGTTGGATGAATTGGAAAGATCTACTGAGGATGAGCAGCAGCAATCTGAAGCGCCGTAAACTTCGGACATTTCTTACAGTACTGGGCGTGGTTATTGGTACCGCATCTATAGTCGTTATGATTTCACTGGGACTTGGCCTGCAGGAGTCTTTGTATCGGGAAGTGGAACAGTCTGGCGGGCTTACCACCATTACGGTACGAGGAGCGCAGGCAGGAGACAGTATGATTTATTACGGGGACGGAGAGAAAGAAGAATCCGTCAAATATGTGAATGATCAGATGATAGAAAAGCTGTCGGAACTGGAACATATCCAGACGGTATCGCCGGTATATGAGCTTCCTGTAGTCCTGTTAAAAGGAAGATATGAAGGCTATGCCCAGCTGGTTGGAATGACTCCGGAAGGTCTGCAGTCAAAAAATATTCCGTTGAAAAAAGGGGGCGCACTGCCGAGAACCGGGACCAGCCGGCTGGATCTGGTGGTTGGAAATGGAATTCCGACTATGTTTACAGAAAAAGGGACCGGAAAAGGGTATTATGAAACAGGGGAATTGCCGGAGATCGATTTTTCTAAAGACTCGTTATTCCTTATTCTGGACCAGGATGGGTATTATGCGCAGCAGAATAATGACAGCGATTCCAGCAACAGCCCGCAGCCGGCTTCTGAAGGTGTAGAAAGCGGAATACAGGCAAAGAGCCAGAGTGTGCAGAAGCATATTGTCAGGAGCAGCGGAATCGTGGAAGGCGGACCGGATGAGTATAATGCGAATTACTATTATATATACTGTGATCTTGCCACATTGAAACAAATGCTGAAAAAGGAATTCTCCGGACGGGTGATCCCGGGTCAGCCATCTACCAGATCCGGCAAGCCTTACAAAGAATTTTGCTATTCTTATGCCATGGTGAAAGTAGACGATATTGATCAGGTGGACACGGTAGCGGCGTCTATACGTGATATGGGATATGATGTGGAGACGAACGCAGAATATCTGGACAGTATGAAAGGGCAGTTTGCGATTGTACAGGCTGTACTGGGAGGAATCGGAGCCGTTTCCCTGCTGGTGGCAGCTATCGGTATTGCTAATACCATGATGATGTCTATCTATGAACGCACCAGAGAGATTGGCGTCATCAAGGTCCTGGGCTGCAGCCTGAAAAACATCAAACAGCTTTTCCTGCTGGAAGCGGCCTTTATCGGTCTGTTGGGCGGAATCATTGGTAACCTGCTCAGTCTGGTCATGTCAGCGGTCATCAATTTTGTTACCGGTTATGGAGCAGCCATCGGGTTTGACGGAAATATCTCTTATATTCCATTGTGGCTGATTCTGGTATCCATGGGATTTGCCATGCTGGTAGGCGTAACGGCAGGATACTTTCCGGCGCTCAGGGCCATGCGGCTGAGCCCGCTGGGGGCGATTAATGGGGTCTGACCCCTATCCGGGAAACCGCGGAAACTCGTAGGGGGCAGCCCCCCTACTCCTCAATCACCTGAATTTCCAGGTAGTCAAAATCAATCGTATCTACAAAGTGATCCTGAGTAAAACGTACTTTTGCATGCCGCCGGAATTCATCTACGGCGGCGTCTAGCCAGATGGGTTTACTCAGATCAAATTCATAACAGACCGCGTCTAGTGCGTGGAACACCTTATGGGTCCGGGTATCGTCGGAATCATCACAGATGACGGTATCCCGGACCATTCGATTATCTTTAAATTCTTTTCCCCATAAACGGAACATCATGACACCTCTCTATCTTTGTCTTCTGGTAACATAGTATAAAAAGGTTTGGAATGGATGTAAAGTGCGTTATAATATTTTTTATAGAAGCTTTAGGAAGAATTGTTTAGAATAGGAGGATATACGGGCATGAAGCGATCAGAAATCAACGCAGCTATTAAGCAAATGGAAGAAATGATCCAAACACACGGCTTTGCCATTCCGCCTTTTTGCAAATGGACGCCGGAAGAATGGGCAGACAAAGGCCATGAATATGACGAGATCCGTGACAATATGCTGGGGTGGGATATCACAGACTATGGCCTTGGACGATTTCAGGAGGTTGGATTTGCTCTGATTACCCTGCGTAATGGAAACGTCAAAAATCCGAAATACACGAAACCATACGCAGAGAAACTGCTGATGGTGCAAGAAGGCCAGATGGCGCCCATGCATTTTCATTGGAACAAAATGGAAGACATCATTAACAGAGGCGGCGGGAATGTGTTGATTACCGTCTACAATTCCACTGCTGACGGACAATTTGCAGAATCTGACGTGACTGTACACAGTGATGGCCGGACCTATACCGTGCCGGCAGGGACGAAGGTGCGCCTGATGCCAGGCGAAAGTATTACGATTCAGCCATATCTATATCATGACTTCCATGTAGAAAAAGGAACCGGAGCAGTATTGCTGGGAGAAGTGTCCATGTGCAACGATGACGAAAACGACAACCGGTTCTATGAACCCATCGGCCGGTTTCCCGAGATCGAAGAGGACGAGCCGCCATACCGGCTGCTCTGTAATGAGTACAGGGGATCAGACCCTATTCCGGAAACCCGCGAAAACTCGTAGGGGGTCAGACCCCAATGGCAGGTAGTTTCTATTAAGTTAAGGAACTACCTGTTTTTATGAAAAAAATTTAAAAAAATTTGATAAAATTCTTGACAAACATCCTCAAAAATGCGGCGCTTCGCGCCCTTGTTAATAAGATATTCCTTTTCTTCGGAATATCAATTTAACAGGAGGACTTTTTTATGCAAATTTTACCTAATGATGTGAAATCTACTCTTTTAAACTGTATCGCTGATATGGCTTCCAATTGCTGGCAATTTACCAGTAAGCCTTCCGCCTTTACGCGTACTCGAAAAATATCTTTTGAAGATGTCTTGCTATCCGTCATTTCCATGCAGAAATCTTCTTCCAGACATGAAATGCTAAAATATTTTGATTTTAATGCACAAATGCCCACTCTTTCCGCACTGATCCAGCGACGCCATCTAATTACATCCAGCGCTTTTGAACACTTGTTTTATCGTTTTACAAGTTCCTTTTCTTTTGAAAAAACCTTTAAGGGCTACCGTATTTTTGCAGTGGACGGTTCTGATATCTGTATTCCACGCAATCCTGCAGATAAATCTACCTACCGGATCTCAGATCCTTACGGAAAGGGATTTAATATGCTTCACTTAAATGCTTCCTATGATCTCTTAAACAGAGTATATACCGATCTTTCTCTGCAGGCTGGTAATGAAATCAATGAATATGCTGCCATATGTGATATGATAGACCGTTATTCTGCTGTTTCTGATCAGAAAGCAATCTTTATTGCAGATCGGGGTTTTGGTTCTTTCAATGCCTTTGCACATGCCATAGAAAACGAAACCTACTTCTTAATTCGTGCCAAAGACACTGGATCCCGTAGTCTGTTGAGTACTTTACAGTTACCTGATACAAAAGAGTTTGACCTTAAGTTTGAAAGATGGCTCACCAGACGGAATACAAAAACGATAAAAGCAGAACCTCAGATATATAAATCTATCGCTGGCCGTGTATTTGACTATCTTGAACCCAAAAGCAAAAAGCTTTACTATATTTCTTTTCGAATCGTCCGTTTCCTTTTGCCAAACGGGGAGACAGAAACCATCTATACAAATCTTCCAAAAGAAGAATTTCCAGCCGATGAATTAAGGCATCTGTATCATCTGCGTTGGGGAATTGAGACTTCTTTCCGAAGCTTGAAATATTCTCTGGGACTGCTCTTTTTTCACAGCAGAAATAAAGACTTTATCCTTCAGGAGATTTATGCCAAAATAATTCTTTACAATTTCTGTGAGATCATAACCGGGTTGATTATAGTGAAAAAAAGAGACTGCAAATATACTTACCAGATCAATCACACCATGGCGATTAGTATATGTATTGAATTTTTACGGAGGAGAACCCCTGGAGATGCTTCCATAGCTATAGAAAAACTGCTGAACAATCTGCTTGTTCCCGTGCGTACGGGAAGAAGCTATCCCCGCTTTTTGAAAGCGAGGACTGCCTCTACCTTTTTATATCGATAACCAACCATTAATATAGGAATCCTGAAGTAGACAGACTCCCCTGTCTGTCTGTTTGCCATGTCTGGAGTTAAGACTCGAAACGCAATACGAGAACTGGATCCTTTTTATCGATATGTAATAATCATATCATAATTCTTATCTTAATACTAGCTACCTGCCATTGGGGTCAGACCCCCTGCACGAAGGAGGAAAACCTTGGATCAGGAAATCCATATTTTCATTTGTGAGGATGATAAGATCCAGATGAACCGGTTATCAGATCTTTTAAAGGAATATGCGAAGCATACCGGGAAGGACGTCTGTCTCACAGGAGCCAGCCAGACGGGGGAAGAGATATTGCGAAGGTATGATGAAGATGCTGGGAAACATCTCTCCTTGTGTTTTGTTGATGTCCAGCTTCAGGAAGGGAAGATGGACGGATTCAGGCTGGCC
>CASEIR010000062.1 GCA_949287925.1 uncultured Lachnospiraceae bacterium
TACGCGATTGCGGGTTATCTCATGGGATGTTGATACGGAAATGGACTATTATATCCCCTATAAGATAGAAGGGCTGGATGAAGATGGAAAAAAGCGGCGGTTCACAGTGAACAAGAGCACATACAAACGATACAGCGGGGAGGATAGTATAAACACAGCGGATGTAATGTATCTGCCTCGTACGAGAGTTGTAATGGAACTTGATATGGGGGATGCTGAGACAGAAGAATAAGGTTTCTTTGCTTTTATGGGGATTGACGGCAGAAAGCTGGAAATGCTGTTTCTTGCGCCTGAAGAGCGGGGAAGGGGATTGGGAAGAAAGCTACTGGAATATGGCATTACAGAATATGGCGTCAAAGAACTGACTGTCAATGAGCAGAATCCACAGGCAAAAGGATTTTATGAGCATATGGGATTCCGGGTTCGGGAAAGGTCAGAGATTGACGAGCAGGGGAATCCGTACCCCATCTTGTTTATGGAATTAAAATCTGGAAACTGAGGTGACTCAAATGGAATATTTTATTTCTGCCTGTTCGGGAAAAAGAATTGATGTAAAAAAAGGACAGCGTATTACTGTTATAGATATAGAAGGTGGACAAGTTGCAGATTTCTTTGCGGTGTCTGCTTTAAGCAGCGAGGAATTTCTTTCGCCTGCTGTTACCCTCGATTGTCACGGATCCCTGAAACTGAATGTTGGTGATGAACTGTACACGAACCTGTATCATTCGATGTTTCGGATTCTTTTGGATGATGTTGGAGTGCACGACCTTCTTTTCCCGTCTTGTCGTCCGGAGATGTATGACTTTTTCTACAAGAACGGCGAGGGCCACCCGAACTGCTTTGATAATATTAACAGCGTTCTTGAAGAACATCGTTCTATCATCAATCCTGTAAATTTGTTTATGAACACGACTATTGACACAAATGGAAAGATCACGATTCATCCGCCTGTTTCCAAAGCAGGGGACAAGATTGTGTTGGAAGCGCTTATGGATGTATGCGTTGGCATTGCAGCCTGCAGTGTATCTGAAAGTGATACAAACAAAGGAAAGTGTACACCAATCAAGGTTTATATAGATTAAAAAATAAAGAATTTGAGGTGGGATAAATCATGGAAATATGTGTCAGAAAATTTGAGGAGAGGGATCTGGAAGCATCCCTCAAAATATGGAACCAGGTGATCGGGGACGGGATCGCATTTCCCTTTCTGGAAGAATTGGAACTGGAAGAAGGGCTTCAGTTTTTCCAGGAGCAGACGTATACCGGCGTGGCGGAGGACATAGATACAGGAGCAATTCTGGGAATTTACATCCTTCACCCCAATAACGTGGGCCGGTGTGGTCACATATCGAATACCAGTTATGCTGTTTTAAAGGAAGCCAGAGGAAACGGCGCCGGAGAAAAGATGGTCCTGGATTCGATCCAGAAGGCAAGAGAGTATGGCTTCCGCATTTTGCAGTTTAATGCGGTTGTCAGGACAAATCATGCGGCGCTGCAATTGTATAAGAAACTAGGGTTTGTCCAGCTTGGAG
>CASEIR010000063.1 GCA_949287925.1 uncultured Lachnospiraceae bacterium
GGAACGTGCATCTTGATGGAATAAGGATTCTTCTCCAGATATCATATCCTTCAAGTAACAGTCTGATTTTCAGCTGATAATTATCTATTTTCAGCATCTGTTCCCAATTTTCTTCCGGCATATTTTTCATTCTGCACAGTCCCCTGAACAATTCTTCAGACGGATATGCCGGGCGTTCCCCATATCTTATTATGAATCGTCCCAATGCCGTGCTGATCCTGCTCTGCACAACAGAATTATCATCCAGTAATTCTGTATAATAATAAACGATTTTACATGTCTCATTCAGATTTGCCACCATACGTCTTCCGGCTGTTTTTGAGTATTCCGTAGCACCGCAGTTTTGAATATATTCTTCCACAATCTCCTCAGGCACGCCCTCTTCCAGAAAAGCAGTCCGGATCCCTGATTTAATCCGTTCCTCCAGATTAGCAATATCCTTTGCTTTTGGACGGTATAATACGATGGGATACCGGATCATATTATTCATACAGACAATCGCCTTTCTCCTGTTGATCGTAATATAATGCACATGCCAGGAATAAAACCCGCCTGCTCCGTCATCGCAGGCTTCTGCAGGAACCAGCTGTATTTTAGACCGGTTCAGTTTATCAATCATCTTTTTTGTACATTGAAGATACATCTCTCTTCCTCCTTCCAAATGTAATTCATATGATTTTCCTAAAATCCTGCTTTTTTCATCTCATCCATCATGGCTGTCCTTCGGTAATACATGGCCCGCCAGTTCTTCGCAATTTCTTCTGCCTTTTCTTTACCGCCCGGATATCTCCGAATCTTTTTCAGATATTTCATCAAATCTCTGTATTTATTCCTATTGCCTGCGCTTTGTGCCTGACTATGTATATATGAAATGTATATATCCCTTACCTGCTCCGGGAACTTCTCTTTGAGTATTTTTTCATATCTGTCCAGATTATAGATGAAACTTTCTTTTTTCAGGCATTCAAGCATACGTCCATACATTCCTTCCGCCTCCATAAATGGATACAGGATCATATGATTTTTACGGCTTTTCAGAATCTGTTCTCTATATTCCTCCCATTCCTTGTCTGCACTGACCTCTTTTAATTTCTGAATATATACAAGACTGTTCTGCGGCCAGGTGAAAACATAATTCAGCAGCTCTTCTTTGTAAGCCCTTTCATCCGCCTGCTTTTCATAGATTGAGATCAATTGCTCGCTGTACCCGGCGACCAGACCCGGATACTCTTTGTCCAGGTTCTTACTTTCCTGCAGAATCCGGATTGCTTCACCCATATTCCCCCGTTCAAGATTCTCCTGTATCTCCAGTCCTCTCACCGCCGAAAACATCCAGTGTTTTCGGCGATATTCTTTTATCTCTTCCTGCGAAAAATTGAGCCGCTCCATAAGCTCCAGGCGCTGTATGATATTATTTTCGCGACCATGACGGGCGCTCCATGTACTGCCGCAATCTGTGGAATCTCCCTGCGCTTCTATTTTTTCATCCAGATACTTCAGCTTTTTTTCTAATATTTCACGGTTCTGAAATTCGTGGATCAGGAAATCCTCCATATAATCTTCCAGGTAATCAGCGACATAATCACATGACAGATGACTCATAAACCATGAAAATATTTTATTCTTTTCTTCTTCGCTGCAATTGTGCAATATCACTTTCCATTTATCATAGCATACGTCAGCTATTTCTGATATGCCGCCGTCCGAATCATCCATATCTGTATTTCCAATGGTTCTGAACACGTAACTGGTCAGCTCAAATGCCCGCATCCAATCTTTTCGCTCTATCAATATATCTGCTTTCTCTTCCAGATAGCTCTCCAGAGCCCAGATGAAATCCAGTGCATTCCGGTAATCAATATATCCACTTCGGTCTCCGTACTGCCATACAAGCTGATCTACTCCCTGTTTCAGCCGATTCATCTGTTTTTCGTCTATCTTCACCGCAAATCGGGTCATAAGCACATCCCGGATTTCTCCTTTCTGTACAGCAATCTCCTTTACGAAAGAACGCAATTCCTTTTCCGAGATTCTTTCGATAACCTCTTCCACGTCTTCCTGAAACTGAGTCGACGCCGTTTGTTCTGCCAGACTCTCTGCGTCATCCCGTTCTTCAATCTCATAAAGAACGGCTGCCATATGTTTACAATGATTACCATCTTCTGCGTAGGGGCAGGAACAGTACATTTCACAAACCTGTCCGTCTTCCATCTCGATATCCACCTCATAGTCCTCTGTCCCCTCTACAATAGCATGATATCCATATTCTGTTTTATGGAGTTCCAAAACAGCATCCTCATAGTAATACATTTCCCCGCGCGCAAGAATATGTTCCCGGAACAGATCCTTCCATCCACTCATAATAATTTCCTCCGCAGTAATCAAGTTCATACCTTCATTCCAGATTTTACATTTTAACTATATCTAATAAATATAATTATATTTTGACTTTTTTAAATTAACAACTTTATATTACAATTCCAGACTATTGTCTTTTAACAGGAAATCATACACACTCATTGTCGTGATCCCATTTTCATCTCTCATCACGTTCACCACATCTTTCACCACAATAATCTTTTTAAATGAATCTTTAACCTGGAGCAGCGACATTTTTTCCTGCTTCTGCTTTTGTTCATCCGGCATGGCAAAAGCGGACTGGATATAATATCTCTGGCTGCCTTTGTTCGCGACGAAATCTATTTCCAGTTGTTTTCGTTCTGCTTTTCCCGACGAATCCTTTCCCCTCTTTTCCACAATTCCCACATCTACTGCATACCCGCGGCTCCTGAGTTCATTGTAAACAATATTTTCCATAAGATGTGTCTCTTCGACCTGCCGGAACCCAAGCCTGGCATTTCTAAGCCCCACATCCTCAAAATAATATTTTACAGGAGTCCCGATATATTTTCTTCCTTTCACATTATACCGGTCAGCCTTGTGGAT
>CASEIR010000064.1 GCA_949287925.1 uncultured Lachnospiraceae bacterium
CGCCCTCCTCATATAATCCTGTTCATTCATCCATCCTTCACCTCCAAAAACAACAAAAAAAACCCTGAACTCTTGTCAGTTCAGGGCATATAAATTCTGCCGGAGTATCACAGAAGATATCCGGCGCTTATATCTGTCTTGTGCGCTTCTTCTCCTGTTTCACACGGTTCTTAATCTTCTTTCATCCAGACTATACTGTCGGCTTCGGAGTTACACCGAATCTGCCTTGCGGCTCGTGGGCTTTACCACCGGTGGGGAATTACACCCCGCCCTGAAGATTTGTAATGTTCTTAATATCGAGTATACTTTTTTACATACTTTTTGTCAATCACATACCTGTATCATTTAAGATAAGCTGTTATTCCAAAAATATTAGCACTTCCTCTACTTTTCATTCCCTCTCTACTCAATAGTGATACTCCAACGGTTGACATATTCGCTGTTACTCTCCAGCCGAATAAGATCCGACTTACACTGAATATCTTCCACAATTCCCTGTCTTGAAGGCAATGACGTCCACGGCTCCACACAGACATAAGGGGCTGTTGTTCCTGGAGCATGCCATATTCCCAGATAAGGCAGCCTGGGATAATACAGCGTTACCTGATGGATCCCATTATCCTTTTTTAGCGTAATTCTATCTGATACATTCTGCAAAACCACAGCATCCTCATCAAATAGATCGTGCCGCATCCGGATTCTTCGATTCTCTTCCAGCGGATAAGGAAGATTGTTGCCGTTTAGGAAACAGGACTCTGTATGACCCACTCTGTCTGGCCAACATTCGTTTTCAAATTCCAGATAATAATCTTCAAAAGAAGCCCCATCCTCCAGTGGCAACCGGAATCCCGGATGTCCGCCTACACCGAAATACATCATTTTATCCGATAGGTTTTTCACCAAATATTCAATCCAGATCTCCTGACCGATAATTTTATAAGAAACACGGAAACAAAAGTGAAACGGATACATGACGTATGTTTTTTCCGAATCCTTTAATTCAAATACCAGATGATCTTCTGCCTTCTCCACCAATGAAAATTCACTTTCCTTGGCAAAACCATGGATATTCATCTGATATTCCTGCCCGAAAAACCGGTATTTTCCTTCAGTAAATCGTCCAACATATGGGAACAATACGGGCGATCTGTCAGTCCAGTATGCTGAATCTCCGTTCCAGAGATATTCGTTGCCTTCCATACAAATGGACTGCATCTCGGCGCCGCAGGATGATACGGTCAATGTTATCCTGTCATTTTGTATCTGATAATTCATACCTGTCTCCCACTATTTAGCCGCGGGGTATTCCGTACACAGCAGACGGTAAGGAGCCTCATCTTCATCTACCTCCGGGAATCTTCCCACCCGTTTATCATAGAAATAATTGTCATTGTCATCATCATTACACATAGAAACTTCTCCGAGCAATACCGGCCCGCCAGTCTTTGGAACAATAAAATCATGATACATATACGGTGTGATCGTGATGCTCTGACCAGGTTTCAATAAAACTTTTGTTCCTGCAGGAACTACCTCTTTCTTACCATCCGAATATACTGTAACATCGGTGTCCAGCATCTTCTCATCTTTTGTCCCATTATAGACTGTAATATATACATCATTTCCTCCACGGTTAATGATATCTTCCATCTTAGAAGCATGAAAATGCATTGCTGCAGTCTGTCCCTCGTATAACATCAACAATTTCTCTGCATAGGGCTTTTTATATTTTTCCGGCATTTTCTGATTACCATTACGGATAGTAAATAATGAGAAACCAACTTCGTCAAATTTACCCAGGCCAAAATCAGTAATATCCCATCCGAGCTTATTATCGCGGATTTCATCATATTCAGCTCCGATATTCTCCCACTGTTGTGGTGTCCAATCAGCAAATGGAGGCATCTCAAACCCATGCTCTTTTATCAATGCCTCCATGTCCTTAATTACCTGATTGATTCTTGAACGTTTCATAATTCCTTCTCCCTTATATAAAATATGGTCATTATTATAAATAAGGTTCCATTATGTAAAATTACACAACACAATGGAACCTCTAACAACAGAACAAATCACAAAATTACATCTTATACTCAGACAAAATGAATTCTGGTTTATCAGCTTGTTTTGCTTTTATTAATTCTTCGTTTGTAACAAAATTCAACAATGCATCTATAACCGCTGTTTCTCGTAAATGTGCATAACCTTTATAATAGTTAAAAGGCTCATCTTTTCCCGTCGATAATAAAACATAGTCCGCCAGTTCCGAGACCGGAGACAGAGCATATGCTGTAATTGCAATACTTTTCAACCCTTTTTCTTTTCCAAGTTCCATTCCTTTTATGACTTGCTTTGAACATCCCGACTGTGATATCGCAACAAGTATATCATTAGAATCAGCAAGATTTACCTGATTGAGAAAATATTCCGCTGACACATTATAAGTACACTTAATCCCCAATCTTCCCAAGCGGAATCCCATATATTGAGCTAAAGGACTTGTGTTCCCTACAGCCATCAAATGTGCCTGTCCGCATGTTTTCAACAGGTTCACACACTCCCACATAGTTTTTTCATCAATGCGGTTTCCGATTGCAACCATAGTTTCCGCATATTCTGCAAAGACTTGATCCACTACATCTGAATTTGCAGAATATGACGGACTGCTATATTGCTTTTTCCCCATATCACGTGCTAACGTGATACGGAATTGATAATATCCAGTGTAACCGATATGGTGACACATGCGCACCACCGTTGCATCACTGACACCGCTTTGTTTTGCCAGCTCTGACACATTTGATTCTACTGCCTTTTGTGGATATTTTAATACAAAATCTGCGACCTTTTTTTCTGCCCAAAAAATATGATCATACTGTTCTCTAATTACATCAAGTACTTCCCTGTCAAGAATATTATCCGAACGCAACAAGTTATCACTCCTTACTTATCTTTCATTTGCTAAATGGATTAGATTTTATATTCAGCCAAAACAATCTCTGGCCTATTTCTCTCTTTGTTATTCGCGTTAATCAGTTTTTCAAAATATTCCAACAACGCTTCCATTACTACAATTTCATTTAAGTAAGTATAACTTGCTTTTACCGAAAAAGGGGGTTCTTCTACACTTGTAAGCAATAGACAGTCTGCCATTTCAGCCACTGGAGAATCCAATACCGCTGTAATGGACACAACTTTCATCCCTCGGTCTTTCGCAAGTTCAATCCCTCGTATTACCGGTTTTGATATCCCCGATTTACTGATTGCGAGGAGAACCGCGTCTTCCTTCGCAAGATTAATGTGATTGATCATATATTCCGGAACATGATCATATACGCTTCTTATCCCTAGGCGTTCCAGGCGAAACCCCATATACTGGGATAAATTTGAGGCATTTCCTATTCCCAAGACATATACTGTTTCCGCCGTCTTTAATAACGCAATACATTTTCGTAACACCGCCTCATCCAGGGACTTTCCAATATCAACCACGGTTTTTACATATTCATTAAAAATCCGTGATAAATTGCCTTGATCTTGAAGCAGCAGTTCTTTTGCCTGCTCTTCTTTACCCAAATCTCTAGACAAAGTGATCCGAAACTGATAATACCCCGTATATCCTAAATGCCGACACATTCTTACAACTGTAGCATCACTTACTCCACTAGCTTTCGCGAGCTGAGACACATTGCAGTTTACCGTTTCTCCTGGATAGGCCAATACAAAATCGGCCACTCTTTGTTCTGCGGCAAAAATCTGCCCATACTTTGATCTTATTACAGCAAGAACCTCTTTGCTGATAATATTCTCATCCATCTTATCTTTCATATTCCATATTTAACCTCGCACTATAATATAATCATTATAGCACGCATAAATATTAATATAAAGATGCTTTCCCGATTGTCTGGAATAACTCAAGTTTATGCTTTGCTACTTCTTTCATAGCCTCCATGCATATTGGCTCAATAACATTAGGCTCTCTCAAACTTTTATCTTCAAGCACTTCCCTCATTTTCATAAAGTATGCAGCTTTAATATCAGAAGAAATGTTAATCTTATTGATACCAAGAGTTACCGATTCACCAATTTCCTTATCTGGATTATTCGATCCCCCATGAAGAACCAACGGAACATCCACCTTGGAAGCAATCTCCTGCAGAATATCCAGTTTCAACTCCGGCTTCATGCCTGCCGGATATAATCCATGACAGGTACCGATTGCCACTGCAAGTGTATCTACTCCTGTAGCCTCTACAAATTTTACTGCATCTTCCGGATCTGTGTAGATAATCTGAGCAGCCCCGCCTTCCAAATCTTCAGGATTCAAAGACCCGATTGTTCCAAGTTCCGCTTCAACGGATACATTTACAGGATGAGCAGCCTCTACTACTTTCTTAGTTCCTGCAATATTCTCTTCAAACGGAAGTTCTGCTCCATCAAACATAACCGATGTAAATCCACACTGGATTGCCCATACAATTTTGCCAAAATCACTACAGTGGTCCAGATGAATACATACCGGAACAGATGATTTGTATGCTTTTTCTTTAATAGCTGTTACCATTTCAGGTCCGATAAAACTAAGCTCATCCGGATGAATTTCAATAATAACCGGAGAATTCGTCTCTTCACACACATCCATGATTCCCAGGAACATGGAATAATCACTGATGTTAAATGCCGGCAATGCAAAATGATGTTCCTTGGCAACTGCTAAAATATCCTTCATATTCATTAACATAATTATATCCCTCCAATATTTATATGTGTTTTTAGAAATGACAAAGGGTTTTCATTCTTTCTTCCAGATATGCCTGGAGTCTTGCCTGTACATACTCCGGCATCTGAATAATCTTAACTGGATCCGGATTTGGTCCGTATTCTGCCACATATTCTTCTACTGCTTTAAAATACTTGCCCAAAAATTCGGTACCAAGATTAAATTTACTGATACCTTTTGAAAAAGCCATCAAAAGCTGATCATCCGGAATACCGCTTCCACCATGAAGCACCAACGGAGTCTTTGTAGCAGCGTCGATCTCTTCCAAACGTTTGATGTCAAGATGTGGTGTATCTTTATACTCACCATGTGCATTCCCAATAGAAATCGCCAGTGAATCCACACCTGTCTCTCTACAGAATTTTTCAGCCGCATCTGGTTTGGTATACAGATCTTCATCATGATTTGCATTATCTGCTGCTAAACCAACATGTCCGATCTCTCCTTCAATAATTGCTCCCAGCTCATGTGCCTTATCAACCACCTTCTTAGTAACAGCAATATTAGTATCCAGATCGTTCATAGAACCATCCATCATAGCCGAATCAAATCCACTTCCAATCGTATCAATCAGAGCTTCATAAGAATAATCATGATCCATATGAAGTCCCAGAGGAACTTTCACCTCTTTAGCAAGTGCTTTAAAAGATTCTGCATATCCTTTTTTTGTACACGTTTTCTGAATGGAAACATGCTCCGGAAAAAGCATTACAATCGCAGGAGTATTCGTTGCTTCTGCAGCATAAACTACAGATCGCATCATCACATGATCCATACAAATGAATGCAATTGCTGCAGTCTTTTTTTCTTCCGCCATTTTAATAATGTTTTCTACTCTCTCGTACATAGTCTTCTCCTTCTTATGCCTGTCCTCTATTTTACTCCATTTCCATTGACCAGCTCCGGCAACATACCACCGGCAAAACTATCTCCCAATCCTACGACAACCGGATGTTCAACATATCTAAGGTCTTTACTTGCAACACAACATATCTCTTCCTCAGAAAGACTCTCTATCTCTTCTCCAAATTCGATACTATCTTTTCTGCATTCACCATTGCTGACCAACTCATATTCTTTCTTCCCGAAATTATCTCCGAAACAGAATCTGGTTGCAGCCATATTGGTACCGCCTTCCAGAACCTTGCACATTGATTTTGCATGTTTTCCGTAAGCAATTGCCCATGCCGCAGAATGTACAATTAATATCGGAACTCCGAGTTTCTTATAAATATAACCAATGGTGTTTAACACTTCCGATGGATCCATAATATTAATTCGTTTTCCATAATATTCCTGCATCTCATCTTCATTCATACTAAGCGCACTCAACTTATCACGCAATGCATCATGTACGTATGTTCGAAATTCTTTGTTAATATAACAGCCGTCTTCCATAAGAACAAAGGCCTCTTTCGGCAAAGCCTCAAGCAGAAGATTTAATTCTTCCATACGCTTTTTCAGAATATCCTTCTCCAGAACCTCACTGAAACATGACAAAAGCATAACTTTCGCCTCTTCCATCATGGGCGCAAAATCCTGAGAAATCACCATGTTCAGGCTGTCAACATCCCTTGAAAACATCATACGGTTTTCTCTTGGGGTCACAAAATCAATATCTTCTACAGAAATATGCGCATTTGCCGGGTACGAAAACACTACATGCGGATATTCCGCTTCATGATTTTCTCCAACATTTGAAAAATAATGCACAGCTTCAGGCAACGTATCCTTAATATGCTTATTACAACATACCATTGAAAGCGAACTTTCATACCCAATCTTGCTAATAGCTATTGCAGCTCTTGCAGCAGTCCCGCCAACAGTAACCTCATACTGAAAATTATTTGCAAATTCCAGACATATGTCGTTCGAGGACGGAGTAAATTCAGCCCCTACACCCATTTTCATATGGGCCAAAGCAACAATTAACAAACTTCTCGCCGAATCAATTTCCAAATCCATTGCCAGTTCGTCATTATGGATTTTATATGACTTTATTAATTCCTCTAATCGCTTCTGATCCCATTTAAGTTCATAATCTACACAAGAATGAAATCCTATAATAATACTGTCTTTCACTGTCATATATCCCTTCTAAAATTAACCAGATTTTAATTATTAACCTTTAACACCACCAGAGGACATACCTGCAATAAAGTATTTCTGGAAAAACAGGAATAAAATTAATACCGGAATCGAACCTAATACACTCATTGCCATCATCTGACTCCAGTCATATGCATGTTGTCCCATTAACAGGTTAATTCCGATTGGTACAGTTCTCATGTCTGTTGTCTGCGTCAAAGCCAGCGCAAACAAATATTCGTTCCATGCCTGCATAAACGTATACATTCCTACCGAAACCATTCCCGGCAAAGAGATAGGCACCAACACCGACCACAGAGCTTTCCACCGGGAACCGCCGTCAATCATAACAGCTTCATCCAACTCTTTTGACAATGTATTAAAATAACCTGTCATCATTAGAATACAATACGGCAATGTCGTAATAAGATAAGTCAAAATCAACGCAAAATATGTATTAAACAGTCCCATTGCAACAATCATTCCCATATAAGGAATCAACAGTACGATAGGCGGTATCGCTTGTACGCTGACAATCAACGAATTAAAAATACCTTTTCCCGGAAAATCAAACCGGCTAAACGCATATCCTGCCAGAATACCAATAAACAATGTAAGCAATACTACTGCAGCCGATACAATATAACTGTTTACAAAGAATCTTACTTTTGTAGAATCTGTAAGAACTGCAATATAAGAAGATAAGCTCGCCGTACTATCAATAAATTTGGGAGGCCACGAAAAAATAGCAGAATTGTCTTTCAACGAAGAACAAACCATCCACAAAATCGGGAATGCGGCAAATAAACCGCCAATGACCAGCAAAATAGACATTAAAATTTTTATTGATTTCTTATAACTGCCAACCATGCTCTATTCCCTCACTTTCTTCTGTTGTCTCACGTAAAAGATTGCTACGAACACGCATACTACCAGCAGCACTGTAGCCGCTGTTCCCGCCATACTATAATCTACTTTCTGGAACGCCAGTTTATAAATATAAATACTTAGTGTCTCTGTAGAATTAACCGGACCACCTCCTGTTAACATCCAGATGACGTTAAAGGACTGCAACGTCCAAATAAAATCCAACATAGCTATACTGATCAATATCGGTTTTAACTGAGGAATCGTAATATGCAAAAAGCTCTTTACAATCGTTGCGCCGTCAATTGCCGCGCTTTCATACAAGTCTCCCGATATACCCTGTAATCCTGCAAGAATGCTAATCATGTAGAAAGGATATCCACACCAGATATTTATAAAACAAATCACCGCCAAAGCAACATCCTGATTACTGAGCCATTCCGTGTTTCTTGAAACCTGCGGAAGAATTCCCATCAAATAATTGACAATACCTGATGGCTGAAGCATTAACTTCCACAATATAGCGACAACAGACGCGGTAAAAACCCAAGGAAGAATGTAAATCACTCGGGCAATTGCTTTTGTCCGATATGCAAAATATTTAGAATTTAATAGAATTGCAAATATCATTCCTATAATAAGATGTGCGACAACACTTACCACCACAAAAATTATTGTATTAGCCGCTGCATTCCAAAACTGTGAATCACTGAATAATTCCTGATAATTCTCAATTCCTATAAATGATGGATCCGGTGAAACAACAGCTTTATCTAAAAAGGAATAACCAATGACCATGCAAATCGGAACTACAAGAAAAACCATCATCAATATAATTGTTGGAGCAAGATATCTATAAGGCGCCGTTCTTTTTCCTAATAACTTCAAAACAAAACCTCCTGCTTCAAAATACAATTCTTTGCCAAGAGAATGGAGTCAATAATTGACTCCATTCTTAAACCGACTACTTTTTGATGACTACTCTCCAGCTTCGTCCAGATATGTCTGCCAATTTGAAAGCATCGTATCACAATCCATATCTCCTTCAAGATACTGAACCAAATCGTTTGTCATAGATGTCATAACATCTGAAGCATTGGCAAGACCAATGTACTCATTAATTACATAATTCTCTTTATACAGCTCATAGAATGACTGGAATTGCTCCGGAGCTTCACTGTAATCAGGCTCTGCAACCGTACTGTTCGGGAATGCAGACATGGTTGAAGCAAGACCTGCAGAAACAGAACCATCTTTACCATCAAGACCGCCAAGCAGATAATTGATAAAATCTGCCGCTTCTTTTTTATTCTCACTGGATTCAGAAATACCCACAGCCCAGCTTGCGTAGCAGATTCCACTCTCTCCTTCGTATCCATCTTTAACTGGAATTGTTACTGCCTCAAAATTCACATCTGTAAACTGGCTCATTGTAGCTGCAGAAGCAACTGTAAACGCGCAATTGCCAGCTGCGAAATTACTTGTCATCTCAGACTCTTCCAATGTGCTCATACCCGGATACAAAGATCCATTATCATACAATGTCTTAAACAGTTCTGCCAGAGAAGCAAGTTCTTCATTGCCTTCTGTTTTGTATGCTCCACTTTCATCTTTAATTTTGATACCGGAAGCCCATCCTGTACCACCAAATACGTTCTGAATACCGTTTGCATTTGTCGTTCCAAGATTTAATGCAAATGCTGAATATCCTGCATCCGTAATTTTCTTACATGCATCAATCAATTCTGACCAGGTTGTCGGAATTTCACTAACATTAGCCGCGCTAAGAATGTCCATGTTTACATACATTGGATATGCAAAGTTATTAACAGGTACAACATAACTTGTATCTCCCACTTTCCATACATCACTTGCAAGACTTGTATCCACCCCAGCTGCTTCAATATCAGTGATAATTCCCATGTCTGCAAATTCTGCCAGCCATGCTCCATCAACACTAATGATATCTGCTATTGTATTGTTCGTAGCACCAGCTGTAATAGCAGTCTTTGTATCTGCCCATGGAGCAGTTAATAATTCTACTGTAACTCCTGTTTCCTCTTCATATTTTGCAACTATATCTTCCAGGTAACCTTCAGGAAGCTCTGCTCCCCACCACTGCTGGAACTTAATAGTTTTCCCTTCTCCACTGCCGCTATCTCCATCACTACTTTCTTCATTTGAACTTCCACAGGCTGCCAAAGAAAGTGTCATAACACCAACAAGTGCTACCGAAAACATTTTCTTCATAACAGTTTTGAATTTCATAATCATTCCTCCTTTTATTCGTTTTCAAGATTGAATCATAAAACAAAAATTATAAATCTTTTATTACCCGGGATTTTAAATTTATAACCTCTTTTATGTAAAAAAATATTTCATCCTGAAAACATTTTACTTTTTTAGATAAGAAAATAGTTGATTTTTCAGGATTGTATTTGTGCATTTTGCATCTTATAACCCATTCACAAAACTATTTACTTATCATTTATATACAATCATTATAAAATATTATTTCATTCTGTCAATATATTTTTTCTCTTTTGTAAATATTTTTCACAATATGTTACATTTCATGTTCACCACACTCAGGCAAACACGAACTTTCCCTCGTTACTACCACACAAAAAAAGACCCAGATCCTTGCGAACCACCAGGTCTTTTTGCATCCTCGCACACCATTTCACAACATATTTATCCTTTACACAATAAACGGTACAAAATCCATTACATAATACACTTAGAAATACATTTTTTATCTATACTCTTTATGGTTTACATCTGCCGCAGGGCTCATAGCCCTGTTCTATCAGAGCTTCTCTGTTTCCGGTATAATCTTCCCGGTTTTTGGCTTTGATATCAGCCACACTTCCACAATCCGGCACATGAAATTTCCGTGTATTTTTATTCAGTATATAGGATGGATCTTCCTCCGCATCCGCTGCCTGTACATCTTCCTGCGCCGGGTCATCCGCCTCACGGCTGTCTCCCTGTTCATAATCAATCTCGATACCCGGCTGTACATTGTAGACGTAGACGCTGAAGGAAATCCCGTCTCCGCCGTCCTCCACAGACTCGGCTTCCATCCAGACGCCGGAAGCCACCAGATTCTCTCCTTCGAAAATAGGCGTTACCCGGTACATCACATGATTCTCCGTCTCCTGCACATACTCCGCCACCTCATTTTCAAAAGGCAGCATGCCTTCCGTGTTCATATAACGGGTACCGGTGATCAGATTCTTCTCATTGGCATTCTCCGCAGTCAGCTGGTAGCCGATGAGATGACACCGGTTATAGAGATAGTTCCCGTCCACATTATCATACTTCACCGTATGCCAGCCAGTGGGTTTTACTTCTCCAATGCTTCCCCGTTCCTCCGTAGGCATCAGATCCGTTCCGATACAGGCTTCCACTTCTGTACACCGCCCCAGATCATCCAATTCGCCATAGGACTCATAGGACTCCTCCGTCAGTTCTTCCTCCGTAAAATCCGGCTGATTATTCTCCACTTCTACAAAAGGATCTCCTTCATATTCCGGCACCTCTGCCTGCACCACTTCCGCAGCCGTAATCTCGGTCGCTTCCGCAGTTTCTTCCACCGCCGGAACGGCTCCCTGTTGAGCGCAGGCTGTACAAATGAAAACTGCAAGCGCACAAAGCCATGCGCCTGCATATTTACGCAAATGTCCGGTCAAAACGTTCATCCAGCTCCTTTCTCGCCCAGATGCTTTCATCCAGACTTTCTATCATCCGGGCTGCCAGTTCTGCAGATGCCTCATACCTTCGGAACAATTCCTGATTGCTCTCCTGGCATTTGAGATTATCCTTTCTCTGATTCATTAGGCCTTTCATCTCTGCATATTTTCCACTGAGACGGAACGCTCCGTTAATGAGCTTTTGTTTGACCGGTCCCGGCGCTGTAAACAGCCGCTTCACCGTCCGCAGATCCCGCAGGCACTGCAGGATCGTCTTCCGGCTGATCCGGTCATAAAAAGGCCAGATGGCATCCGCCGTGGCAATGTCTACCGGAACCAGCCGTGCTACCGGATACGCCAGCGGATCGTGGCCGTCCAGCCGCAGAAGCATTTTTTCAAACTCCTCTTCAATCTCCAGGTGGCGGACACCGCTTTTTTCAATATAGGCTTCCACATAAGGATGGCATTCGCTGTCCAGGATAAAATGGCACACAAACCCCATCAGATACGCATATTCCCTGCTCTCCTTCCCTTTCTTTCTCACCACACGGATGGCGTGCTGAAAAAAAGGATACGCCGAGATGTCATGTAAATGATTCCCATATTTTGCGATCCGGTTCGGATAGAACGGCCGGTAAAAAAACAATAGATCCGGCCCCTGCAGTCCGATGCGGTACTGCCGGTAATGATCCTTCACCGTCTTTTTCAGGTCATTGTTCAAATATTCTACAACTTTTTTCCCAAATCTGTCATGTGCATAAAAAGCAGGCATACTCCTCCTCCATTTCTATCTGAATATATCAAAATTCATATTATTGTGACACTTTTACCGATTTACAGAAAATCGCAAATCCAATTACGAACAGAACTGCAATAATCGCCACTCCCGCATTGGCAACATTCGTAGCCTGGGCTACGATTCCCACCAGAGTAGTTCCCATAAACGAAGCCCCTTTGCCGCAGATATCATAGATACCGAAATACTCTCCGGACTTCTCAGCCGGAATGATCCGGGCAAAATAGGACCGGGACAGCGCCTGGATCGCTCCCTGGAACATTCCCACCAGTACGGCCAGGAACCAGAATTCCCATAATTTATTCAGCTGAATGGCGAAAAGCGCAATTCCAGTATAGGCAAGAATACAAACTCTGATCAGTTTTTCCGTTTCATACTTCTTCGATAACTTGGAAAAAATCAGAGCACAGGGAAACGCAACCAGCTGGGTCACCAGAAGTGCCAGCAAAAGTCCGTTAGAATCAAGGCCAAGCGCGCTTCCATAAGCCGTAGCCATCTC
Source organism: uncultured Lachnospiraceae bacterium (assembly GCA_949287925.1). Taxonomy (GTDB): domain Bacteria; phylum Bacillota; class Clostridia; order Lachnospirales; family Lachnospiraceae; genus Merdimonas. Next base: position 12,729 of record CASEIR010000064.1, read on the forward strand.
GATGATGGTATAGACACCGTCAATGAAGAAGAAGAATGCCAACAGATACAGGAAAATCTTCTTCTCGGATCTGATATCCCGCAGAGTAAGGCCAAGTCTTCGAAAGCTGTCCCTTACCGGACGTTTGGGCAGCGCCGCATAATTCACCTGTTTATAATTGCGCAGCAGCGGAATCGTCACCACCAGCCACCAGGCCGCATTCAGGAAAAAGGCCAGTCCCATGGCAGTTGCCATGCTGATCCCCAGACTTTCATTCATCAATACCAATATCAGCGACGCCACAAACGGCACGCAGCTGCCGATGTACCCCCACGCATATCCATGTGATGACACCGTATCCATACGCTCTTCTGTCGTTACATCCAGCAGCATGGAATCATAAAAGATCAGACTGGCGTTAAATCCCACCTTCGCGATGACAAATACTGCCAGAAATGCCACCCAGGATCTGGGAAATGACAAGGCCGCGCAGCCGATCACTCCCACCATCATAGACAACACGAATAACGGCTTCTTAAAATTCTTCGTATCCGCCAGCGTACCCAGTACCGGCCCGATGAGAGCCACCACCACCGTAGCCACGGAAGCCGCATACCCCCAATAAGCCAGGTAATCCACCTCCGAGATACCGGCGCTTTCTGCCAGGTAATTAAAATAGATCGGAATGATAGTCGACACCAGCATGATGAATGCGGAATTTCCCACATCATACAGGATCCAATATTTTTCCAACCTTGTCATTTTACTATTTTCCATATCCGTTTCCTCATTTATAAATATTCTTATTTTAACTATAAGAGCATATCAGTTCAAAGTAAACGGGAAATAACTGTTTTGTAAAGAATATGTTAATCTTCCCATTTTCTTCTGCCCAGCCGGATCTCCTCCATCTGTTCCGCCATTTCCTGCTCCATATGGTTGAACAGATAATTCCGGCTGCCGCCGCCCTTTTCCAGATAGACCGTCCGAAGCTCCTGTTCCATGATACGCACATCCTCCCGGAATTCCCGGGCTGATTTCAGCCGTCCGCCCTGTCCCAGGGTAACCACCTGCTCTGTTCCATCGGAAGTCACTACCGTCACATGATATTTCCGTCCGATCTCATGAACAACTTTTTCGATATACTGGTCCGCCGTCTCCGCTTCTTTGGTAAATACTATGTGAATGTTGTGGTACCGGCTGATTTCCATTACGTCTCCTTCCACCTGGTAGGCGTCAAATACCAGGATCACCTGGCAGCCCCGGTATCCCTGATAATTACACAGAATATCCATCAGCTTATGGCGGGCGCTGTCGATATTAATCCGTGCAAGCTCCTTTAATTCTTCCCAGGCAAAAATCACATTATAACCATCCACCAGCAGATACTCTGTTCCCGTCTGCTCTTTTACGTGATTCTGTTTCTTTTCCTGCGCGCCAAAGCGCTTCGGGCCGCCGTCTTTTCGCCGTTCCACCCGCCCGTAAGTACGGATGAAGATCTCCTCCAGCTCTTTTTCCTGGGCTCCCCAGTCTGATCTGGACTTTGCCGCCGGCGGCCGCTGTGTCTTCCCTTCTTCTGGCTTCTCTTCTTCCAGGCAACCCGGCAGATGCATATGGTCCCGGACCTCGTCCCAGGGCACATAATATCCGGCGCCATGGGAGCAGAACACGGACCCTGCCGGATTTTCCGTATCCCGCAAGGGATCGTATCCGATTTCCCGGATCACTTCCTGCGCGTCTTTGCAGGGCTCATATCCCCGGAAGGTACAGCCCAGCCTTCCCATGCCCCTGGAATATGCCGCCACCTCCCGCTGATAATCCCGCATTCCGGACACGGGCGCATTCCCCCGGATCACCGTCATCTCGCCAGTCTGCTCCGGCAGTTCATAAGCCCCGCCCATATTCTGGATATCCGTCAGCGCACGGCCAGTCATCTCCGAAGGCACTTCCAGAAAAAAATCATAATATGGCTCCAGCAGGACGCTCTCCGCCTGCATAAGCCCGTGGCGCACCGCCCGGTACGTAGCCTGGCGGAAGTCACCGCCTTCCGTATGCTTCAGATGAGCCTTACCCGACATCAGCGTAATCTTCACATCGGTCAGCGCCCCTCCGGTCAGTACCCCCCGGTGAACCTTCTCCTCCAGATGGGTCAGGATCAGCCGCTGCCAGTTCCGGTCCAGCCGGTCTTCACTACAACGGCTCTCACATACCAGGCCGCTGCCCCTGGCGCCGGGCTTCAGCAAAAGATGGACCTCCGCATAGTGGCGCAGCGGCTCATAATGACCGACTCCCTCCACCGTATTTGCTATTGTTTCTTTATAAACTACGCGTCCGGTATCAAAAGACACCTCCACGCCAAACCGCTCCTGTATCACACTCTTTAAGATCTCCGTCTGCACCTCTCCCATCAGCCGGACATAGATCTCTCCCAGTTCTTCTTCCCATACCACATGGAGCATGGGATCTTCCTCCTCCAGCCGTCGAAGATTCCGCAGCATTCCGTGAACGTCACAGTCTTCCGGAAGCCTTACCTGATAGCTTAAAACCGGCTCCAGCCAGGGTTCCGGAAGCTGGGCCTCACAGCCCAGTCCCTCGCCCGGCCTGGTATAAGAAAGTCCGGTTACCGCACATACGGTCCCCGCATCCGCCTCCGGCGCCATCTCATATTTTTCTCCAGAATAGATGCGGATCTGATCCGCCTTCTCTTCCCACTCCACATCCGTTCTTCCCCGAAGCAATTCCTTCACCTTCAGGCTTCCCCCCGTGATCTTCATGTGGGTCAGCCTGCTGCCCTGAGAATCTCTGGATATCTTATACACCCTGGCCCCGAACAGAGAGCCATATTCCGGCATCCGGCTGTAGACTGAGATTCCCTCCAGAAGCTCTTCCACTCCGCTGTTTTTAAGCGCCGAACCGAAATAACAGGGAAATACCTTCCTCTCCGCCACCATGGCGGCAATCTCCTGCTCCGTCACTCGTCCGGTCTCCAGATAATTTTCCAGCACATGCTCGTCGCAGACTGCAAGGCTCTCCCAGAAAGCCTCTTCCTCCCGGCCGGAATCAAAGGCGATACAGCCTTCCCCGAATTGGCTTGTCAGCTCCTCCAGCATCTTTTCCCGGTCCGTCCCCGCCTGATCCATCTTATTGACAAACAGGAAGACAGGGATCTCATAACGCTCCAGCAGCTTCCACAGCGTCCGGGTATGGCCCTGCACGCCGTCCGCGCCGCTGATCAACAGAACCGCATAATCCAGCACCTGCAGCACCCGTTCCATTTCCGCAGAAAAGTCCACATGCCCGGGCGTATCCAGCAGCGTAATCTGGCAGTCCTTCCAATCAAGCTGCGCCTGCTTGGAAAAAATAGTGATCCCTCGGCTGCGTTCCAGTTCATAATTATCCAGAAACGCATCCTTCGTATCCACTCTCCCCAGTCTGCGGATCGTTCCGCACCGGTAGAGCAACGCTTCGGACAAGGTCGTTTTCCCCGCGTCCACATGGGCCAGAAGCGCGATAGTAATTTTCTTTTGTCTATGATCTAGAGACGTATTTTCCATGAAAATACCCCTTTCTGTGCTATGATTACATGCATATAATCATAGCACAGAATGGGGCATAAGTCGATAAATCATTCTTTTACTTTCATGATTCAATCAGCATCCACACCAAGGTTGCTTCTTCTCCGGAATCATTTATGCTTTTATGTACTTCTCCCGCTGGGATGTAAGAGGCCTCACCCGCACATAACTCTCTCACGATTCCATTACTTTCACACTTTACCTTTCCGGAAATAATGTAAGAGTACTCATCTGCCGAATGCGCAGCCGGCGGAACCACTGTTCCATCCGGAAAAACTGCATATCCCATAGATACTTTGCCGTCAGTCGGACATACTTCTCCGAAAAAATCCCTCATTGTAACACCGTCTGCTCTTACATGATCCGATACTTCTCCTATCTTTCTGACAATCATTTTCACACCTCCTGCCTGCGGTTGGATGTATAACCTTTTATTTCAAAAGTTTCAGGATCTACCAGAACACCATATTCTTTTTCTGCCTGATCAGCCGTTATATATTCGTTTTTCACATCCCAGGCCACAGCTTTCGGATCTCTCTCCAAAGGATTGCCATAACCGCCTCCGGTACAGGTCACCATGCGAACAACATCGTCTTTATTCATTACCCTTCTGGCTACGATTCCCATAGGACCTTCCACCGTGCCGTCCGCATTGTGGAATTCAAAATAATTGTAGGATCCGTCTGTTCCGCCTGCTGCTCCCCATGCCGGGAATTTATTTCGTCCAAAAGATGCTGTAAACAGCTGTCCGTCTGTCATCGCCCGGTATGAGCGGACAGCTCCGCTTCCTCCCCGGTATTTTCCGGCCCCGGCGCCATCGGTATGCAGACTATATTCATCAATCATAATTCCATACCGGTTTTCTGCCATTTCGACCGGTACATTATAGGTCTCTCCATCACCGACGCAAAACTGTCCGACTTCGCCGTCTTTTCCGGCGCTTGCGCCCCAGCCGCCGCCGGTAGGCTCCACAATCAGGAAAGGTTCTCCGCTTCCTTGTTTCGTCCCGGCAAGTACGACCGAACATACAGACAGCATATGTCCTGCTCCCAGCGCTTCCGGAAATACAGGCGCTAACGCCCGCCATACTACATCAGAAGAATAAATCATACTTTCAAAATAGCAAGATGTAGGCGCCGGAGCGTGGCACCGAAGTACAGATCCATCCTCAGCTATCACCTGCATAGGATCAAAAACACCATCGTTGACTGCAAGTTCCGGCCCCAGAATGGACATATAAATTACTTTCACGCCTGCGCATAAGGAACTGTATCCCGTATTGATGGGGCTTGCCACCTGGGGACTGCTGCCTGTAAAATCTGCAATAAAGGAATCCTCTTCTATCGTAATCTTTACCTTCAGTTTTACCGGATTGCCATATCCGTCGTCATCCATATACTCTTCCATTTCCCAGCTTCCTTTCGGAAGTTCTTTCAAACGGCTGTAAGCAATCTTCGCACCCTGATCCAGCAATCTTTGCATCGATTCTTTCACAATATCTACGGAATATTTATCACACAATTCACCGATTCTCCGATACCCTGTACGCAAAGAAGCGATCTGCCCCCACATATCTCCTTCGGAAGTTTCCGGGAACCGCACATTGCTTTTGATCATTTCCAGAAGGGGCTTGCAGATCTCTCCTTTTTCCAGTAATTTCACACCGGAAAACCGCAGTCCTTCCTGAAAAACTTCCGATGAATCCGTAGTAAATGATCCCGCCGCCATTCCGCCGACATCTGACCAATGCGCCTTATTTCCAACAAACGCAATCAATTCATCTTTATAAAAGACCGGCATCACCATTCCAATATCTGACAAATGCGTACCTCCGCCAAGATAGGGGTCATTAATTAAATATACGTCTCCTGGCTGCATCTGGTCTTTCCCATATTTATTGATAATTTCCTGAATCATCGGCGCAATCAATCCGATAAATCCACAAGCTCCGTTTCCCTGTGTCAGAAGCCGTCCTTCCACATCTGCAATGCCGCTGGCATAATCCAGTGTTTCATAGATAATCGGACTCATAGATGTTCTGGCAAATGCGTAAAACACTTCATTGCTGATTGCAATCAGAGAATCTTTTACAATATCAAGCGTTACCGGATTCATTTTCATCTCTGCCATTACTCCTGCACCTCCGTTTCAATAATCAGATTACCATAAATATCTACTGTCAGGCGCTGTCCTCTGGCAACCACAGTAGATGCCGCCGCTTCTTCAACAATCACCGGTCCGTCCAGTACCGCGCCGCTTCCAAGCAATTCTCTCTTATATACCGGCGTCTTCGTCCATCCTTCTTCTGCAAAATATACGCTGCGCACTTCTTTTTTCGCATTCTCTAAAGGCTCTGTCTGCGGTGGAAGCTGCGCCAATTCGGGCTTGGTAAGCCGCCCATACGCCACCAGATGAAGATTCACAATCTCCGTTGGAGTATCCGGAAGACGGAATGTGTAAAAATGCTCATGAGTTTCATGAAAACGTCCGATAATTTCCGCCTTAGTTTCTTCACTCCATGGAACCGGAGGAACTTTCACCTTGACTGTATGTTCCTGCCCCATGTATCTCATATCTGCGATAAAATTACAAACAATATTTTCCTTTTTTATGCCCTCCCTAATGAACTGCTCCTGCGCCTGCTGCAAAAGATGATTCCACATTTCGTTCAGCTCACTGGCATCTACTTCATTCATCCGCCGGATATTGGTCTGAATATAATCATGCCGGACATCGGTCATCAGCATTCCCCATGCGGAAAATACCGGCGCTGCCACAGGAACAATTACTTTTCGAATATTTAATTCTTTTGCCAGATATGCACAGTGCATGGGACCGCCGCCGCCAAAAGCAACCATTGAAAAGTCTCTTGGATCGTAGCCGCGCCGGACTGAGATCAGTTTCAATGCATTGTACATATTTGCCTCTGCAACACGCAAAATACTCATGGCCGCTTCATCCGTATCCATATCAAACGCATTCCCGACCTTCTCTTTAATGGCGCGTTTCACCGCTTCCATATCGACATCGTTATCAAAATTATCCGGCGATAATCTTCCGGTAACCAGACAGGCGTCTGTGGTCGTCGGTTCCGTGCCTCCAATCCCGTAAGCTACCGGTCCCGGAAGCGCTCCGGCCGACTGTGGTCCTACTTTCAACGACCCTGCTTCATCGATCCATGCAATGGAACCACCTCCATTGCCAATTTCTACAATGTCAACTACCGGCGCCATGATAGGATATCCCGCATAACTTTCTGTGCGTTCGATGCGGTATTCCGTTGTTACTTTCACTTCGCCGTCATCGATCAGAGAACATTTGGCAGTTGTTCCTCCTACGTCAAACGCAATGATATTTTTCTCTCCGATCATCTGTCCCAGTATTGCTGCGCCGTAAACCCCTGCCACCGGGCCGGATTCCACCATATTAATAGGCGTCTGTTTTGCCTGCTCAAATGTGGTTGTTCCTCCATTAGACTGCATAATATATTCTTTTGAATGGCATCCGATCTCATTCAGCCGTCGGTCCAGATTATCAATATAGGAAGAGGCAACCGGCATAACATAAGAATTTAACGTTACTGTGGAAGTCCGTTCATATTCTCTCCATTCTTTCGTCACTTCTGCTGAAGATGTCACAAATACATCCGGCCATAACTTCCGGATTATCTCTACCGTTTTCTTCTCATGGATATCATTTGCATAAGAATTGATGAAGCACACTGCAACTGCTTCCACCCCTTCTTTCTGGAAAAAGTTTACAATCTCCGCCAACTCTTCTTCCGCAAGAGGTACTGCGATTTTACCGTCATATGTAATTCTTTCCGTTACTTCTTTGCGAAGATATCTTGGAATAAATGGTCTTGGCTTTGCAAATACCATATTAAACAAATCCGGGCGGTTACATCTGGCAATTTCCAGCACATCCCGAAAGCCTTTTGTCGTGATCAGGCCCGTCTTCGCTCCTTTTCTTTCCGTCAAGGCATTAATGATCGTCGTGGTGCCATGAATAAAGTCTTCGATTTCCTGCGGCTTAATCCCGCTTTTTTGAATAACCCGTATCACTCCTTCTTCAAAATTCGGAGGAGTTGTATGGCTTTTTGTCATAATCGTTCTTCCCTGGTCGTCCACAGAAACTAAATCTGTAAATGTGCCTCCAATGTCTGTCGCAACTCTCAATTCTTCTCCCACCTTTCTCAATAGTCGTTAATTTTTCCTACGTTTTCTTTCTATCCTAGAAAATCGTTGGTGTTACTATACATAAAAAGACCAGTTCCCTGTCTTCTATGTTCACAATACTATGCAAAAGCGTAGATGGATAATGTATGGATTCTCCCTCTCCCACTTCATATTCCTGACCGTCTACCGTAAACCTGGCGCGGCCCTGCAAAATGTAAATAAACTCTTCCCCGTCATGAGTACAGGGTTCAAAATCAGACCGTCTCGGTTCCATACGAAGCAGCAGGCTCTCGATCTTTCTGCCCTCAAACTGGCCGCTCAGTCTCTCATAACTGGCATATTTTTTCTCCAGACCCATCAGACCCATCCCATCGCTTTCCCGATGCACAAAACGTCCATGCTTATCTTCCCCGTCGTCAAACAGTTCTTTCATAGAAATATTCAATGCTTCTGCAATCTTTTTTAATGAGACAAGTGTGATAGAAGAAGTCTCTCTCTCAAACTGTGACAAAAAACTAACAGACAGTTCTGTGGTATCACTCAATTCCTTTAACGTTATATTCTGTTCCCGCCGGATCCGGCGGATTTTCTTACTTATCGATTCCATATGTATCCTTTCTTTTCGCATCATCTTAATTGTGATGCTGAAAATTTAATTATTAATACAGGTTTAATTACATAAATATAAAATAATTACAGTAGTACTGTAATTATTTTATCTATCCAAAATCAAAATGTCAATCTTTTTAAACACAATCCCATTTGATTTCCGACAAAAAAGTGCAGTTCTTTATAAAAGCAAAGAACTGCACTTTTTTTATCTTCTTAACTGTTAACTTTTATATATGTTCTGCTCTGCTGTCTCAGCCCTTCCGTCTCAATCCTTCTCCTTGCAAAAATACCGTTTGCTGATCTCTAACTTCTAATACATTCTCTCTCCTCGCCATATACTCTTTGGCTTGATCCTTCCAGGAAGTATATTTCCGGTCCATTCGGTGATCTGTCAGATCATAATGTGAAACCAGGTATTCTCCCAGAAAACGGGTAACCTTCTCTGCTCCGTAATAATTCAGATGATCTCCTTGATCCAGACTATCTTTTCTCCAGTCCATTCCCAGATCCTTCAGATTCAAATCCAGATAATCGATCCCTTTCTCCCGGGCATAAGCCTCCAGACTGTTATGGCGTTTATAATCATAATTCACAGGGGACGGCGTACTCAACAGCAACAAGCGAGTTCCATTCTTCCGGCACAGCTCTACGATTTTCTGCAAATAATCAAGCACCAGTCCCGTAATTTCTTCTTTCTGGTCTGTTTTTTCCATATAAGGCCCGTTTTCATAGGACCTGATCTCACTTTGGAATGCAAAGCCTTTGTAATTTTCTTCCGGATATCTCCGGCCTGTCAGTAACGTTTTCCACACATCATGATTCCGGTAAAAGGGAAAATAGTAATTGAGAGCCTCTTTGAGTCCTTCGATTCGGCCGTTCACCCCTTCTTCTCCGCAAAACAACATATGGCTTTCCAGAATAACCAGCCTGGGAGACTGTCTGCGAAACGCATTTTTCAACATATAATAGGATTCCTGCACCCGCTGTCCGCCCTGGCCGCAGACATAAGACGTGAAGCCGTGGCTGTTCCACAGTTCCATCGGAGACACCGATGTAAAGCTTAAGCTGTCTCCCGTCACGATAATATCAATCGTATTGTCTGGTTCTCTCCGTATCCGAAAATAACTTTTATTTCTGGAATCCACCAGTTCATCCTCGCGGAGCATCACCCCTTCTATTTTTTTTGAAATTCCCAGAAGCAAGATGGCAAACATACCCCAGAACAATAAAAATTTCCCGATATTTACCCCTATATTTTTCATACCCATCCTCTTCCCCGACTGACACAAGGGACGTATCCTCCTTATACGTCCCCTGCCGCTTACAGTCTCTTAGTTTGCATTCTCCTGTGCTTCACCATTATTCTTGTTGTCATCCTGCTTTTTACTGTCTTCTTTCTTCTGATCCGCACCGGATTTCGCTTTGTTCTTATCCTTGGCCTTGCTGTCTGATTGAGTGCCTGACTTGCTCTTATTTTTCTTGTTATCCTTACTCTTGACGCCCGACTTGCTCTTGCCGGTGGATTTTTCTTTAGACTGGGAAGATTCTGTTTTTGAATTCTGAGTGTCAGCTCCTTTCCCCTTCCCTGTGCAGGCTACCATACTCAGCGCCATCACACCTGCCATACAGAAGACCAGTCCCTTCTTCACTAACTTTTTCCCTGTGTTGTTTTCTGCATTTGTCATCGTTCCTGTTCTCCTTTTTCTGATTTCAAAAGCACCTCTCCTCCGCTGTCTTCGCTCCCCTGGTGTCTGCGCCTTAGATGCCTTAGATGTCTCCGGTGCTTTTGATATAACCATTATGTCTTCCACACCTTACTCAATCCTAAAATGAATCTTAATAAATATTACAGTTAA
>CASEIR010000065.1 GCA_949287925.1 uncultured Lachnospiraceae bacterium
TTGTGTAGAATTCATTTGTAGATACCTTCCTTATTCTGTTCATTTGCTAACTGGCCGGTCAGCAATGACAGTTTAACTTAGGTATCTATTTTTGTAAAATCATTTACTCTCTACACTTTGAATTATACAGGAAGCTATTTATATATTTTATTATATCTCATGAGAAGAAAAATTGACAGATATATTTCTCCACGGAAAGCAATTCTTTGAAAATTCCCTCCGACCGCCCGATCTTCCGTATTTGATACCGGCAGCGCTACTCCAGTTCGAAAGCTCCGGTATACAGCTGGTAATAGGTTCCTTTCTTCTCCAGTAATTCTTCATGGCTTCCCCGTTCGATAATCTGTCCGTGATCCAGCACTATGATTGCCTTACTGTTCCGGATAGTGGACAGCCGGTGGGCAATCACGAATACAGTCCGGCCTTCCATCAGATTATCCATGCCCACCTGAACCAGCGCTTCTGTTCTGGTGTCGATGGATGAAGTGGCTTCATCCAGAATCATCACCGGCGGATCCGCCACTGCTGCCCGGGCGATAGAAATCAACTGCCGCTGCCCCTGGGACAGGCTGGCGCCGTTACCAGTCAGCACCGTATCATACCCCTGGGGCAGCCTCTGAATGAAATCATCCGCATTGGCAAGCTTCGCCGCCGCTATACACTCTTCATCCGTAGCGTCCAGTCTGCCGTAACGAATATTCTCCATAACCGTTCCGGTAAAAAGATTTACATCCTGAAGTACGATTCCCAGCGACCTCCGAAGATCCGGCTTGTGAATCTTATTGATATTAATTCCATCGTAACGGATCTTGCCGTCTTCAATATCATAAAACCGATTAATCAGATTGGTAATGGTGGTCTTACCAGCTCCAGTGGCTCCCACGAAAGCGATCTTCTGTCCTGGTTTCGCATAAAGTGAAATATCCTTGAGCACCAATTTTCTGGGTTCGTATCCGAAATCCACATGTTCCAGCCGGATATCTCCTTTTAACTCCGTATAGGTCGTGGTATCCGTATCTTTGTGATAATGCTTCCATGCCCAGATTCCCGTAGCTTTCGGACTTTCTTCGATACTGCCGTCTTCCCTTTTTCTTGCATGGACCAATGTGACATACCCTTCGTCCTGTTCCGGTTCCTCGTCCATCAGGTGAAATACACGCCGGGCGCCGGCAAGTCCCATAGCAATCAACGATACCTGCATGGAAGACTGGCCGATGGTCTGGGACAGCTGTCTTGCCATTCCCAGGAATGCTACAATGATTCCCGCTGAGATGGTTCCTATTCCTGCCCAGGAGACATTGGAAACATGGAAATACAGGAGCAATCCTCCGATGACATCCAGGGATACATACATCAGATTTCCAAGATTATTCAGGATAGGCATCAGGATATTTCCGAACTGGAACGCCTTTTCACTGTCCTGAAAAAGCTGTTCATTATACCGGACAAAATCCTGCTTGCTTTCCTCCTCGTGGCAGAAGACCTGTACCACCTTCTGGCCGCTCATCATTTCTTCGATAAAGCCTTCTTCCTTCGCCAGTGCGCTCTGCTGCGCGATCATGAACCGGGAGCTGGCGCCTCCCACCTTCCTGGTCACCAGCAACATCACTGCCAGAAATACACAGACTGCCAAAGTCAGCCAGACACTGAAATAAAGCATCATCAGGAACATGGCCAGCACCGTAAGCGAGGACTGCAAAAGCATGGGCAGACTCTGTCCAATCAGCTGGCGGATGGCATCGGTATCGTTGGTATAGGTACTCATAATATCCCCATGGGAATGAGTGTCAAAATACCGGATGGGAAGGGTCTGCATCCGGGAAAACATATCGTTTCGCATATGCTTCAGCGTGCCCTGCGTAACCACCGCCATCATACGGGTGTATGCAAAAGCTGCCGCCACGCCCAGAACATAAATGACCGCCATAGTTATCAGAATACTCTTCAGATGAGTCCATACTGCGGAAAATCCTTCTGTGATCCCCGGGGTGATACATTCGTCGATCAGCTTCTGCAAAAAGATGGTGGCGATCGCCGAAGCGCAGGAACTGATTACGATACACACTGCCGTCGCCACAAGCTGGATTCCATAATAATGAGACAGATAAGACAGCAGCCTGATAAATGTATTGCCGGATTTACCGGTATGATAATTTACACGCATATTATTCCTCCTCCCTGTTTCTGGTCTGGGAATCGTACACCTGACGGTAGATTCCGTTCTGTTCTAATAATTCCTCATGAGTCCCCTGCTCTATGATCTTTCCGCCGTCCATCACCAGAATCCGGTCTGCGTCCTGGACGGAAGACACTCTCTGAGCAATGATGATCTTTGTAGTATCCGGGATCTCTTTTAACATAGCGCTTCGAATGAGGGCGTCTGTCTTCGTATCCACCGCAGAAGTGGAGTCATCCAGAATGAGAATCTTCGGCTTCTTCAGCAAAGCCCTTGCTATACAAAGACGCTGTTTTTGTCCGCCGGAAACGTTGGTTCCTCCCCGCTCAATATAAGTGTCATAACCATCCGGAAACTGCTGAATAAATTCATCCGCCTGAGCCAGCCGGCACACCCGGATCAGCTCCTCATCCGGAGCTTCCTTATTGCCCCATCGCAGATTCTCTTTAATGGTTCCGGAAAACAGCACATTCTTCTGCAGCACTACTGCAACCGCATTTCTAAGGGCTGTCAGATCGTAATCCCGCACATCTTTTCCACCCACCAGAACACGGCCTTCTGTCGCGTCATAGAGCCGTGAGATCAACTGGATCAAAGTGGTTTTCCCGGAACCAGTTCCTCCAATAATACCGATGGTCTGTCCGGCTTCAATCTCCAGATTAATGCCGCTCAAGGCATATTTCTTACTTTTGGATACATATTGGAAACATACATTCTGAAAAGAGATCCGTCCGTCTTCTACCTTCTGTATTCCGGAATGGCTACGAGGCAAAACACTCTCATGCTCCAGTACTTCCGCCACACGGCTTGCAGATTCCGCCGCCATGGATGTCATAACAAACACCATGGAAAGCATCATCATGGACGCCAGAATCTGCACTCCATAACTGATCAGAGAAGACAATTCTCCTGTAGTCAGCTCTGTTGCCACGGAACCGATAATAATATTTGCTCCAAAATAGCTGACCAGGAGCATTGCAAGATAGATACAGAACATCATAAAGGGATTGTTCAGGGCCAGAATCTTCTCCGCAAACGTAAAATCCTGCCGTACTTCTTCGGATGTATTTGCAAACTTCTCTTTTTCATAGTTTTCTCGTACGAAAGATTTTACCACCCGGATTCCTGCAATATTCTCCTGGACGGAATTATTCATAGCGTCGTATTTCTTAAAAATCCGCTTGAATATGGGATAGACATACCTTGCAATTCCGATCAGAACAATTCCCAGGATCGGAAACATAATCACGAAAATCAACGCCATCCTTCCATTGATGGACACACTCATCACGATAGAAAAGATCAGCATAAGCGGGGTACGGACTGCGATTCTGATACACATCTGATACGCATTCTGAATATTGGTCACGTCCGTCGTCATTCTCGTAACCAGAGAGGAAGACGAGAAACGGTCGATATCCGCAAAGGAAAATTCCTGAATCCGGAAAAACAAATCCTGCCGCAGATTCTTGGCAAAACCGCAGGATGCAGTAGCCGCCGTCTTCCCGGACAGAACGCCGAAAATCAGGGACAGCACTGCCATTATAATCAGGACACTACCATACTTCAGAATAGGTCCCATGGATTCTCCCGTCATTTCATCAATCAACTCCGCCATGATGAGCGGAAGGAGACATTCCAGGACTACTTCCACAGCTACCAGAAGCGGTGTCAGTAAAGAAGCTTTTTTATATTGCCGTATGCTTTTTAACAACGTTCGATACATAATTCCATTCACACTCCTTCTATTTTTACGTTATATAAAATCTTTTTTACGTAAGAAAATATATCACCATCTTTTCCAAAAGAGAATTTAAAAGAATGTTATATTATTATATTTTTTCTAACATTATATTGTAATGATTCGAATATTACATTATAATGAGGAAACAAATAATCCAAAAAACAGGAGGAATTCATATGCATACTCAGCAGCTTCTCTGCTTCGTCTGTGTCGCAGACAAACTGAACTTTACCAAGGCCGCCGAAGAACTGTTTCTGTCTACTCCTACCGTGACCCATCATATCAAGACTTTGGAGAATGAACTTGGCACCACTCTTTTTATCCGTAATTCTAAAATGGTCCGACTGACCGAGTCTGGTGTTCAGTTCTACCAGGACGCACAGGAAATCCTTTCCAGAATGGAGATCGCAGAAAAACGGATCCGCCGGATCGCAAGCCCGGACACTTATTATCTGAAGATCGGCTGTACCAGCATCGCCGAATTTCAAATGATGCAGTATCCCCTGGATCAGCTGCGGCAGCTTCATCCCGGAATTCGCCCCCAGATATCTGTTTCGGATATATTCTCGCTCCGCAGTCTGATGGAAAACGGTCAGCTGGACCTGATGTTCTCTGCAAAAAGCATGAAAAAAAGGCACTCGAAAAGTACCTTTCATTTCCTGAAAAACATCTGCAATTACGCCGTCCTTCCCAAAACCTCACCGCTGACTCACAAAGGGATCATCTATTACGAAGATATCCGGGAGGAACGAATCATCACCCTGCATCCTAAGCTGGTTCCTTTCGAATATCCCAACCGGATCCGGGATAAAATTCTGAATCATGGATTGAATCACCTGGACATTCACTGCGAAAATGACCAGGCAGGAATCCTGTACGCCTCCTGCGGATACGGCATTGCTATCCTGCCGGAGATCTGCATCGCAAATATTCCGGATACCCTGGTGAAACTTCCCTTTGAACCGGAATCCTTCTCCCTGGAATATGGCGTAACCTTCCCCTCAGACCGCAAAAATATATATATCCAGGACTTTCTGGATCTGCTGGTTTCTCAGCCTATGTTTCAACAGAGCTGACGCTTTCTTTTGTCCGGTCAGACTGCAAATAACATCTTTTCAAAGAGTATTAAACAATTAAGCTACTCACGCATCTATTGTTTCTACAAAAAAGCCGTTTACCCTAATAAGGTAAACGACCTTTTTATTCCGTCCTCTGTTACCACTTTATGGTTAATGTAATATCCTCCTTCGATAGCAACTCCACTACGTCCTCTTCTGACAAATCTATTTTTCCAAGTTTCGTATAAGTCCACGAGTTGGAACCATAAAATACAACAATCTGATTTCCATTATAAAGAACGATATCACCATTGTGCGTTGTTGTTTGCTTGTCATTCCGTTTATAGGAACGTCCAAGCGCTCCAACCTGTTCATTCCCGCCATACATAGACATATCTGCCACAATATCCCCATTAGCAGCCTCAGCAGAAAGTTCATCAACCGTATCATTATTTTCCCATATTACCGGAATCTCTGTAGTCGCCCAGTCCGAGTACCCATGATTGGTTACTACGCTTCCTAAATGCTGAAAATGCTCATTTTCATATTCAACGGAGCGTTGTCATTTTTATGCTTATTTTTTATTTTGAACTCTGTCACCGGCCGACATAGCTTTGCCAAAGTTATGGCCAAATAATAACCCGGCCAATAAGAGGGAAGCTCCAAGGCCAGTATAAAAGACAGCGATAAACCGTTCAGGAACTAACCCGCTCACCCGCAAGCCGATCCCTCCGGACATCATGACTGCCATGATAGCGAAAGCTTTTCTATCAAAAAATTTAAGAAAAAAATGCCATTCTTCTACATAAGAATGGATTCTGGCTGTGTGCTTTTTCACCAGCTTTCCAAAAATGAATTTCTGAAACACAGCAAAAACCAGAACAGACAACATAAAATTCAGCACGGATCCATAAGGCGGGTATGCGATCAGTCCTATACGAAGGATGTTGAACCCCGCCGCGCTCCACACCAGACAGGCGAGAAGTAACAGGGTGTTGCGTTTTACTTTCATAGATTGCCCCTTTCATTGAACAACGTTCATTTTCCAGAATAACATATTTTCATCCCCAAAACGAGAATTTTAATAAAGAGTCCTATGGACGATTTCCAGCACAGCGCTTGGATCATAATCCTGACGCAACAGAGCAGACAGCATCAAAGAGAACAAGATATCCGCAAATTTCTCCACGGTAAACTGCTCCGTGAAAGCATCCGGACGGACTTTTGTATCTCGCTTCAAGACAGAACGCAGCTCCGACAGAATATGCCGCCAGGTTTTCTGCATCCACCGTCTCCCATCTGACTTATCCTCCTGCATGAATCCCAGAGAGTGGAGAGTAAAGAAACCTGGATACTGCTTGCAGCCGTATTCCATTCTCTCATACATCCAGATAATACAGCCCTGCGTGTCCTGAAACATATTCTCATTCCCTGGACGGTGAAAAATCTCATACCAGACACTTTCTACCGTGGCTCCTACCAGCGCCGATTTCGAATCAAAATAATTGTAGATAGACCCCACTGCTACGCCACAGGCGGCAGCAACAGAGCGAATGTTAACTACTGACCAGCCCTGTTGCCGGATCAATTCCCGGCTGATTTTCAAAATTTCCTCTTTTGATGTGACAATAGTATTCATCCAATCACCTCAATATGAACACCGTTCATTATATCGTTACCTTTTTATTCTGTCAAGGAAATACTAATAAACAGAATTATGGCAAACATTCCATTGACACAACATATAGTTTTCAAATTTTCTGGACAGAGGCGCATATAGTTTCAATCGAAAGATCATCCACAAGACCATATTACTGCTGTCGCCGGTTTGCGGAGAAACCGTATCTGTGGGCTTGGAAGAATTCTCTTCTAAACTCCACTAGATTGCTCCTCATTTTTGTGCATCTGCACATTTTTATGTGTCAACAAATACTCACCACAGTTTTTATGAAAAACCTCCCAGGACAAATGTCCTGAGAGGCTGTAAATCGTATAGAATTGTCCTGAGACGTATAATTAACGCTTTCTTAAACCTTCATGTGCCTGTTTTCGTGCAGATTAACGTTTAACAAAACGCTTTTTGGTAAAAATCAATGTGCCAGAGAGCACACCTCCGGACACAAATATCAGCGCAATCCACAACATCATGTTGCTGTCATCACCGGTCTTGGGCGATTCGGTATCATCGAAGGAAGCTGCTGCCTTGATCGTGAACTCTGTTGTTGCTGTTCCTGTTTCAGAAACGACAGCCAACGTATGCTTGCCGACAGTCAGAGTTTCCAGATAAGAAGCCTTTAAGGTGACAATCGTGCTGCATTCCTTTACTGTATAATTGGAAGTGTCAATATCCTTTCCATCAACCTGAACTTTCAGGAAATCCGCAAAGGCAGCGTTGGAAGTAAAAGAAAGTCCGTCCTCTGTACCTTTCTGCCATTCACCGTTTGCGCCGGATGTGATCACAGGCTTGAAGTCAGGATCAATTGCGCCGCAGGCGGTGCATTTTCCGTCTGCGTAATCGTGCGCGAGCTTTGGAATGACCTCGCCTTTTTCAAGGATTTCCCCACATACAGTACATACTTTATCGCCAGTGTAACCTTCCTCGGCGCAGGTCGCTTCCTTGGCATTTTTCAGTTCAGTTTCACCGTGACCAAGTGCGTTGCCGTATGGTCTGCCGCAGTCTTTACAAACAGCAGGATTTTCGCAGTCTGCTGTTCCGCCTGTATGGATATGTTCTCCGATATAGACATAACTATATACTGTTCTCTCTAAGTTCAATACAGTCTTCACCATAAAGTTCCGTTATTTTAGGTATACCACGTCCAGAACGTTCACTTATATGAAGCTGAAGAAAAATATCCGACAGTTTCTGGTTGACCGGAACTGATTCCCCGGCAAAAAAACCTTCAACTGTCTGTTTCGGCGGCAGGTGTCCTCGAGACAATATTTCAATTCTGTCCCAAAATCCCGTAAACATCGGTGCAGTACCATCTATCCATCAATTATGAACAAACGCATTGAGTACCGCCTCTCTATACGCCTCAGCATGGAACAGTGGCACTTCTTTACGTTCAACAATACGGTTTCTTTCATCTGCCTGCGGAATATTCAGCACTTCCCCATAACGAAGCACATCATCTAAAGAATACAACAGACAAGTATTTCCAAACTCTCTGACAGAATACATTGTTGTTGATTTTGACTCTCCCGAGAACAGGGAAAAACGAACCGGAATATGGCTATTGTCAGAAAGTAACTGTGCCATCAGATTATATTTCCCATCTTTTGTTAAGAGCCCGAGATTCTTTTTAAAT
>CASEIR010000066.1 GCA_949287925.1 uncultured Lachnospiraceae bacterium
GATCCGGTAAAGTCCTTCATTTTTAAATACATATCCCTTTGTGTGAAATCCTCCCGGGACCCCACCTGTCCGATACATTTTCAATGTGATATTTTTAAACTCTGCCAGCTTGCGCAGCGCTCTTGGCTCGCTGAAATTCTGATAATCCGTTGTAAGGATTTTCCCCGGTACGCCCCGTTTTTCCAGCTCCTTCAAGGTCTGAAGCAGCGGCGTTACGCCATTCATATTGATAAAGGCGACACTGATAAAAAATTCCCTGCACGACAAAAGCTCATCTTCAATGGATGAGAGAACCTTGCGCCCCGCTTTATGATTATTGGAAATAAACTGGGGCTTATACGCGAGATTTGACGAATATGCTCTGTCTATATATGCGGTCACAAAGCCGTCCCGCAGTAAATTCTCATAAGTGTTCAATGTCAGCCTCTCCTTCTGATCTGAGATCAGTATATCACATTCCCGGTAAGGTTCCTAGCTATAAAGGGCAGTTCCTTAAAACATCTGAATATAGATTAAACTTTTACTGTATCACGTTCCACTAACCGAAAAAAATTCGCATTATACAAGAAAATCCGGTTAAATTTTTGTTTTTATTGCGAATATCGTTTTACTAAAAAATCTGATATGCTTTCTGCATAAGGAGGGCAGTACATGCAAAAGAAAAAGAAATTACTGCGGTTTGAGGATCTGATCAAATTCCCCACACCTGCGCGCCGGAGAAATCAGGCAAAAATCATCGTGCATCAGGATGGATGTTTTCTGTAAGCTCCGCAGTCATTCGCTCTATCCGGGACGACAGCGAAAAAATGCTGGCGGATTTCCGCCATTCCGAGGACTACAGGATCATCATGATCCTGCCCGACCCTCAGCAAGGCTTTGAATTTCCTAAAACAGGGCGTAAAAAATATTGGGAATGGAAGGATATTCTGCAAAAATTGGGGTATCTGTTACCGGCAGTTTACTGTTTAGAATGGAACAGTGAAGAGAACGCTTGGATCGGAGAGCTGCAGGAGGTTTCTGAGGCTCCTGTCTTTTAATGGGAGGGAATATGAACAAACAGCATGAAATGTCCGGCTATGAATATGCGCAGGCAAATCGTTTCATTGACCGGCTTTATCGAAAATATAGAACCGGACTGGAATTCGAGGAATGCCGCAGCATTGCTTTCCTGGAATATGTAGAAGCAAGAAGCATTCTGGACAATTATTATAATACGGAGGCTCTTTGGATGCGTGCCGCTGAAAGAATTATCTCCGCTTTCAGGAAAGCCCGAAAAGTAAGAAACGAAAAGATAAGCATGGAATCTCGGCTCTCCCTGGATCAGTGTTATGGAGAATCCCAAGAGCCCGTATACACCTTTTTATATCCCGGAATAAGCAGTTTTGAACATTCCGCGTGCTTATGGCTTGATCTGAAACAACTGGAGCCTCTGGACTACCGTATTTTATCTTATTTGTACAGAGGCGCGGATGATTGGGAAATTATCAATCAACTGAACCTTTCAACCCTTGAGTATTTTGAGAGGAAAAGCGCCTTGAGAGAAAAACTCCAGGCGTATTTTGACGAATGGTTCACGAAGGAGGATGGTGCTAAGGTTGAAGATTGATTTTCCGGCGTTCTCTTGATTTATTTCATTAAAAAGCATTTAAAGTTACTGTTGCGTGTGATATGATAAAGGAAAATGAATATTTGTGAAAAAGAAACAATAAATAATTTATAATGAGGAACCAAAAGATGATTGCTTATGAGTATGTAATGACAAGCGACATTGGCTTTGCTCCAAACCCGTTTTACGGAGTATGTACCTTAGCATGCTGTAAACCGAAGATAAGAAAAAGCGTTGCCAACGAGTTATTTGGCAAAGTAAAGAAAACTCTTGCGAATAATCAAAATGTTTGTAAATTAAGCAAAAACAGGAAATCAATTATATTGGAGAAATTAGGCTTAAAAGCAACTGATAGTTTTGACAGAAAAATTGAAGAATTATTTTTACAGAGAGATAAAAAATTGCTCAAAGAACTTAAATATAAAACTAAAGAAGAGTTCATTAAGAATCAGAATATCTTTATAATAGGCCTTGCAGGTAAGCGATTGAAAGAAAAACTTGGAAAAACAAGTAATGATAAAAATCCAATCGTATATATCATGCGAGTTACCGATATACTAACGTACGATCAATATTATAATGATAAACAGTATGCAGAGAAGATACCACACGGATTTAATGTGGTTGACGCAAACGATAACACCAACATTAATTGGTGCGGTGACAATATCTATAAAAATGCAAATAGGCAGAAATCCTGTACAAAAGAACTGGCAGTAGCAGTAGCATTTCACCACGAAAATGGTTATATGGAACCCCAAAAAGCACATGATCTGTCTGGAAAATATGTGCTGATATCTAGCTCGGGAAACTTTATCTATTATGGCCAAAAGGCAGACGGAAAAATAGATATAGGAGAATCATATAGATATGCAGGGCATAAAAAATTTTATTTCAATGAAAAGTCAAGCGATAATGAAACATTGAAAAAATTCCTCTGCGGTTTTGATGCGATTAAGAGGAAGGGTATTATCGCACCACCGATTAACAGCAAGATCAAAATGGATATTGAATAAAGGTATCACGCCACACACTAAGAGCCGGAAAGTCCGCTGTTTATGCGGCCTTCCGGCTCTTATATTCATCACTCCCACTCTGTTTTTACGAGTGTATTATTCCGGTTTTGAGATATTTTCTATGCCTTTCAGCTCAACATTCCGGCTATTATTAGCGAGCGAAACACTTTTTCAACTGTTTTGTGTACTTTTCCTGTACCTCGAAATCAGGTATATCACTATTCCTACATAGGAGAGATCAGAAAATGGCTATGCAAGAATCAATGCCATACTCGGCAAAAAAATATTAACTGCTTCAGACGTTGCCGAGATACTTAATATTTCCCGAAGCAGTGCTTACCGGCTTATCAGACGGCTTAATACTGAATTGGAGAAATCGGGAAAGATAACGGTTGCCGGAAGAATATCGGCCAGATACTTTTTCTCAGTTACTGGCATAATGTCCTCCTTTCTGTATAGGGGAGTATACCTATACTATATAGACATTGTACCTCTACAGGAATAAAAAGTCGAGAGTTATACGCGTATTTGTATAACACGTGTAACTCCCGATAAAATCCAATCTTCTTATACTTTTAAAAATCTTTCATGAAACAACC
Organism: uncultured Lachnospiraceae bacterium; assembly: GCA_949287925.1. Classification (GTDB taxonomy): domain Bacteria; phylum Bacillota; class Clostridia; order Lachnospirales; family Lachnospiraceae; genus Merdimonas. Next base: position 3,222 of record CASEIR010000066.1, read on the forward strand.
CTGGGTAAAGCTTGACAGATCGGTATGAGACGTCTATGATAATATCTGACAAAAAAGATAAGATTGATAACAAGGGGAGCTTGTGAACAGGCTGAGAGGAAGTTGACAACTTCGACCCGTAACCTGATTTGGATAATGCCAACGTAGGAATGTGTTACATAAAATACGCCCTCTTTGTTTTCGATCGGAATACAAGGAGGTTTTTTTATGTTTGATTTTCTGGTAAATGCGGAAGGAGGGCTGACGACTGCCGGTTATGTAGTCAGTATCGTTGTTGGAATTCTGCTTTTTGCGGCGGCAATTTATTTTGCGGGAAAGACGACAGAGAAGAAAAAAATGGGAACGAAACAGTTGGTTTTCTGTGCTATGGCAGTAGCGCTGGCCTTTATTACGTCCTATATGAAAATCTTTTCCCTTCCATGGGGAGGCAGCGTTACCTTGTGCAGTATGCTGTTTATTGTGCTTCCTGCAAACTGGTACGGAGTGAAGACTGGTGTAATGGTAGGGCTTGCATATGCGATCCTGCAGTTTATTCAGGAACCGTATGTGTTGTCATTGTTCCAGGTATGCTGTGATTATATTTTCGCTTTTGCGGCGCTGGGGCTGGCCGGACTATTTGCGAAGAGCAGCCATGGCCTGCTGAAAGGGTATCTGCTGGCTGTTCTGGCAAGAGGAGCATTTCATGCGCTGGGAGGTTATCTTTACTGGATGGACTATATGCCGGAACAGTTTCCAGCGGCGTTAAAAAGCGTGTACCCTATCGTCTACAATTACAGCTACCTACTGGCAGAAGCGGTGATTACTGTGATCATTATCTCCATACCGGCGGTTTCCAGAGGTCTTGCCCGCGTCAGACAGACAGCGGTGGAATAGGAACGTTGGGACGCGGTTTCCGGCGCTTCCCAAGGATTGGACAACATACAAGGGAAAATGCGGATTGCAAAAAGAAACAAGGATGATTATAATAAAAAGAAAACACATAATCGGAGGACAAATACATGTATATCAGTGAGATTACTACAACCATACCGGAAAATGTGAAAGAAAGAGTTCCTCTGGAGCAGGAAGTATACAAAGTATTTACAAAACTGGGGATCAAATTCGAACGTGTGGATAATGAACCAGCATCTTCCATGGAGGAGTGTGAAGAGATAGGAAAGGTTTTGGATGCTCCGGTAAGAAAGGATGTGTTTTTGTGCAACCAGAAGAAAACTACCTTCTTTCTTCTTGTTATGCCGGATCACAAAGCTTTTGACACCGCTTCTTTCAGTAAGAAGCTGGGAGTTTCCCACATGTCCTTTGCTTCTCCGGAACACATGCAGGAGCATATCGGATGTACGCCTGGCTCTGCAAGTGTAGTAGGACTTCTCAATGATCTGGATGATTATGTACAGCTGATTATTGATAAAGAAGTTGCGGAAAGCGAATGGTTTGTGTGCAATACGGGAATCAATACCACTCATCTGAAGTTTAAGACTCAGGATCTGTTGAAGAAATTTCTTCCTTATACACATCACAGGCCGAGAATCGTAGATTTATAATACAAAAGGAACCGTGTGCTGACGGTTCCTTTTTATGTACCTGATATTACAGATTGATTTTGCCGTTTACTTCATCGTTGATCACATAGTAGGCGGCGAATTCTTCTGGTTTAAGGTATACGTTGACACTTCTGAGTTCTTCTGGTTTTTTGCCAAGCTCTTTTACCCAGATATCCTTCACCTTCTTCATTACATCAGAGGTGCTGAATTCTTTGCCCATATACTGAAGATAAATATTCGCCTTCAGTTCCACTTTGTCGTTCTTTAGAACTCCTGCTCTGGTCTCGATTGCCATGGTTTTATCTTTGGTGGTTCCAATGGATTTTATCGTGTGGGATCTGCTCATATCTGTCCCCTCCTCTAACTATAAAAAAATATGGAGTATACGGGATTCGAACCCGTGGCCTCAACAATGCGAATGTTGCGCGCTCCCAACTGCGCTAATACCCCATGCCAATAAGTATAACACTTGTTCAGAAAAAATCAAGATGTTGAATGAAATATCATGATACATTGCAGGTGAATGCAATCTGTATTAAAATGAATTATAATATAATAAGAAATACCATGATTTTGTTGTGGAGGAAAGAAATATGAATGCATTTTTATTTGTGATTTTTCTTTTCTGCAATCTGGTTACAGTCCTGATCTGTAGATATGCATATGGAAAGCCCTGGGAATATTCTCAGGGGATGCTGTTTGGCGTACATATTCCCGCAACAGAACTTCATCAGAAAGAAGTAGACGGACTCTGCAAAACGGCTCGAAATAGATGGAAAACATTTCAGAATGTGAATTTGATACTGGGGATTGGGATCTGTTTTATCTGTTTTGCAGATTTTGAAATATTTTTGCTGATATTTACCTTGTGGATTATTCAGTATGTGGCCGGAATTTATTATTTGATCGTGGGAACGCACCGCAGGATGTATGCGCTCAAAATCCGGAATCATTGGGTGGATGAAAGAAGCAAAAGAACGGTCCGGACGGATATGGGAGTCTGTGAACCGGGAAAGAAGGAAATAAGCGTCCGGATGCATCTGCTGGTTCTGCTACTGATCCTTATCTTTGGAAGTAAGGTTTTGTGCACATCCAATCCGGTGGATGAAGCATATACAGGATGGATCTTCTGGGGAGTTACGGCAGGTTTGTCGCTGGTGTTCCTGGGATTTCACAGATGGATTATGGAGAAAAGCAGTGTGATGTACTGTGAACCGGAAGAAGAGAACCAGAAACTGAATCAGAGAGCCAGGCGGGCATGGTCTGCAGGGATCTTCCGCGCAGACATGATGAATGCAGCTGCAGGACTGGCATTTCTGCTGTTCTGGTCTATGCAGAAAGCAGTCTGGGGCGTGGTGTTCTACAGTGTTCTGGAATTATCTGCGGTTGTGTTTCTGCTGGTTCCGGTACTGAGAGAAGATTCCAGACGCAGGGCGTTCCTGGCCGCAGATCCGGGATGGCATGACACCGATGACGATGAATATTGGAAAAACGGATGGTATTCCAATCCGGACGACCCGCGTCTTCTGGTGCAAGACCGGTTGAGCAGTACGAATTTTACCTTCAATATGGCAAGGCCGGCAGCGAAAGTCATTTGTGTGATACTGACAGCAGTGGTTGCGGTTACACTGATCGGAACGTTAGCAATCTTATTTGCCTTTCAAAATGCCAGAACACAGTTTTTGGCAGAAGGCGACAGCTATTCGTTTTCGTCGGTATGGTATCACAGCGAATTCCAAAGCTCTGATATTGAAGAGATCCGCCTGATCGACCAGCTGCCGGAAGAAAGTTTTACAAAAGTCAATGGAGGAGCTGCCGATGAATATTGTATCGGACATTTCCGGGGGCAGGAGTCCGGAAAATGTATGATGTATCTGAAAAATGACGCGGCGCCTGTGCTGGAGATCCGTCTGAAGGACGAAGTGATTTTCGCCAACAGCACGGACCCGTGTGAGACACAGGAATGGTATGAGGCCATAACGGGAAGCTTATAAGTATCTGAAAAACATAAGAATCTATTACTGATTCCGGCAGAAGATTGCCCGGAACAGACACCGTACCAGAGGCTCGTTTTCTGGTGAAAAGTATAGCACGCTCCTGATTTTTTTTTCTGGAAAATGGTGAAAAACATAATCAAGATAGAATAATTCTGCCAATGTTTACAGATAATAGCAACAGTCCAAAATACTGTAAATGGAGGAAACAGATAATATGAAAGCAACCGGAATTGTAAGGCGGATTGATGATCTGGGGAGAGTGGTGATACCAAAAGAGATCCGGAGGACCTTAAGAATCCGTGAGGGAGATCCTCTTGAGATTTTCACGGACCGCGAGGGGGAAATTATATTAAAAAAATATTCACCCATAGGTGAATTGTCTGTATTTGCACAGCAGTATGCAGAAAGCCTGGCGCAAACGCTGGGGTGTCTGGTTGCCGTATGTGATATGGATCAGATTGTAGCGTCTGCAGGAAGTGGCAGGAAGGATCTGGAAGAAAAATATATTAGTAAAGAGCTGGTAAAAGTATTGGTTGACCGAAAGAATCTGCTGCTTCCAGGCGAGGGAAAACGAACGGTAAAACTTACGGCGGAACAGGAGGAGGATTATACTTCGGAGGTCATCTGTCCGATCCTCTGTGAAGGCGATGTGATTGGCGGTGTAGCACTGCTGATGAAGGATGATAAGAAAAAAATTTCAATGGCAGAGCAAAAAGCCGCAGCATGTGCGGCTGAATTTCTGGGCAGGCAAATGGAACAATAGTGGAATAAAAGCGTCTCTCCCGTCATAACTTGTGACAGACAAGGAGGGATGGGGATGGAAAAGAAGATTCGCAAAGATACGAAGATTATGTGGGTGTTAAAGTCACTGTTGGTTTCCTATGCTGTTACAGGACTGCTGCTGGCCTTGCTGGCAGCGGCGCTTTACAGGCTGGAATTGAATGAGGGAAGTGTAACTGCCGCTGTGATTGCTGTCTATGTCATATCGACTCTGGCAGGCGGGATCGTGATTGGGAAATTGGCGAAGACAAGAAGATTTTTATGGGGAATTATATTAGGAATATGCTATTTTGCATTATTACTGCTGATTACCTTTGGCGTCTATCATACGATGAATGGAGATGGGATTCATCTGATGACATCATTTATATTGTGTACCTGCGGCGGAATGATCGGAGCTATGATATCCTGAGAAAAATATTGCGCAATTTTAGTCAAGATGTTATAATGACATAAGTTAAGCAAAGGTAAGGAGGAATGTGAACATGAAACATGTGAAAACATTGAATACACAGACCATGAATCATAATCTGAAAAAAAGCGGATGCGGCGAGTGTCAGACATCTTGCCAGTCAGCTTGTAAGACTTCCTGTACAGTAGGAAATCAGACCTGCGAACAGAAAAAATAGTCGGAAAAATCAGGAATACGTAATGTACGGCGGAGATGCCGGTGCAGCTGCGAGAGTCTGGGGATCCAGGCTCTCTGTTCTTGTCAAATGAAAAAATATCGGGAAGGGGTATGGAACCTTGGTACATCAATACAGAAATAATGGTTACAACATCGTACTGGATGTGTGCAGCGGCGCTGTTCATGTGGTAGACAATCTGTGCTATGACGTGATAGAAGCGTTGAGGGAGCATAACAAAGAGTATTCACCGGAGCAGCTGAAAGATCCTGCGGTGCTCAAAGAAATGACTGGCAAGCTGAAAGGAAAGTATTCGGAAAATGATATTGCGGATGCGCTGAGCGACGTGGCGGAACTGACAGAAGCAGGACAGTTGTTTGTTCCGGATACCTACGAATGTATGGTGGAAGAAGTAAAAAAGAGAAAAACCGTGGTAAAGGCGCTTTGCCTGCACATTGCACATGACTGTAATCTTGCCTGCAAATACTGCTTCGCGGAAGAAGGGGAGTATCATGGACGCCGTGCGATGATGAGTTATGAGGTAGGGAAAAAAGCACTGGATTTTCTGATCAAGAATTCCGGAAACCGGAGAAATCTGGAGGTGGATTTTTTTGGCGGGGAACCATTGATGAACTGGCAGGTGGTTAAAGACCTGGTAGCGTATGGAAGAGAGCAGGAAAAACGGTATGACAAACATTTCCGCTTTACGATTACAACCAATGGTGTGCTTCTGAATGACGAAGTCCAGGAATTTGTCAACCGGGAGATGGACAACGTGGTGCTCAGTCTGGATGGGCGTAAAGAAGTAAATGACCGTATGCGTCCATTTCGGAATGGAACGGGCAGTTATGACTTGATCGTTCCGAAGTTTCAGAAGCTTGCGGACAGCAGAAACCAGGAGAAATATTATATCAGAGGAACTTTCACAAGGGAAAATCTGGATTTTTCAGAAGATATCCTGCATTTTGCAGATCTTGGTTTTAAGCAGATGTCTATTGAACCTGTGGTAGGAGATGAGAGTGATCCATACGCAATCCGTGAAGAGGATATTCCGCAGATTAAGGAAGAATATGATAAGCTGGCAAGAATTATGATCGAACGTGAAAAAGAAGGAAAAGGTTTTAATTTCTTCCATTTTATGATAGACTTAGACGGTGGACCGTGCGTAGCGAAGAGACTGTCCGGATGCGGATCCGGAACAGAATATCTGGCAGTGACGCCCTGGGGAGATTTTTATCCCTGTCATCAGTTTGTAGGACAGGAAGAATTCTTGATGGGCAATGTGGATGAAGGGATCGTAAGGCCGCAGATCGCGGACGATTTCAGAAGCTGCAACGTCTATTCCAAGGAGAAATGCAAGAAGTGTTTTGCCAAGTTCTATTGCAGCGGAGGCTGCATGGCGAATGCCCAGCATTTTCACGGTACGATCCATGACACGTATGAAATTGGCTGTGAGATGCAGCGCAAGCGTGTGGAGTGCGCGATTATGATAAAAGCGGCTCTTGCCGACGCTAAAGAAAGCTGATGCATTTGCCGGCGCATATCAAATCAGAGAAGAAACAGAAAGGAAGTATAGCAGTATGAAGAAAAATAAAGGCATACTGAGCCTGATTCTGACCGCTGTTGTAATTGTGTTGTTGGGTTATACCGTATTGATCGGGGTTGGACCAACGAAGACGGGGGCAATGGAGAATATCAAGCTGGGTCTGGATCTGGCGGGCGGTGTCAGCATTACATATCAGGTAAAAGGGGACACACCGTCTGATGAAGAGATGAGCGATACCATCTATAAGCTTCAGAAACGTGTGGAACAGTACAGCACAGAAGCAAGTGTTTATCAGGAAGGTGATGACCGGATTAATATTGAGATTCCGGGAGTTTCGGATGCAAATGCAATCCTGGATGAACTTGGGAAGCCGGGATCCTTGGAATTTCAGACACAGGATGGGGAGGCAGTGATCACCGGGTCGGATGTTGAGACGGCATCTGCCAAATCCGGCCAGGACAGTATGGGGAATAATGAGTACAGCGTGGAACTTGTACTGACTGACGAGGGTTCTGAAAAATTTGCAGAGGCTACATCTGCCAATATTGGCAATCCGATCTCTATCATTTATGACGGTGAGACAATCAGCAGTCCTACTGTTGAATCAGCCATAACCGGAGGCACTGCTTATATAACTGGAAACTTTACTTATGAAGAGGCGGACAATCTTGCGTCAACCATCCGTATTGGAGGACTGAAGCTGGAACTTGAAGAATTGCGGTCGAATGTCGTAGGGGCCCAGCTGGGCGAGCAGGCCGTGGCGACCAGTCTTAAGGCCGGAGCAATCGGTTTGGCTATTGTGTTTGTCTTCATGATGTGTGTGTATTACTTGCCGGGCCTGGCATCAGGACTTGCGCTTTTGATATATACGGAGCTGGTTTTGCTGATTCTGAATGCTTTCAATATTACTTTAACACTGTCTGGTATTGCAGGTATTATCTTGAGTATCGGTATGGCGGTAGATGCGAACGTAATTATCTTTGCACGTGTGCGCGAGGAGATGTGCCGTGGGAAGAGCGTGAAAAATTCTCTGAAGACCGGTTTTCAGAAAGCGATGTCTGCAATCGTGGATGGAAATGTTACTACGTTGATTGCAGCTGCGGTTCTATGGTTTAAAGGCTCTGGTACTGTGAAAGGATTTGCCCAGACGTTGGCAATCGGTATTATTGTATCCATGTTCACGGCATTAGTGATTACCAGACTGATTATATATGCCTTCTATGCAGTGGGACTGCGCAGTGAAAAGCTATATTACCGGCCAAAGAAGGAGCGGGAGCCGGTTGATTTCCTTGGAAAGAAAAAGTGGTTCTTTACGTTTTCTCTGGGAATCATGGCTGCCGGATTTATCGTAATGGGAATCCACGTATCCAAAGAGGAAGGAGCGTTCGCTTACAGTCTGGAATTTGAAGGCGGAACCTCAACAACTGCAACTTTCGATCAGGATTATACGATTGATGAAATTGATGAAAAGATCGTTCCGGTAGTAGAGAAAGTGACCGGAGATAAAAATGTCCAGACACAGAAAGTGGAAGGCACGAATCAGATTATAATCAAGACCGTTACTTTGGAGCTTGATCAGCGTGAAGCCTTGAATCAGGCGCTCGCAGACAACTTTAACGTAGACGTGAATGAGATTACAGCGGAAAATATCAGTTCTACAGTCAGCAATGAAATGCGTCAGGATGCGGTTGTTGCTGTTATTATAGCCGCGATCTTCATGCTGCTGTATATCTGGTTCCGATTTAAAGACCTCCGGTTTGCGACCAGTGCGGTTCTTGCCTTGATCCATGACGTGATCATTGTGGTACTGTTCTATGCTGTTGCAAGAATTTCTGTAGGCAATACATTTATTGCATGTATGCTGACGATAGTCGGTTATTCAATCAATGCTACGATTATTATATTTGACAGAATCCGGGAAGAACTGCATTATCAGACCAGAGCAACGGATCTTAAGGCGCTGGTGAACAGAAGTATTACCCAGACACTTACAAGAAGTATTTATACGACGTTAACAACATTTATTATGGTCGCGGTACTGTATGTGATGGGAGTCAGCTCTATCAAAGAATTCGCTCTCCCGCTGATGGTAGGTATTTTATGGGGAGCTTATTCATCTGTATGTATTACCGGAGCTTTGTGGTATGTTATGAAGACGAAAATCGGTACATCCAAAAAGAAATAGCGGTATATAAAGAAAAAGAAGCAGCCGGGATTGTATGTGAAGACCAGGCTGCTTCTTTGCTTATGTGAAAGAGAAAGGAGGAGTGCAGGATGGAAGAACGCTGGGTGCTTTTACGGAAAGGAGCAGATTACGCGGGAATTGGCCGAAAATTCCATATCAGCCCCAGACTTGCCTGCCTGATCAGAAACCGGGAGATTATCGGGGATGAAGCAGTGGAAAATTATCTGAACGGCACGCTTTTGGATTTGCATGACGGTATGTTGATGAAAGATATGGACAAAGCGGTGGATATCCTGATGGAGAAACTGTCGGAAAAGCGGAAAATCAGAATTATAGGGGATTATGATATTGACGGGGTTAATGCAACCTATATTCTTCTGGAAGGTATGGAACGGCTGGGAGGGGATGTGGACAGTGATATTCCGGACCGGATTGCAGATGGATATGGTCTGAGTATGAATCTGATTGAACGTGCATACCGCGACGGCATAGATACAATTGTAACTTGTGACAATGGAATTGCAGCAGCAGAAGAAATTGCATATGGAAAACGTTTGGGAATGACGGTCATTGTAACAGATCACCACGAAGTGCCTTATGAAGAAAAGGGAGAAAAGAAAGTATATATCCTGCCGTCTGCAGATGCGGTGATCGACCCCAAACAGCCGGAGTGTACTTATCCCTTTTCCGGTGTATGCGGAGCTGCAGTCGCATATAAGCTTGTGGAGGCGCTCTGGGAAAGCATGGGAAAAGATGCAGAGGATATAGATGATCTCATTGAAAATGTCGCAATTGCTACCGTCGGAGACGTCATGGATCTTGTGGACGAGAACCGTATTTTTGTAAAAGAAGGACTCCAGATGTTAAAACGGACTAAAAATAAAGGGCTGGCATCGCTTCTTGCATGTACGGGAATGACTGGAAAAAATATCTCAGCATACCATATAGGTTTTGTTATCGGGCCCTGCCTGAACGCAGGAGGACGGTTAGATACTGCGAAAAGAACTCTGGCTTTGCTCCGGGCAATAGATAAGAAAGAAGCGGATATTCTGGCAGGCGATCTGAAGGCGTTAAATGACAGCCGTAAGGAAATGACAGAGGCGGCGGTTCAGAAAGCGAAGAAGCTGGTGGAGACTACGGAAATCGGACGGGATAAAGTTCTGGTCATATATCTTCCGGATTGCCATGAAAGTCTGGCGGGTATTGTGGCGGGAAGAATCCGCGAAACCTATTACAAGCCCGCATATGTGCTGACTGATGGAAAAGAAAATATCAAAGGATCCGGAAGGTCCATAGAAGCTTATTCTATGTATGAGGAACTCAACAGATGCAGCGAACTGCTGATCCGTTATGGAGGCCACAGACAGGCCGCCGGATTGTCATTAAAAAAAGAGAACATTCAGGCGTTCCGCAGAATGTTGAATGATCATTGTACTTTGAAAGACGAGGACTTCTGCCAGAAAATAGTAATCGATATGGAAATGCCTTTTTCCTGTGTAACGGAATCGTTTGTAAAGGAAATGGAGCAGCTGGAACCTTATGGAAAAGGAAATACGAAACCTGTGTTTGCAGCCAGAAACATAAAAGTGTTAAATGCGAAAATTGTGGGTAAAAATAAAAATGTATTAAAGCTGTTTGTGGAAGATGAAAACGGAAACCGAATGGATGCGGTTTATTTCGGTGATGTGCAGGAAATGCTTAAACGGAAAGACCAGAGACTGGCGGTGACTTATTATCCGGAGCTTAACGCATATAATGGGAAAATCACTGCACAGATTGTGATTTCGCATTATCAGTAAGGAACAGAAATGTACAGAATAGTTTGAAAATTCGATTAAGTAATGCTATACTAAAAAAAGATCTTAAAAAAGAATGGAGAGATCATTGTGAAAAAGATTGAAGATTATGTGATTAATATTCCGGATTTCCCGAAAGCGGGAATTGTGTTCCGTGATATCACTGGCATTCTGCATGACCCTGAAGGACTGCATTTGTCTATAGACCTGATGCTCGAAAAACTAAAGAATGTGGAATATGATGTGGTAGTCGGACCGGAATCAAGAGGATTCATTTTTGGAATTCTGGTTGCCTACAAGGAGAATAAAGTATTCGTTCCGGCACGAAAAAAAGGAAAGCTTCCAAGAGAGACTGTTTCGATAGAATATGAACTGGAATATGGAACGGAAGCAATTGAATTGCATCGTGATTCAATCAAGCCGGGAGACCGGGTAGTAATCGTAGATGACTTGATGGCAACTGGTGGAACCACCGAGGCGATCATTAAATTAGTAGAAGGTCTCGGAGGGGAAGTAGTGAAAGTGGTTTTCCTGATGGAACTTGCCGGACTTCATGGGCGGGACCGTCTGGAAGGATATCCGGTAGATTCTGTAATTGTGTATCCGGGCTGTTAAGCAGTGCGGAATAAAGGAAGAGAAATTTTAGGGAGGAAGGAGGCGTTAATATGTCGAATCGTACAACAACTTATGAAGCGATTGATGGGCGTATAGCGCCGGAATCTATCACGGACGATACCATGAGCGGACTTCAGATCGTTGACGGGCATGCGGTAAAAGCGCCGGGAGACTATGAAAATCCAGACCGTTTATATGACATGTTAATCGCCCGTATTCGTAAATACCATCCATCCACAGATGTATCCATGATCGCTAAAGCTTATTTGACTGCACAGAAAGCACACGGAAATCAGTGCAGAAAATCAGGAGAGCCTTATATTGTACATCCTCTTTGGGTATCGATTATTCTGGCGGATCTGGAGATGGATAAAGAGACAATCACGGCAGGAATGCTCCATGATGTTGTAGAAGATACGGAGATCAGTGAAGAAGATATAAAAAGGGATTTTGGAGAAGAGGTTGCCCTTTTGGTAGACGGAGTGACCAAGTTGGGGAGATTGTCCTATTCTTCCGACAAGTTGGAAGTGCAGGCGGAAAATCTTCGTAAAATGTTTCTCGCCATGGCAAAGGATATCCGTGTCATTATTATTAAGCTTGCCGACCGGCTGCATAATATGCGGACGCTTCAGTTTATGACCCCTGCGAAACAGAAAGAAAAAGCGAAAGAGACCATGGATATCTATGCACCGATCGCACAGCGGCTTGGTATATCCAAGATCAAAACGGAACTGGATGATCTTGCGTTAAAATATTCCCAGCCGGAAGTCTTTTTTGATCTTGTCAGGCAGATTAATGCCAGGAAGACAGAACGTGAAGAGTTTGTGCAGCAAATTGTAGACGAAGTGTCTGAACACATGAAAAACGCCAGTATCAAAGCTGATGTAAATGGCAGAGTAAAGCATTTTTTCAGTATCTATAAAAAAATGGTAAATCAGGATAAAACGGTGGATCAGATTTATGATCTATTTGCGGTGCGGATCATTGTTGATTCGGTGAAAGACTGTTACGCGGCCCTTGGGGTTATTCATGAAATGTACACTCCGATCCCGGGAAGATTTAAGGATTATATTGCCATGCCAAAGCCGAATATGTATCAGTCGCTGCATACAACATTGATGAGCTCTATCGGTCAGCCGTTTGAAATTCAGATTCGAACCCAGGAGATGCATAAAACAGCAGAGTATGGTATCGCAGCTCATTGGAAATATAAGGAATCCAATGACGGAAAGAAGAGTGTGGAAGCACAGGAGGAAGAGAAACTAAGCTGGCTTCGGCAGATTCTTGAATGGCAGAGAGATATGTCTGATAACCGTGAGTTCCTAAATCTGTTGAAAGGAGATCTGGATCTGTTTGCGGAAGACGTGTATTGCTTTACTCCCCAAGGAGATGTGAAGAATCTGCCCAACGGCTCTACCCCGATTGATTTTGCCTATGCAATTCACAGCGCTGTCGGGAACAAGATGGTTGGGGCCCGGGTAAACGGGAAATTGGTAAATATCGATTACAAGATCCAGAACGGTGACAGAATCGAGATCCTGACTTCACAGAATTCCAAAGGACCAAGCAGAGACTGGCTGAATATCGTCAAGAGTACGCAGGCGAAAAACAAAATTAATCAATGGTTCAAAAAGGAATTTAAAGAAAGCAATATCATCCGCGGAAAAGAGATGATATCCGCCTACTGTAAGGCCAAGAATGTAAGTCTTTCGAATATTATGAATTCCAGATACATGGAGGTTGTTCAGAAAAAATATGGATTCCGTGACTGGGATGCGGTACTTGCGGCGATTGGCCATGGAGGACTAAAAGAGGGCCAGGTAGTAAACCGGCTGGTAGAAGAATACAATAAGGAGCACAAGCAGGAGCTTACAGACGAGGTCGTTCTGGAACGAGTGGCGGAAGCATCCAGGAATAAGGTGCATATTGCAAAATCCAAGAGCGGAATTGTTGTGAAAGGAATCGACGATGTGGCCGTAAGATTCTCCCGGTGTTGTAATCCGGTACCGGGCGATGAAATAGTTGGCTTTGTCACCAGAGGACGAGGACTTTCGATACACCGTACGGACTGTGTCAATATGATCCATCTGACAGAGGCGGAACGGGCACGCCTGATCGATGCCGAATGGGAAAGCGACGTGGCGGAAAAGGCCGGGGGGCAGTATTTGGCAGAGATTAAAATGTATGCTCACGACCGTCAGGGTCTGCTGATGGAGATGTCCCGGATCTTCACAGAAGGAGATGTGGATGTAAAGTCCATGAATGTGCGTACCAGTAAACAGGGAACTGCCACCATCGAAACGGGATTTATCGTGCACGGACGTGAAGAATTATCAAAAATTATCGAAAAGCTGCGCCAGCTGGAAGGCGTGATCGATATTGAAAGGGCGACGGGTTAGAAAGATATGAAAGTAGAAAAATTTATAACAGGTATCATCAGCACGAATTGTTATCTTGCTATCCATGAGGAGTCAAAACGCGCGGTGATCATAGATCCAGCGGCTTGTCCGCCCGGTCTTCTCAGATATATGAAGGATGAAAGGATTGAACCGGAGGCAATCCTGCTGACACATGCACATTTTGATCATATTATGGGTATTGACGGAATTCTGGATAAATACCGGGTGCCGGTTTATGTCCATGAAAAAGATATGAAAATGCTGGAAGATCCACAGTGGAACCAATCTTCCGTCTACACGGGGGGGTATACGTATTCCGGAGCCGCTGGTGTCCGTGACGGGCAGGTTCTGCCGCTTGCCGGGATGAATTTTAGGGTGCTCCATACGCCGGGACATACACCTGGAGGATGCTGCTATTATGTGGAAGACGCCGGCGTATTATTCAGCGGAGACACCTTGTTCCAGGCATCGGTGGGGAGAACGGATTTCCCTGGAAGCAGTATGTCAGACCTGATACAAGGCATCCGGGAAAAACTCTTGGTTTTACCAGAAAACACGCTGGTGTATCCCGGACATATGGGAGAAACTACGATTGGATATGAAAAACAGAACAATCCGTTTATATAGGAGTGAAGTATGATTCGGATTATATGTAAGAAAGAAACTTACACTTATAATGCATATCACATGGTGAAGGCTTTTTATCCATCTGACACGATTTCATGTCGCGTGGAGGAAAAAGCCTCTCATTTTGTAAGTGTAAGATTTGAAGATGATATTCTGACGGTGCCGTGCCACGGTTATCCGGAAGATGATGAACAGCAAGCTAAGAAAATCCTGGACCGAAGCCTTTACAGAAAGCTTGCAGAGCGTACAGGAAGACAGCTTGCCTGGGGTACATTGCTGGGCGTGCGTCCGGCCAAGCTTGCTATGCAGAAATATGAGGCGGGATGGGACTACTCGAAATTTCAAGGCTGGTTTCAGGAACATTATCTGGTCAGCAGAGAAAAGACAGAGCTGGCATGGAAGATTGCAGTCAGGGAGAAGGAGCTTCTGGACCGGCTGGATGCAGCATGCGGATACAGCCTTTATGTAGGAATCCCGTTTTGCCCGTCTGTCTGCAGCTACTGTTCTTTCAGTTCCGGCGCATTGTCAGAATGGCGTGACAGAGTGGATGATTATCTGGATGCGTTGTGCAAGGAGCTTCGTTTTATTGGTGAAAGGTCAAAAAGGAAAAAACTAGATACGATATACATTGGCGGCGGCACACCAACCAGTCTTGACGAACAGCAGCTGGAACGTTTGCTGGAATGTATAGAAAAGTATTTCCCAACAGAATCTTTGGTTGAATATACGATTGAAGCAGGACGCCCTGATAGTATTACAAAAGGAAAACTTAAGTTGATCTCGGAATATCCGGTTACCAGAATTTCCATCAATCCACAGACAATGCAGCAAAAAACGCTGGACCGGATCGGCAGGATACATACGGTGGATGATATTGTGGAAACATTCCGTCTTGCAAGGGAGCTGGGCTTCGATAATATCAATATGGACATCATTGCCGGACTGCCGGGAGAAGGAACCCGCGAGATGGAAGACACACTAAGACAGATTCGTGAACTTGGACCGGACAGTCTGACCGTACATTCTCTGGCGATCAAACGAGCTGCAAAGATGGGACGGGCAGAAGAAAAGGCCAACATGGGATCTGAAATCGGGGAGATGATAGAAGCGGCTGCAAAAGCGGCTGCAGAAGTAAATTTGTATCCATACTATCTCTACCGTCAGAAAAATATTGCCGGTAATTTTGAAAATGTAGGTTATGCAAAGGTTGACAAAGCCGGAATATACAATATACTTATTATGGAAGAAAAACAGCCGGTTATTGCAGCCGGCGCAGGTGCTTCTACAAAAATCCTGCTTCGGGAGCCTTGCGTGGCACCTGGAAGTAAGAAACAGAAAATGACATCGATTATAAGAATTGAAAATGTAAAGGCGATTGATGCTTATATTAACCGAATCGATGAAATGATAGAACGAAAAGGAGAATGGCTATGGCGTTAAAAAAGAAGCCTGTAACCGGGATGAAGGATATTATGCCGGATGAAATGGCGATCCGTGACTACCTGATCCATCTGATAAAGGAGACGTATAAATCTTATGGGTTTCAGTCGATGGAGACACCATGTGTCGAGCATATTGAAAATCTGTGCAGCAAGCAGGGCGGCGATAATGAAAAACTGATCTTTAAGATTATGAAAAGAGGAGAAAAACTGAAGATTGACCAGGCGAAGGAAGAGAATGACTTGGCTGACAGCGGACTTCGCTATGATCTGACAGTACCACTTGCCAGATATTATTCCAATCATGCCAATGAACTCCCCTCCCCATTTAAAGCACTTCAGATCGGAAGTGTATGGAGAGCAGACCGGCCGCAGAGAGGCCGCTTCCGCCAGTTTACACAATGCGATATTGATATTCTAGGAGAGGGCACCAACCTTGCAGAAATCGAACTGATCCTGGCTACGACGACTATGCTTGGAAAGATACAGTTCCGTGATTTTACCGTATGTATCAATGACAGGAATATATTAAAAGCCATGGCTGACTACAGCGGCTTTAAAGAGGAAGATTATGATGAGGTTTTTATTATTCTGGATAAGATGGACAAGATCGGAAAAGAGGGCGTGTCGTCTGAACTGGTAGAACTGGGATACTCAGAAGATAAAGTTGAAACATACCTTTCACTTTTTGAGGAAACCCCTTCGGATGTGTCTGGAATCCGGTATCTGAAGGAAAAGCTGGGGAACTGTTTGAAGGATGAGACGGCGGAAAGTATGGAAATGATCATGTCCAGTGTTGAGGCCGCAAAAGAGTGTGATTTTCATCTGAAATTTGACCCGACTATGGTGAGAGGACAATCTTATTATACAGGGACTATTTTTGAGATTCGGATGGATGAGTTTGGCGGATCTGTAGCAGGCGGAGGACGCTATGATAAGATGATCGGGAAATTTACAGGACAGGAAATTCCTGCCTGCGGATTCTCGATTGGATTTGAGAGGATTGTTATGCTTCTGCTGGAGAGCGGTTATCAGGTGCCGGGAAATCGTGAGAAAAAGGTATATCTGCTGGAGAAAAAGCTCCCGCAGAAAGAGGTGCTTAAGGTGCTGGAACTGGCAAAACAGGACAGGGAAACAGGGAAGCAAGTATTGATCGTACAGATGAAAAAGAACAAGAAGTTTCAGAAAGAACAGCTTGCCGAAGACGGATATACGGAAATTATTGACTGTTATCCGGATAAGATCGGGCAGTTGTAAGGGAGGAGAATCAAAATGGCAGAATCGATGCAGGGATTAAAGAGAACTCACAGATGTGGGGAACTTTCAGCCGCGCAGATCGGAGAAACGGTCACAATCATGGGCTGGGTGCAGAAGAACCGTAACAAAGGCGGACTTGTCTTTGTGGACGTAAGAGACCGGTCCGGAATCATTCAGGTGGTTTTTGAAGAGGGGAAAGCAGATGCTGCACTGATTGAAAAGGCGGCGAAATTACGTGCGGAATATGTGGTCGCGATCGTGGGAAAGGTGGAAAGGCGTTCCGGAGCTGTGAATGCAAATCTGGAAACCGGTGAGATCGAGATCATTCCGGAAGAGTTGAGAGTTTTGTCTGAATCAGAGACGCCTCCGTTCCCGATTGAAGAGAATACGAAGACGAAAGAAGAAGTGCGCCTGAAATACAGATATCTGGATCTGCGGAGACCAGATCTGCAGCGGAATCTGATGATGAGAAGCCGTGTGGCAACACTGACCAGACAGTTTCTGGCAGAGGAAGGATTTCTGGAAATCGAAACACCGATTCTGATCGGAAGTACGCCGGAAGGAGCGAGAGATTATCTGGTTCCAAGCCGTATCCATCCAGGGCATTTCTATGCGTTGCCGCAGTCTCCTCAGCTGTTTAAACAGCTTTTGATGTGTTCCGGATATGACCGTTATTTCCAGATTGCGAAATGTTTCCGAGATGAGGATCTGCGCGCGGACCGTCAGCCAGAATTTACTCAGATTGATATGGAGCTTTCTTTTGTGGATGTAGATGATGTCATTGACGTTAATGAACGGTTGATGCAGAAAATATTTCATGAGGTGCTGGGAATCGAAATACCGCTTCCTATGCCCAGAATGACCTGGCAGGAGGCGATGGATCGATATGGGTCTGATAAACCGGACGTCCGGTTTGGCATGGAACTTCAGGATGTAACAGATGTTGTAAGAAATTGTGAATTTGCAGTATTTCAGAATGCGGTTGCCAACGGCGGAAGCGTAAGGGGAATTAACGCGAAAGGCCAGGGGGCTATGCCGCGTAAAAAGATTGATAAGCTGGTGGATTTTGCAAAGGGCTATGGAGCAAAAGGCTTGGCATATATTTCACTGCAGGAAGACGGATCGGTGAAATCTTCTTTTGCAAAATTTATGAAAGAAGAAGAGATGAATGCGCTGATCCGGGCGATGGAAGGAGAAAAGGGAGATTTGCTTCTCTTTGCGGCGGACCGCAATAAAGTAGTGTGGGATGTACTGGGAGCTCTGAGATTGGAACTGGCCCGTCAGATGGAACTTCTGGACAAGAATGAATATAAATTCCTCTGGATTACGGAATTTCCGCTTCTGGAATGGAATGATGAACAGAACCGTTATACAGCTATGCACCATCCGTTTACCATGCCTATGGAGGAGGATCTGGCTCTTATTGATACAGATCCGGGGAAAGTACGTGCGAAAGCGTATGATATTGTGTTGAATGGAAATGAGATCGGCGGGGGAAGCGTCAGAATTTTTAATCCTGATATTCAGAACAAGATGTTTGAGGTGCTTGGATTTACGGAAGAGCAGGCACAGGGGCAGTTTGGCTTCCTGTTGACGGCGTTTAAATATGGAGTTCCTCCACATGCCGGGCTTGCATATGGCCTGGACCGTCTGGTGATGCTGATGGCAAAAGAGGACAGCATTCGTGATGTGATTGCATTTCCAAAAATCAAAGATGCATCGGATCTAATGACAGAAGCGCCGACAAAGGTGGATCCTAAACAGCTGGAAGAGCTGGGATTATCCATTGAGGAAAAGAAAAATTAAAAAAACGTCAAAAAAAGTGTTGACAACTTGAAAATCCTATAGTATAGTATTTATTGTTCTGAGGAACACAGCAGAACAATAAATACTGAATGCGACAGTGGCTCAGTTGGTAGAGTACGACCTTGCCAAGGTCGGGGTCGCGGGTTCGAGCCCCGTCTGTCGCTCTGAGAAAGAAATCTTCATTTGAAGGTTTCTTTTTTGTTTCTCTGTTTGGAATTCTGTGCTATACTTAACCATACGAAAAAATGGAAGGGTGTGACAGGATGGAGAATACAAAAGTGATAAAGGTTGGGCTGCTGGGGCTCGGCACAGTGGGAAGCGGCGTATATAAACTGATTGAACGCCAAAAAGAAGAAATGTGTCAGAAAACGGGCGCAGATATAAAGATTGAAAAGATACTGGTACATAATATAGATAAAAAACGGGATCACGTGCCTTTGGAATTGCTGACAGACCGTTGGGAAGATATTATAGAGAATCCCGGGATCCAGATCGTAATTGAAGTTATGGGCGGAATCGAGCCGGCAAGAACTATGATCCTGCAGGCGTTGAATTCGGGCAAACATGTAGTGACGGCAAACAAAGATCTGATCGCGGAATATGGAAAAGAATTGCTGGATGCTGCTGAAAATAACGGTACAGACTTGTTGTTCGAGGCGGCGGTTGCGGGGGGCATCCCCATTATCCGTCCGCTGAAGCAATGTCTTGCAGCTAACGAAATCGATGAGGTCGTCGGTATTGTGAATGGTACGACTAACTATATTCTAACCAAAATGTTTGAAGAAGGAATGGAATTTCAGGAAGCGCTGGAAAAGGCGACGGAGCTTGGGTATGCCGAAGCAGATCCGACTGCAGATATAGAGGGGCTGGATGCGGGGAGAAAAGTTGCAATCATGGCTTCTATTGCATTTCATTCCAGAGTTGTATTTTCAGATGTCCATACCGAAGGAATTACAAAGATAACCGCCAGAGATATTCTGTATGCGAAGGAATTTGGCAGTGTGATTAAACTGGTGGGAGTGGCGCATAATACTGTGGATGGAATCGAAGTGGCGGTTCATCCGATGATGCTATCACAGGAACATCCGCTGGCATCTGTCAGAGATGCGTTTAATGCGGTGTTTGTCCATGGAGATGCGGTGGATGATGTAATGTTTTATGGGCGCGGGGCAGGAGAACTTCCTACAGCAAGCGCAATTATGGGAGATGTGATCGATGTGATGCGGGATATCCAATACCACTGTACAGGCAGAATCAGCTGTACTTGTTATCGCAGTACGCCGGTAAAACCGTTCCGGGAAGTCAGAAACAAATTCTTCCTGCGGATGCAGGTTGAGAATAAGCCTGGCGTGCTTGCGGCGATTGCCAGTGTGTTTGGAGTGCATAAAGTGAGCATTTCCAAGGTGATACAGAAAGTAATTACGGATGGAGCGGCTGAGCTTGTCATTGTGACGGAAGCGGTTAAGGAATACCATTTTATGGATGCGCTGGAGCACCTAAGAGACATGGAGACTACGCGGGAAATTAGCAGTGTGATCCGTGAATACTAAGGAAAGATGAGAGAATATGAGTGAGACTGAAACAATAAAAAATCCGCTTGCAGAGGAAAAGATCGGCAGACTGATGGCAAAGTTTGCTATCCCTGCCATTATCAGCATGCTTGTGAGTTCGCTGTATAATATCGTTGATCAGATTTTTATTGGACAGGGAGTCGGTATGCTGGGGAATGCGGCTACCAATATTGCATTTCCGGTTTCCATTATCTGTACAGCCACAGCGCTGCTTCTGGGAATCGGCAGCGCATCTAATTATAATCTGGAAGCCGGAGCCGGAAATCAGGATCTGGCCAGCCGGATCGCAGGCACCGGACTTGCAATGCTTGTGGTCAGCGGAACGTTGATAGCCATTGTGATCCTGTGCTTCCTGGATCCGCTGCTTCATGTGTTTGGAGTTACTCCGGAAATCCTTCCGTATGCACAGGATTACACGGGAATCACTGCGTTTGGAATTCCGTTTCTCATATTGACAACAGGAGGCAATCATCTTATAAGAGCGGACAGAAGTCCTGGCTATTCAATGATATGTATGCTGACCGGAGCGATTCTGAATACCGTTTTGGATCCTCTGTTTATATTTGGATTCCACTGGGGGATTCAGGGGGCGGCATGGGCAACGGTAATCGGCCAGGTTGTATCCGGCTGTCTGGTGCTCTGGTATTTCATACGGCTTCGTAATATGGAAATGACAAGAAGGATGCTGTATCCCCGGAGCCGGTACCTGAAAGCGATTCTGTCTCTTGGGATGTCTTCGTGTATTAATCAGATTGCGATGGCGGCGGTTCAGATCACAATGAATAATACACTGCGGTATTACGGCGCGTCATCTGTATACGGCGCAGATATACCGCTTGCGTGCGTGGGAGTTATTTCGAAAGTGAATATGGTGTTTATGGCAATCTGTATCGGTATTTCCCAGGGATGCCAGCCGATCTGGGGATTTAATTACGGGGCAGGGCGATATGGAAGAGTGCGGGAGACTTATAAGAAAAGCTTCACAGTTTCTCTGTTGGTCGGTATGGTGTTTTGGATTTGTTTTCAACTGTTTCCAAAGCGGATTGTTGCTGTATTCGGTACGGGAAGCGAAATGTATTTTCACTTTGCGGAACGTTATTTTAAAATTTTTATGTTTTTAACGTTTATCAATGGAATACAGCCCATGTCATCCGGATTCTTTACGTCCATAGGAAAGGCCAAACTAGGCATCGTTGTATCTCTGACAAGACAGGTTCTGTTTCTTTTGCCGTTAATCCTGATATTTCCGTTGTTTATGGGGATCGATGGCGTTATGTATGCCGGACCTATCGCAGACAGCGCGGCAGCCTGTGTGGCGATCGTCCTTGCGTTCAGGGAGCTGCGGAAGATGAATGTGGAACAGGAGGAGCGTAGTTTATGAAAGATCGAATGTCGGTTGGATTTTTGCTGAAGCAGATTAATAATGTCTATGAGAAGGATTTGAATCAGCGGCTTCGGACGCTTGGAATAACAGCATCCCAGTGCGCTGTTTTGGATTATCTGATTACCAGCAGAAAAGAAGAAGTGAATCAAAAGGATATTGAAAAAGCGTTGAATCTTAAGAATCCGACCGTGACAGGGCTGTTGAAGCGGCTGGATGAAAAAGGGTTTATTCTGATTGTCCCGAATAATAAAGACAGGCGGTGTAAAAATGTTTATCTGACAGAAAAGGCTTATGACATACAGAAGCGCATGGAGGCAGACCGGAAGAAAATCGATAAAACGTTATTGATTGGCATGAATAAAAAGGAAACTGAGAATTTGGTTAAGATGCTGGAAAGGGTTCTGTATAATATATCAGAACCCTGACGCAATGTCTGTCAGACAGGCAATAAGCCGGTCGTTTTCATCGGGAAGCATATGACAGAAACGAAAGAACTGGCCGTTCAAATTTTTAAAAGAAGAGCAGTCGCGGATCATCATGTTGCGCCGGATGGCGGCTTCAAAAACATCAGAAGATGAGAAACTTTTTTGAAGAATGCGCACCAGTTGGAAATTTGCATAAGCCGGGTACGGTTTATAAGCCGGAATTCTGGATAATTCCTGATACATCCGTTCCCGTTCGGTGCGGATCAACTGACGGGTGCGGGAGATGTAATGAGTATCTGTGAGCAGAATCTCACCCAGGAAGGCGCCAATACTATTCAGACTCCATGGATTCTGGACACGGATAAGGGCGTCATGAAAGGCTTTGTTGCTGGTGATACCGTATCCGAACCGCAGGCCGGGCGCGGCGAAAAATTTTGAGACTCCCCGGATAATCATAAGGTTATCGTATCTGTCAATCAGGGGCATTGCTGTAATGGAGACATCTTGCGGGGCAAACTCAACATATGTTTCATCGATCATTACAAAGATGTGGTGTCTTGAACAGAGGCAGAGAATCTCTTCCAAATCATCTGTGCAGATGGCTGAGGAAGTGGGGTTGTTTGGATTACATAGGATCAGCATATCGATACTGGAATTTAATTTTTTTTTCAGGTCTGGCAGATTAAGTCGGAAATCATCAGCTTCTTCCAGATAATAATATGAGATTTGTCCTCCGGTAAAGGAGAGTTCTCTGCTGTATTCGGAATAGGTTGGACCAAGTATCAAAGTTTTTTTAGGCGATCTGCAGGCAATCAGAAGAGAAATTAATTCGGTAGAACCATTTCCTACTACTACAAAAGAGGAGTCGGTTTTGCAATATCCGGCAATGGTTTCTTTCAGACTGGTGTAATTCCGGTCCGGATATCTGGTAATAATGTCCAGATGAGCAGTCAGTTCCTTTTTTGCGCGCTCAGACAGCCCAAGAGGGTTTACGTTGGCTCCGAATAACACAATGTCTTCTTTTGGAATTTGATAATATGCAGCTATTTTTTCCAGATCACTTCCATGAAATTCTATTTTCTTTCCCATATCTATGTTCCGCTCCTACAGATTTTCAAGATTTTGTATTTACAGCATTGCCATCCATTATGAATCAATGCTATAATTTATTATAGTATGTTTTTTGAAAAATGCAACGAAAGAAGCAGGTGTCAGACTTGAAGAATAAAATCCAGAAATTTTCAAAAGGAGACTTTCAGTTAATACGACCTGATGTGATATTTGATGAAACGAATCTGGTTCTCATTATAGGTGAAGGGGAAGTATATAAGGGAAGTTTTACGATGAAGACGAACAGTAAAGGGACGATACGGGGATTGGTTTACCCGTCGTCTTTTCGTGTTCATTTTAAAGACCAGGGATTCGAAGGGAATCCGGCGAAAGTAGAATTTACCTATGACGGAAGAGGGCTTCGCCCAGGACATGTGGAAGAAGGGAAATTTACCATTGTATGCAGTGGAGGGGAATATGAACTGTCTTTTACTGCAATTATAGAGAAACCGTATGTTATGACGTCTTATGGAAAGGTACAAAGCACCGATGATTTTCGAAAGCTTGCGATTAAAGATTTTTCGGAAGCGGGA
The DNA here is from genome assembly GCA_949287925.1 of uncultured Lachnospiraceae bacterium. Taxonomy (GTDB): domain Bacteria; phylum Bacillota; class Clostridia; order Lachnospirales; family Lachnospiraceae; genus Merdimonas. The sequence goes on from CASEIR010000066.1 coordinate 26,859, forward strand.
AGATTGTTCCGGTCCAGGGAATTCTATGAAATCCTGAAATACGAAAACGAACGTATTTTTTATCTGTACGATAATATGAGAAAATGGTCCTTGGGGGACCAGGCAATGGAGGAGTTCCTGGTAGGTATTAAACAGAAGGAATGTATTTTCCTTACGCTTCCCGGTGAAGGTATGCTGTTTGAAGATATTGGGGAACCCACAAAAGGCACGTTGACTCTGATGAAAAACACCTGGGGATTTATGCCGATACGGATTGAAGCGGAAGGGGATTTTATCCGCGTGGCCAGGACAGAGATCAGCACAGAGGATTTTGTGGGAAACACCCATGAGATTGAGTATCTGATCCGGCCGGAGCGTTTGCATGCGGGCCGTAATTACGGGGAATTGAAGTTTATTACGCCGTATGAGACGCTTCGCTATGAGGTGGAGGTTCTGCAGAATCCTGAGAGCTATGACGAGAATCGCAGAATGCCGGAGCTTTTGATGGCTCAGATCGTAAAAGAGTATGTGGGATATGTGGCTGGCAGGATCACGCTGAATCACTGGGTGGAGAGCGCGGCGGAGAAGATGAATGAATTGAGAAAGAAGAATCCGCTGAATGAGATGTACCAATTGATCCAGGCGAATATCTATCTGATCGGATATAAAGTAGAAGAGGCCAAATGGATTCTGGAGAATTATAACTATAACAGGTTTGCCATCGGAAAAGATCCGGTGACTAATTGTTATTACCTTTATCTGACTGCTCTGGTCAGGGGAAAAGGAAATCATAACGAAAGAGTTCTGGATGAAATCGGCAAGACATATATGCGGCATCAGGATTCCTGGATGCTGCTTTACATGCTGCTGAATCTGGATCCAAAGTATAAAAATGCATATAAGCGGATCGAAGTACTGGAACAGCAGTATCAATATGACGTCCACGATGTTTTGTTTTATCTGGAATCCTATCTCTGTTATCAGGAACGTCCAACATTGTTAAAAAAACTTGGAGATTTTGAACTCCAGGTTCTGAATTTTGCGTCCAAATACCGGTTGATGACAAAAGAACTGGCCCTGTATGTGTCTAATTTTGCGAGCCAGCAGAAGAATTACAGCGACGCCATGTTTCGGATATTGGAGCGGATTTATAAGATGTACGGAGAACCGATGATCCTGAATACGATTTGTACACTGCTGATCAAAGGCAATAAGACACAACGAAGATATTTCGTGTGGTATCAGCGTGCAGTGGATGCAGAATTAAAAATTGCGCAGTTGTATGAATATTATATGATTACACTGGATGAGAATGTGGCAAGAGAACCGCTTCCTAAATCCATTCTGCTCTATTTCATGCATGGAAATACGCTGAATTACAGAAAAGCCGCGTATCTGTATGCGAATCTGGTTACCTATGAAGAGCAGGCGGGAGACTTGTATCTGAATTATCGGGAACAGATGGTTGCGTTTACCTGGGAGCAGCTGATGAAGCGGCACATTACGGAATCTCTGCGCACGCTGTATAAGAGATTCTGCCGCGAGGATGAGATGACTCCTGAGCGGATGGAGGCGATGCGGGATGTGTGTTATGCCTATGAGGTAACCACAAAAGTCCCGAATATGAATTGTGTGCTCGTTATTGAAAAGGACGGACAGATCCGTCAACGGGTTCCCTATGATCCGGACGACGGAGCAGTAATTTATCTGTATGATAAAGAATCCAGAATCGTATGGGAGTCTCTGGAAGGCAGACATTATACGGATTCGATTTCTTATGAAACAAAGCGGCTGTTTTATGAACCCAGATTTCTGGACATGTGTAGAAAATACGCTGCATCTGCGGGAGTATGGGAAGAAGAGTACGAACAGGAAGAACTGACATTCGAAAACATACAGCAAAAAGGGATAGAAGCGTTTGAAGAGAGAAATATATTCCGGATGTGCAGCAGAAGAATCCGGGAAGAAAATTATGAAGAAGACGATTTTCTTACCTATCTCTGTTTTGAAATGTTTCAAAGAGATCAGTATGACAAGGTTACGCTGATGTATCTTGCCAATTATTACTGCGGAGCCACCAGAGATATGAAGCGGCTTTGGAAGGCGCTCAAAGAATATGGCATTCCGGCTAATAAAGTGGGCGAACGGATTATTACACAGATGGTGTTTTCAGAGAATCTGTTCGATGAAGAAAAGATATTTGAGGATTATTATTTGTCTGATACGGCGTATTTCCGGTTAAAGCAGGCTTATCTTGCTTATGTTTCCAGGGAATACATGCTTTATGGAAGAGAACTGGAATTGTCCGTATATGAAATTATTGCCAATGAATGCGATAAAAAGGAGGACCTGCCGGATATCTGTAAAATTGCGCTGTTGAAATATTATTCGGATAGAGATTATAAAACAGATGTAGAACAGGTACTTCACAATGTACTAAGAGAGATGTGTGAAAAACAGATTATCTTCCCGTTCTATCTTAGGTATAAGGAAGCGTGGCTCAGAGAACTTCAGCTCTATAATAAATCTATGATTGAATATCATGCGTCTCCTGGAAGCAGAGTGAAGTTAGCTTATAAGACGCGAAAAGGGAATCGAGATGAGCTTGGATACCATACGGAAATCTTGATGCCGATGTATGAAAATCTGTACGTAAAACAATTTATGCTGTACAGTGATGAAACAGTCACTTACTATTTCCAGGAAGTGAAAGGGAAGAATATTAAAACCACGCAGAAACGCCAGCTGACGAAGAGCGAACGCGATTTTGGCACAAGTAAATATGGCAGGCTTAATGCGATGACGGAGATGCGGCCGGCATCAAGACTGCTTGCGATGCTGGAATACGAAGAAGAAAATCGAATGGCTGAAGAGTTTTTTCAGACTTATTAGGAGGAACTTTTAGATGGGGAGAGGCAGCATTCTGGGATATGATCTGAACGAAAAGACCTGTCAGATCAGTTACTATGATGAAGAAAGGGAAGAACCGCAGACTCTGGAAACGTCGGTTGATAATTATCAGATTCCGCTTGCGCTTGGGTATGTAAATGACCGCTGGGTATACGGGAAAGAGGCAAAAAAGATGGAGACGCTTCAGGAGGGGGCTGTCATACAGGATCTTTTTAATAAAGCGGTCCACCGGGAAAAAGTGCAGGTAGGAAATAAAAAACATGATGCGGTATGGCTGTTGGCAAAATTCATACGCCTGACGCTGCAGGAGTTTGACGAAATCAGTTTCATAACATTTTCGGTTCCGCACATAGATATTGATATGACGAAGATGTTAAAAGGAATCGGTACGCATATCGGTGTAGAAAAAGAAAATGTATATGTGCAGGATTATAAAGAAAGCTTCTGCCAGTATATGTTCTATCAGCCGAAAGAACTGTGGCAGTATGAGTCGGCACTTTTTTATTGCGACGCAAAGAAAATCCGCGCTTATATGCTCCGCAAACTGAATACCATCAGCGGCCGGGGAAAGGATATGTTTGTAACGGTGGATGAGGTGGCGAATGCGCACATGGAAGAACTGGCGGCAATTTATCCGGTAATGAATGTAGATAAAGTAAAAGAGGCGGACGAAAGGTTTAAAACTTTTATTCAGAGCGTATTTGAAAAAAAAGTAGTCTCCTCGGTGTATCTGACTGGAGAAGGATTTGAAAATAATTGGTACCCAGGCTCACTGAAAGTTCTCTGTAATGGCCGCCGGGCATTCCTTGGAAACAATCTTTACAGTAAGGGCGCCTGCTATACAGCAGTCAGAAAGTATCTGTCATATGATGAGGGACCCATATACCTGGATGAAACCAAGATGACAGAGCAGATTTGCCTCCGGATGCGTGTAAATGGACAGGAGGGATGGCATCCGATTGTATCATGGGGAACGCACTGGTATGAGGCTGACGGCCAGTGGGAAGTGATTCTGGAAGATACTTCGGACATTGAGATTCATGTGGAGACGCTGACGGGAGAAGAGCTTCAGGTAGAAACGGTTTCTCTGGAAGGATTGCCCGAAAGAAAAGATTATTCTTTGAGGATACAGATAGAAATCATGTTCCTGGATGAGCGGACCTGCCGGCTGGTGTTCAAGGATGTTGGATTCGGGGAATTTTTCCCGGCTACAGATTTCAGGGTGGAAAAGATCTTAAAACTAGGAGGCATCAATGGGCAGTTTAATTCTATGTCATAAAAAGAAAGCGAAGCAGCCGTATGAAATATCCAGGGTACACATAAAGATATATACCATTGAAGAACTCTGTTATTATATTTGTAATAATCTGTATCTGATTGACTATACAATCCTGAACCGGCAGCTCTGTGATTGGATCGGAACAGAACTGGAGTTGGAACGTCTGGCAGAACGACTGAGGGAAGAACTGCGGTCAAATTGTTCCATGGAGCAGTTTATTATAACGATCCTGCGGGAATCGAATATTTACGCCCAGTCAGATATTAACCGGATACAGAATATACTGGATCATCTGCAGAATCAAAAAGATGTGGAACGCGCCAAGTACAAGGCGGACAGTCTGCTGGAAAGTAAGGAATATGAGTCTGCAATACTGGTATATCAGTCCATTGTGAATAAAGAGTGGGATGATTCCGTGGATAAAACTTTTTACGGGAATATATATGCGTGTCTGGGCGCGGCTTACGGACATCTCTTCTTGTATCAGGAAGCGGCAGATATGTATGAGGCGGCTTACCGCATCTGCGAGGAACCAGGGATGTTAAAGGCGTATTTGTACTGCTGCTACCGGGCGATGCCGGAGGAAAAGTACGTAAAGATGTTATCCGGAAACAGCGCTTATTTAAGTATGGATTCCATTATGAAAGAAAAAATGAAAACGATACGTCGGGAAATCGATCCCGACATGCCGGATGAACGGCTGGAACAGTGGAAAAGAGAATACCGCAGGATTGACAAGAGCGCAGGAATATGCTAAGATTACTAACGATTTAGCATGGTAAAGCGGTTGCGTGATAATACACTACCAAAGAAAAGAAACCGCGGTTCCGTGTGGAAAACGGGAGGAAAAGACAATGAAAAAAAGACTTGCAATGATCCTGGCTCTTACATTGACCTTTGCGTCTATGCTGGCAGGATGCGGCGGAAATGAAGAGACTTCAGAGAATACGGATGGGGATAAAACGGAAACAACAGCAGAATTTCCGGAGAAGAAAGAAGGAGATACGTTTACGGTCGGATTCGATCAGAATTTCCCGCCGATGGGCTTTGTTGGAGATGATGGAGAGTATACAGGTTTTGATCTGGAGCTTGCGCAGGAAGTGTGCACAAGACAGGGATGGGAATTTGTACCCAAGCCGATTGCCTGGGAGTCAAAGGATGCATCTTTGAATTCCGGCGAAATCGATTGTATCTGGAATGGATTTACCATGAATGGACGGGAAGATGAGTATACTTGGTCGGACGCATATTTGGATAACCAACAGGTGTTTGTTGTGAGAACAGATTCCGGAATTGAATCGGAAGCTGATCTTGCCGGAAAAATTGTAGACGTGCAGACGGAATCTTCCGCCCAGGCGGCGTTGGAAGATAATCCGGAACTTAGCGGAACGTTCGGTAATCTGCAGATTGTTCCGGATTACGATACGGCATTTATGGATCTGGAATCCGGCGCGGTAGATGCGATAGCTATGGATGTAGTAGTTGCCCGGTATCAGATTGAGGCCAGAGATGCAGATTTTACGGTTCTTGATTATGAGATCGCTTCCGAAGCGTATGGAATCGGATTTGCGAAAGGAAACGAAGCATTAAGAGATGTGGTTCAAAAGACGCTGGAAGAAATGGCAGAAGACGGTACTATGGCAGAGATTTCTACGAAATGGTTCGGCGAGGATATTACGACCATTGGGAAATAGGGTCACATAAGAAAAGAGAGCGAAAGGGCTGTCCTTCCGGGACGGCCCGTTTTGTGCGGAAAGAGAGAAAAGTATGGCGATTTCGGTTATGTTGAGTAAATTGATGGAAGGTATGGGGGTGTCGGTGCTGATTTTTGCGGTGACGCTGCTGTTTTCGCTTCCTCTTGGATTATTGGTTTCTTTCGGAAGGATGTCGAAGAATGTGGTTGTCCGGTCTGTGATCAAGGTCTATATTTCTGTGATGCGGGGAACGCCTCTGATGCTGCAGCTGATGGTGATCAATTTCGGGCCTTATTATATCTTCGGGATCCAGAATACTCCTACATGGAAAAATACCGCGGTAGCACTTGGATTTATTTTGAATTATGCGGCCTACTTTGCGGAGATCTATCGCGGAGGAATAGAATCTATGCCGCAGGGGCAGTATGAGGCGGCGAAGATTCTGGGATACAGCAAGACGCAGACATTCCTTAGAATCATCCTGCCGCAGGTAATAAAGAGAATCCTGCCTTCTGTGACAAATGAAATGATCACCCTGGTAAAAGATACTTCTCTGGCGTTCACCATTGGCATTCTTGAAATGTTTACGATTGCAAAAGCGCTGGCGGCTTCACAGGCTTCTATGATACCGTTTGCGTTCGCTGCCGTTTTCTATTATGTGTTTAATATTATTGTGGCATTTGTCATGGAGTATGTAGAAAAAAGGCTGAATTACTATCGTTAGGGAGGGTATGGACCATGAGTTTATTGGAAATAAAGAATCTGAGAAAAAGTTTTGGCAATGTAGAAGTGCTGAAAGATATCTCTCTTACGGTAGAACGGGGAGAGGTTCTTGGTATTATCGGACCTTCCGGATCCGGAAAATCTACGCTGTTAAGATGTGCGACAAATCTGGAAACGCCAGATTCCGGTGAAATTATGTATGAGGGTACTTTTGGACTTGTTTTTCAGAATTTTAATCTGTTTCCGCATTATACAGTATTGAGAAACATTATGGATGCTCCCCTCAAAGTGCAGAAGAGAAAAAAGGAGGAAGTGCTGGCAGAAGCCAGGGAGCTGCTGAAAAAAATGGGGTTGGAAGATAAGGAGAACGCTTATCCCTATCAGCTGTCCGGCGGTCAGCAGCAGCGGGTATCTATAGCCAGAGCACTGGCGATGAATCCGGATATCCTCTTTTTTGATGAACCCACATCGGCCCTGGATCCGGAGTTGACAGGAGAGATCCTGAAAGTAATTAAAAATCTTGCTGCAGAACATATGACTATGGTGATTGTAACGCATGAGATGAACTTTGCCAAAAATGTTTCGGACCATATCATATTTATGGATGATGGTTATATTGCGGTGCAGGGAACACCGGAAGAAGTTTTCAATTCCGGGCATGGCCGAATGAAAGAATTCCTTGGTAAATTTGCAGAAAATTAGTAGATGATTGATATTGATAAGTTTATCTAATAGGTCAAGACGGATATAAATAATGAATACCATCTTGTACAAGGCAGAGGGAATGTTGCTTTTCCCTCTGCCTTGTATTATACTAATCATGTGTTTGGTCCGGAGATTTCGGATCTTTGAAAGTATGATAAGGAGTTGCATTCATGGACAAATTTGAAAAAATTTCGACTGGTATGGGAGAGGAATGCGGCGTGTTTGGAGCATATGATATGGACGGGGGTGATGTGGCTCCATCTGTATATTATGGATTGTTCGCTTTGCAGCACCGCGGGCAGGAAAGTTGCGGAATTGCGGTGACGGACACGAATGGGGAACGAAAAGTCCGTTCAAAAAAAGGGTTGGGGCTTGTAAATGAAGTGTTTGATGAGGATTCACTGCAGACATTATCAGGGAATCTTGGCGTAGGACATGTCCGATATTCTACAGCAGGAGGAACCTGTGTGGAAAATGCCATGCCATTGGTGATCAATTATGTCAAGGGTACGCTTGCGATTGCCCATAACGGGAATCTGACGAATGCAGTGGAACTCAGGCATGAACTGGAATATACGGGAGCGATTTTTCAGACCACGATTGATTCAGAGGTAATTGCTTATTATATTGCCAGAGAGAGACTGCACGCAAAAACGGCTGAGGAAGCGGTGAAGCTGGCGATGAAGAAGATTCGGGGAGCCTATGCCCTGGTGGTAAGTTCTCCGAGAAAACTGATCGGGGCAAGAGATCCCTTCGGACTGAAGCCGCTCTGTATCGGAAAGAGGGACAATACCTATTTCCTGGCTTCTGAAAGCTGCGCGGTGGCGGCGGTTGACGGAGAGTTCATCCGGGATGTAGAGCCTGGAGAAATTGTCAGCTTTACCAAAGATGGAATCTTATCGGATAAGTCCATGCAGATTCCGGCAGGAAAGCGGGCCAGATGTATTTTTGAATATATTTATTTTGCCAGGACGGACAGTACGATCGACGGGGTGAATGTCTACCATTCCCGGATCACTGCCGGGAAAGCGCTGGCGGAATCTTATCCGGTTGAGGCCGATCTGGTAGTGGGAGTGCCGGATTCGGGGCTTGTGGCTGCAAAAGGCTATTCGGAGCAGTCCGGAATACCTTATGGTATGGCATTCCATAAAAACAGTTATGTGGGCAGGACATTTATCAAACCTAGGCAGAGCCAGCGGGAAAGCAGTGTAAAGATCAAATTGAATGTGATCGAAGAGGTAGTCAAAGATAAAAGGATCATCATGGTGGATGACTCAATTGTCCGGGGAACGACCTGTGCCAATATTATCCGTATGCTGAAGAATGCCGGGGCAAAGGAAGTTCATGTCAGAATCAGTTCGCCTCCTTTCCTGTATCCCTGTTATTTTGGAACAGACGTGCCGTCGAATGAACAGCTGATCGCTCAGTCGCACACAAGGGAAGAGATCCGGCAACTGATCGGCGCCGACTCGCTCGGCTATATGAAAGTTGAAAAATTGAAGGATATGGTGGGAGATCTCGGTTATTGCGATGCCTGCTTTACCGGGTGTTATCCGATGGAAGTGCCTGGACGGGATGTCTCACATGCATTTGAGTAAAGGAGATTAGAAAATGACAAACGACAGATATCAGAGCCCGCTTTCGGAGCGGTATGCAAGCAAGGAGATGCAGTACGTTTTTTCACCGGACAAAAAGTTCCGGACCTGGAGAAGATTGTGGATCGCACTTGCAGAGACGGAGAAGGAGCTGGGGCTGCCCATCACGGAAGAACAGATAGAAGAACTGAGAGCACATGCGGACGATATTAATTATGATGTGGCAAAAGAGCGGGAAAAAATTGTCCGTCACGATGTAATGTCTCATGTATATGCTTATGGACAGCAGTGCCCGAAAGCAAAGGGAATCATCCATCTTGGCGCCACCTCCTGTTATGTGGGTGATAATACGGATATGATTATTATGTCAGAAGCGCTTAAGATCGTAAGAACGAAACTTGTGAATGTGATTGCGGAGCTGGCGGATTTTGCGGAGAAATATAAAGCGCTTCCGACGCTTGCTTTTACACATTTCCAGCCGGCCCAGCCTACAACGGTAGGAAAGCGAGCCACCTTGTGGATGCAGGAATTTGCGATGGATCTGGAGGATTTGGATTATGTGGCCGGTACACTGAAACTGCTGGGATCTAAGGGAACTACAGGCACGCAGGCAAGTTTTCTGGAGCTGTTTGATGGCGATCAGGAAACGATTGACAAGATTGATCCGATGATCGCAAAGAAGATGGGGTTTGAGACCTGTTATCCGGTGTCAGGCCAGACATATTCCCGGAAGGTGGATACACGTGTTCTGAACGTTCTGGCCGGCATAGCTGCGAGCGCGCACAAGATGTCCAACGACATTCGTCTGCTCCAGCATCTGAAAGAGGTGGAGGAACCGTTCGAAAAAACACAGATTGGATCTTCTGCTATGGCCTATAAGAGAAATCCGATGCGAAGCGAGCGGATTGCGTCCCTCTCTAGATATGTCATGGTGGATGCGTTGAATCCTGCCATCACATCTGCGACACAGTGGTTTGAGAGAACGCTGGATGACTCTGCCAATAAGCGGCTGAGCGTTCCGGAAGGATTCCTGGCTGTGGACGGAATTCTTGATCTGTGCCTGAATGTGGTCGATGGTTTGGTAGTATATCCGAAGGTCATTGAAAAACGGCTGATGAGCGAGCTGCCGTTTATGGCGACAGAGAATATTATGATGGACGCAGTAAAAGCGGGAGGAGACAGACAGGAACTTCACGAGCGGATCCGGGAATTATCTATGGAGGCTGGACGCAATGTGAAAGAAAAGGGACTGGATAATAATCTTTTGGAATTGATTGCTGCGGATCCGGCTTTCGGCCTTTCTGAAGAAGAATTGAAAAAAACGATGGATCCGTCTAAATATGTGGGACGTGCTCCAATTCAGGTGGAGAATTATCTGAACCAGGTGATCCGCCCACTGTTAGAGGAAAATAAGAACATTCTGGGAGTTAAGGCGGAAATTAATGTGTAGCCTTTGCTATAAATTTGGCAATATGACCAAAAATAGAATAATCTGTCATTTTCATAAAAACAAAAAGCAGCGAAAATATAAGGTTTTCGCTGCTTTCTTTTGAATGATATGAAAAGGGAAAATCTTTTTTTGACAAATATGACAAAAATTCTTCAATTGTACGATATTGATTGAAGAAAATTTAACAAAGTGATAATATATATACGTTGAATAACGTTATCGAAAAAGTCTATATGGAGGAAAGGGGGATTTGTTTTGGAAACGTTAAACAATATTGTTCTGACCATTCAGCATTATCTGGCAGACTACATACTGATCTTTATGTTGCTAGGAGGAGGAATCTGGTTCACGGTACGTCTGAGATTTATTCAGGTCAGGCATCTGGGAACTGGTCTGAAGCAGACGTTCGGAGGTCTGTTCAGTAAAAAGGGAGAAGCGGGAGCAGACGGGATGTCATCTTTTCAGGCTCTGGCAACTGCGATCGCCGCACAGGTTGGTACCGGAAATATCGCAGGCGCGGCAACGGCGCTGGCCATCGGTGGACCCGGCGCTATCTTCTGGATGTGGATTGCCGCGTTCCTGGGAATGGCTACCATTTTCGCAGAAGCGATCATGGCGCAAAAATATAGACAGGTTGGAAAAGATGGAGTTATCACCGGCGGGCCGGTTTATTATATCCGTGCTGCATTTACCGGAAATTTTGGTAAATTTCTTGCTGCGTTATTCTCTATACTTCTGATTTTTGCACTTGGATTCATGGGAAATGCGGTACAGTCTAATTCAATTGCAGCATCATTCCATACTGCATTTGGAATACCGCAGCCGGTTATGGGTATCATTGTTGCAGTGATTGCGCTGTTTGTATTTATGGGAGGAATGAAGCGGATTGCGAAGGTTACGGAGCTTATTGTTCCGATTATGGCAGCGCTTTACATTGTGGGATCTCTGATTGTGATTCTGTATAATTTTAAGAATATTCCATATGCGTTTTATTCGATCGTGGTCGGTGCGTTTAATCCGTCGGCTGTAAGCGGAGGCGCGGTAGGAGCTACGATTATGCTTGCGCTGACCAAAGGCGTTGCCAGAGGATTGTTTTCCAATGAGGCCGGTATGGGATCTACGCCTCATGCCCATGCAGTAGCAAAGGTAAATCATCCGGTGGAACAAGGATTTATGGCAATGGCCGGTGTGTTTATTGATACTTTTATCGTATTAACGATGACGGCACTTGTTATTGTAACAACCAAGTCTATTCCGTCCGGAAAAACAGGGGCGGAACTGAGTCAGTATGCGTTCTCTACCCTTTATGGAAAAGGCGGCGACATCTTTATTGCAATCTGTATGCTTTTCTTCGCATTTTCGACCATCATCGGCTGGTATTTCTTTGGCGAAGCAAATATTAAGTATCTGTTTGGACCGAAGGCAGTGAAGGTATATGCAGTTTTGGTTGCAGTATGCGTCGTCCTGGGATCTCTTGCTCAGGTAGATCTCGTATGGAATATGGCAGACTGCTTCAATTCCATGATGGTAATTCCTAATATCATCGGTTTGTTTGCGTTGAGTGGAATGATTAAGAAAGTGCATGATGACTATTTTAATAATTTCCTGAAGAATAAATAGGTGATATGCACAAAAAAAGAAGCTTGTATTTGTTGAATATCACTAAAATGGATGGAAAATATATTATCGGTTGCAAAAGAATTAACAATAAGTTATTATAAATACAGATAATAAATCATATAAAAATTATCTATGAATAAAATTGAATCAGTGGGTTGATGTTTTCCAAGAGAGAGCTGGTATACAGCCGCCGAAGAGGCAAGCCTTGCATGTGGCGATTAACGTGTGCGGGTGAAACTTTCAGGCAAAAGGACTGGAGAATGTACCACATTCTGAATCTTGTGCTGTATGATATAGTTTGATTGAATTGTAATATCAGGGCAAAAGACAGAAAGGACGGTTTATGCACACGGTGTGTGTTTAAATCGTCCTTTTTTTGCAGCAGTATAAAGATTTTTACGGTCAGAAGGGGATGCGAGCAGATGTCACACAGCGACTACATAATTATAACGAATAATCCATTGGTCCAGCAAAAGCTTGGCACGGTAAGAAATGTGGTTTATCTGGAAGTTACATATGAAGAATTGCTGAAAGAAGTGCGGAACAGAATGCACAAGGGTTATCGGCTGTTGACACATCCGCTGTCCGGAAGTGTGAAACCGAATGAGACGCCTTACAAATCCGTAATTGTTTCCAAAGAAATGGGAGCAATCGATACGGGAAATCTTATGATTATTGAAAATGCCATTCAGGCCTGCGGGAAATTTCAAAATAAAAAAGACCACTACAGCCCGGAGGTATATGAGGATTTTCAATTGATCGACTGGACGCTGCTAGAAAGCGGTATGGCGTCGGCAGACATGTTCTGAAACAGTAAAAAGGTTGTAAAAGCGTAGCTGCTTACACAATAAAACAATCATTGAAGGAGGGAATTACAAGTGAGATTAGAAATGGGACACATTTACATCAAGGATATTCAGTTCGCTTCTGAATCTAAGATTGAAGACGGAATCCTTTATGTATCTGAAGAGGCTGTCAGAGCCGTTGCTCTTGAGGATGAAAAGATTAAGAGCGTATCATTTGACATTGCCAGACCGGGTGAATCTGTAAGAATCACACCGGTAAAGGACGTGATCGAACCACGAGTAAAGGTTGAAGGAAGAGGGGGAATCTTCCCGGGAGTGATTGCGAAGGTTGACACGGTTGGCGAAGGAAAAACTTATGCATTAAAAGGAATGGCAGTTGTAACAGCTGGAAAGATTGTAGGTTTCCAGGAAGGTATTATCGACATGACAGGACCTGGCGCTGATTATACGCCGTTCTCAAAGACGTTGAATCTGGTTATGGTATGTGAACCGGTGGATGATATTAAACAGCATGATTATGAGAAAGCTGTAAGATTCGCAGGATTCCGGGTTGCTGTTTATATCGGGGAACTTGCCCGCAATCTGACGCCGGATGAGACAAAGGTATATGAGACATGCACAATCAAAGAAGGAATGGAGAAATATCCGGATCTTCCAAGAGTTGCTTATGTACAGATGCTTCAGAGCCAGGGACTTCTGCATGATACCTATGTATATGGTGTGGATGCAAAGAAGATCGTACCTACGATTTTAAGTCCGACAGAAGTAATGGATGGAGCGATTGTATCTGGAAACTGTGTTTCTGCATGCGATAAGAACCCTACCTATGTACATCAGAACAATCCGGTAGTTCACGACATGTTTGAACAGCATGGAAAAGCATTCAACTTTGTATGTCAGATCATTACGAACGAGAACGTATATCTGGCTGATAAGATGCGTTCCTCAGACTGGACAGCGAAACTCTGTAAGATGCTGGATCTGGACGGGGTAATCGTATCACAGGAAGGATTCGGTAATCCGGATACAGACCTCATTATGAACTGTAAGAAAATTGAGGCTGAGGGAGTTAAAACAGTAATCATTACCGATGAATATGCAGGACGTGACGGAAAGTCTCAGTCTCTGGCTGACTCCGATCCGGCTGCAGACGCAGTTGTAACAGGCGGAAATGCAAACCAGGTGGTTATCCTGCCAAAACTTGATAAAGTAATTGGAACGCTGGATTATGTGAACAAGATTGCCGGTGCAAGTGAAGAGACACTTCGCGAGGACGGTTCTCTGGAAGTTGAGCTTCAGGTACTGACTGGAGCCACAAACGAGACAGGTTTCAACAAACTGAGCGCCAGATAGGAAGGGAGGATAAATAACATGGCTAAAATTAAAGTCGTTCATTACATCAATCAGTTCTTTGCGCAGATTGGTGGAGAAGAAAAAGCAGATTATCCGGCAGAAATCCGTGTGGGCGAAGTCGTTGGACCGGGTGCTGCATTTATGGCAAGTTTTAAAGATGAGGCAGAGATCATTGCTACGATCGTGTGCGGTGACTCTTATTTCAATGAAAATCTTGAAAAAGCAAAAGCAGATATTCTTGCAATGGTGAAGGAACAGGCTCCGGATATCTTTATTGCAGGTCCGGCATTCAATGCAGGACGTTACGGAGTGGCTTGCGGAACGATCGCGGCTGCTGTACAGGAAGAATTGGGAATTCCGTCCCTTACCGGAATGTATGTGGAGAATCCGGGAGCAGATATGTTTAAGAATCAGGTTTATACCGTTTCTACAAAGAACAGCGCTGCCGGCATGAGAGATGCGGTGAAGAAGATGGCTCCGCTTGCCCTGAAACTGGCAAAGGGAGAAGCAATCGGCGCGTCTTGTGAGGAAGGTTATATGCCAAACGGTGTCCGTGTAAACTTCTTTGAAAAGGAGAGAGGATCCAAACGTGCAGTAGATATGCTGATTAAGAAACTGGCAGACAAACCTTTCGTTACAGAGTTCCCGATGCCTGATTTTGACAGAGTAGAGCCGAACCCTGCTGTAAAAGACCTGGCACATGCAAAGATTGCGCTTGTAACTTCCGGCGGTATCGTTCCGAAAGGGAACCCGGATCATATTGAAAGCTCCAGTGCTTCTCACTATGGAGAATATGACATTGCAGGCGTTATGGATCTGACAGAAGATACTTACGAAACAGCGCACGGCGGATACGATCCGGTATACGCGAATGAAGACTCTGACCGTGTTCTTCCGGTAGACGTTCTTCGCGATATGGAAAAAGAAGGCGTTATCGGTGAATTACATCATCTGTTCTATACCACAACCGGTAACGGTACTGCGGTTGCCTCCGCAAAAGCATTTGCAGATGAATTTTCTCAGAAACTGAAAGCGGACGGTGTAGACGCGGTTATTCTCACCTCTACCTGAGGTACCTGTACTCGTTGCGGTGCAACGATGGTAAAAGAGATCGAGAGAGCAGGAATTCCGGTTGTACATATCTGTACCGTTACTCCGATTTCCATGACAGTAGGAGCAAACCGTATTGTTCCGGCGATCGCGATTCCTCATCCGCTGGGTAATCCGGCGCTGGATAAGGAGGAGGAAAAGAAACTCCGCCGCCACATTGTTGAAAAAGCATTGAAAGCGTTGACAACAGAGGTTGACGGACAGACGATCTTCGAGTAGAGTTTGAGTAGAATATTCTATGAAAAGGAGACAAAACAGGAAATGAGCAAGATTTATGATGTAATTGTTCTGGGAGCCGGCCCTGCCGGTCTGGCAGCGGGATTGTACGCGGGAAGAAGCCGCCTTTCCGTTCTGATCATTGAAAAGGGACAGGACGGCGGACAGATCGCCATCACGGATGAGATTGAGAACTATCCGGGACAGATCGTAGAAGGAGAATCCGGACCGTCTCTGATTGCGAGAATGACAGAACAGGCGGCAAAGTTTGGTGCGGAACGCGTGTCCGACACCATTAAAGAAGTGCAGCTGGAGGGCGAGATCAAAGTCCTCAAGAGCGAGAAGGCAGAATACCAGGGGAAAAATGTCATCATTGCAACCGGCGCGCATGCAAGGCCGATCGGATGCAAAGGCGAAGCAGAATTTATGGGCAAGGGTGTATCCTACTGTGCAACCTGTGACGCAAACTTCTTTGAAGATTTTGAAGTGTATGTGGTAGGCGGAGGAGACTCTGCGGTAGAAGAAGCTATGTACCTGACCAAGTTCGCAAGAAAAGTTACGATTATCCACAGACGTAACGAACTGCGGGCTGCAAAATCGATTCAGGAGAAAGCGTTTAAGAATCCGAAGATCGCGTTCATGTGGGACAGCGTTGTAGAAGAACTGGAAGGAGACGACATCCTTCAGGCAATGTATGTTAAGAACGTGAAGACCGGGGAGATTACAAAAGTCGAGGCTGATGAAGAGGACGGCATGTTCGGATTGTTCGGATTTATCGGAACCATTCCGAATTCCAAGATTTTTGAAGGAATCATCGAGATGGATGAGAGAGGCTACATCAAAACAGACGATGATATGCACACCAATATTCCGGGCGTTTACGCTGCGGGAGACGTCCGTGTAAAGAGCCTGCGGCAGGTAGTAACAGCTGCGGCGGACGGCGCCATCGCAGCCGTACAGGTTGAAAGAAGCATGTCAGATTATTTCTAAAGAAAATGGAGGATGATACCAATGTTAGATCTTGATAAGACAAATTTTGAAGAAGAAGTTTTAAAAGCAGATGGCTATGTATTCGTAGACTTCTATGGCGACGGATGTGTTCCGTGCCAGGCATTGATGCCGAAAGTACATGAGTTCGCAGACACTTATGGAGACAAACTGAAATTTACATCATTAAACACGACAAAAGCACGTCGTCTTGCTATCGCACAGAAAGTTCTGGGGCTTCCTGTTATGGCGATCTACAAAGATGGAGAGAAGGTAGAAGAACTGGTAAAAGAGGCTTGTACCGAAGAAAGCATTGAAGCGATGATTAAGAAGTACATCTAATCTAGGGGTAGATGGGTTCTATAATCATAAATAACAAACTTGTTGTAATTTACAAGAAAGGAGACGCATAATTATGGCTATTTTAGAAGGCAAAAAAGCAATAATTATCGGAGACCGTGATGGAATTCCGGGACCGGCTATCGCAGAATGTGTAAAAACTGCAGGCGCTGAGATCGTATTTTCATCCACGGAATGTTTCGTCTGAACGAGCGCAGGCGCAATGGATCTGGAAAACCAGAAGAGAGTGAAAGAATTCGCAGAGGAATATGGCGCAGAGAACTTGGTAGTAGTTCTTGGAGCAGCTGAAGGCGAAGCTGCAGGACTTGCAGCTGAGACTGTAACCTTAGGCGATCCTACTTTCGCAGGTCCATTGACAGGGGTCCAGCTTGGACTCGCGGTATATCACGTATGTGAACCTGAGATCAAAGAAGAATTCGACGAAGCAGTTTATGATGAACAGGTCAGCATGATGGAAATGGTTCTTGATGTAGACGACATCGTATCTGAGATGAACGCTATCAGAGAACAGCTCTAAAATGTGTTTTGGGACGTAGTAAAATGCAAAAAGGCTACGTCCCCTGTTAAAGATTTGTCAAAGGGGCAGACCCGTTTTGTTCCCATAAAAGGGGCTGTTCCTTTTTGGCTATTTAAATACTTATAGGGATTGGGTATAGATGGCTGTATATATTGATATTAACAATGGACTGCGCGTCAGCTTCCATTTATGAATGAAGAAAGGTGGATAACCAATGAACAGTGTAATTAAAGGAGCGAGCTATGTATTAGTACATACTCCTGATATGGTGTTTTATAATGGAACAACACAGACAACCGAGAAAATTGTAAATCCGGAATCTGAGTATCTGAAAGAAGTGCCGAATCATCTTCGTACATATGAAGAAGCAGTGAAATACTGGCCGAATCAGACCTATATTGGAAACGTACATCCGGATGAACTTTCAGAGGTGGAGTTCCCTTGGTTTGATAAGAAGAAAGAGGATGCGGACCGTTATGGAAAATACGGCGAGATTATGCCTCAGGAGGAATTCTTGTTTCTGGTACAGGCATGCGACCAGTTTGAGGTCGTAAGACTGGATAAGGATTTTGTAGCGCAGTATAAAGAAGCTTTTGAAAAGAATCCCATTATTTCTGATGAGATTAAGGCGATGATTCATGAAGGCGTTGAATTGAGCGAAGTGGAGCATTTTGTAAATGAAGAACACGCCGAAGGACTGTATCACGAGGGTAAATTAGTCGGATGCGTGAAGCGCGCTCATGATATTGACGTCAATCTTTCCGCTCATGTGATGCATGAAAACCTTATGAGCAAAGCTTCCAGCGTACTTGCTCTGTTATATGCAGTGCGGAATGCAGGAATTGAAAAATCTGACGTAGAATATGTGATCGATTGTGCGGAAGAAGCCTGTGGAGATATGAACCAGAGAGGCGGCGGTAATTTTGCAAAAGCTGCTGCTGAAATTGCAGGACTTGTAAATGCTACCGGATCCGATGCAAGAGGTTTCTGCGCGGCCCCTACACATGCGGTCATTGAAGCTGCTGCGCTTGTAAAATCCGGAGCGTATAAAACCGTAGTTGTCACATCCGGAGGATGTACTGCAAAACTCGGTATGAACGGAAAAGATCATATCAAGAAGGGTCTGCCGATCCTAGAGGATTGTCTGGGAGGATTTGCAGTTGTTGTATCCGAAAACGATGGAGTAAGTCCGGAAATCGACCTGAATATTCTGGGACGTCATACAGTCGGAACCGGTTCCGCTCCGCAGAACGTAATCGGAAGTCTTGTTGCAGATCCGCTGGACAGAGTGGGAATGAAGATTACAGATATCGATAAATATTCTCCAGAAATGCAGAATCCGGATATTACGAAACCGGCCGGAGCCGGAGATGTTCCGATGGCAAACTATAAGATGATCGCGGCGCTGGCTGTAAAACGTGGGGAATTGGACCGCAAAGAACTGGCAAACTTCACGAAGGAAAAAGGTTTGACCGGATGGGCTCCAACGCAGGGACATATCCCTTCCGGAGTTCCATATATCGGATGCGCATGTGAAGACATTAAGTCCGGAAAGATTAAGAATGCAATGATCATCGGAAAAGGAAGTCTGTTCCTTGGACGTATGACAAACCTGTTCGATGGAGTATCCTTCGTGATCCATGGAAATACTGCGGCTGAGGAGAATGCCTCCGCAGGTGTGTCTGAAGAAGAAGTTAAGGGCCTGATTGCGAAAGCGATGAAAGATTTTGCTGCGACTCTTATGGCAGAGTAAGGGGTGGTGAATATGGCAAATAATATTGAAAAAATGATCGCCGCCACCTTTATGGAGATGGCAGAAGGTTTGGAGACCGGAAGTTTTGGAAAGAAACCGAAGGTTGCGCTGACTGGCATGGGAAGCGAGCATGGTGAGGAAAATTCGATGGCAGCTGCAAAAGCAGCTGCAAAAGACGGGATTGATGTATATTATATTGGCACTCTGGAAGCAGATGGCGTGACGACTGTAAAGGTTGCAGATGATGAGGAAGGCCACAAAAAAATGGAAGAGATGCTGAAGAACGGCGAAGTAGACGCAGCTGTTACCATGCATTTTCCATTCCCCATCGGTGTGTCGACAGTCGGCCGTTGTGTAACGCCTGCCCAAGGAAAGGAAATGTACATTGCCAATACAACAGGAACCTCTAGCACGGAACGTATTGAAGGCATGATAAAAAATGCGGTTTATGGTATCATAGCAGCTAAGGCATGTGGAAATCCGAATCCTTCCGTTGGTATTTTAAATGTGGATGGCGCCCGTCAGACGGAAAAAGCATTAAAGCAGCTGAAGGAACAAGGATATGATATCCAGTTCGCAGAATCCAGCCGTGCCGACGGCGGATGTGTGATGCGGGGCAACGATGTGCTTCAGGCATCGCCAGATATCATGGTGACTGATTCACTTACCGGGAATATACTGGTAAAAATGCTGTCCTCTGCTAATACGGGAGGAAGTTTCGAGGCAACCGGATATGGATACGGTCCTGGTATTGGAGAGGGATATGAGCAGCTTGTGATGATCGTATCCAGAGCTTCTGGCGCTCCGGTTATTGCCAATGCGATACGCTATGCGGCTCAACTGGTGCGTGGAAAAGTATTCGATGTTGCGAAGAAGGAATTTGAAGCTGCAAAGAAAGCAGGATTGAAAGAGATCCTGGATGGCTTGAAAGCGTCTCAGAAACCGGCGGAAGAAGAAGTGAAAGAGCCGCCAAAGGAAATTGTCACAGCACAGATTCCTGGAATTGAAGTTATGGATCTGGAAGATGGTGTAAAGACACTATGGAAAATCGGAATCTACGCGGAAAGCGGAATGGGATGTACCGGACCGATCATTCTGGTGTCGGATGCCAATCTTGCAAAGGCAGAAGAAGAACTGAAAAAGGCAGGATATATCAGTTAAACTAACTGATGGACCCGCAATGAAAAGAAGTGGCGTTTTGATGTGTCAAGATGCCACTTCTCTTTATAAGCGTAACAAATTATAATAAAAAGGAAGCGGGGGAAAAGAGGGAAAGAGGTGTAAAATTATGGAACAGATTTTGTATGCGGGGAACTGGAAATTGGATCTGCGGTTTCCCGGGAAGAAGGCCGGCGTGGCGATTTTTCTGCTGTTAAGTTTGTGCCTTCTTGGTGTGAATGCCCATAGTTTTTCGATGCACAGAACGTCACGCTCATCGGGTGGAGAAGGGACATCCGTGTATGGAAAGGAACCGGTATATGAGGAAGAAGGGATTTCTGATATCCGGAAAGATTTAATTACACAGATCAAAATGGACAGAGCTGGCTTCGATCTGACCAGTCCGGCAGGAGAATCCACGTCCGGTGCCGGGGAAAATCTGGAAGTTGCCCGGAAAGAAGTAAAAAGAGTGGACGACAAGATGACAGCAGCTTCGGAATCTTTGGGAGGAGTAATCCCAAATACCGGGACAACGGATACGACAGACATAATTCCGGTTTCCGTACAGATTCATTATTATGGAAACGGCGGAATACCGGAAGAAACGGTAATCAATTATGAAACCATGTCTGCAGTAGGCGCTGATGCACCGACACCGCAGCGCCTGGGGAAAGTATTTGACGGATGGTATCTGGATGCAGAATGTACAGTGCCTTTTACTGGAACACTGTCTGATAATAGCGGAGGCTTCTTATATGCAGGATGGAAAGACCTGGAATATTTCCGGTGTAATGAGCAGGGAATCATTACTGCCTGTGTGGGAGAAGGCGCTGTGAGAGATGGTTTGTTGCTGTTGCCGTCGGAATCATGCTGCATAGGGATTGGGGCAGGAGCATTTTCAGGAATGGAAGATCAGATTACAGATGTCTATATTCCTGCGAATATTACAGAAATAGACCCTTTTGCATTTGCAGATCTGTACAATCTTATGTATATCGAAGTTGAACCTGGAAATCCGTGCTACTATAGTCAGGGAGGAATCTTGTACCGGACAGACGGAGAAGTAGCCGCTTATCCAATATGGTATCTGCAGGCAGAGTGATTTGCTAAAAATGCACTGTTTTTTTTATGTGTCCGGTGCTATAATAGACTGGATTAATGCAAAAAGGGAGCAGATGTATGAATATTTTGCAGGTTACCGATAAGAAAAATGAATTTATAGATATGCTCTTAATGGCAGACCCGGAGATCGAAATGATTGAGAAATACCTGGATGCCAGCGAGCTTTTTGTTTTATATGACAAGGGAGAACCGAAAACAGTTGCTGCTATAACCTTATTTAAGAACGGTAAATGTGAGCTGAAGAATATTGCTACAAAAAAAGAAGAACGTGGAAAAGGATATGGCAGATATATGATACATTTCCTGTGCGAGCATTACAGCAGTCAGTATGATATTATGTATGTGGGCACAGGAAATTGTGCGAATACGATTGGATTCTATGAATCGTGCGGATTTGTAAATTCTCATATTATAGCCAATTATTTTGTGGACCGGTACCGCGAGCCGATTTATGAAGACGGTGTGCGTTTGACAGATATGGTATATTTGAAAAAGAGGCTGGATTCTGAGGTGGATATTAAACGAGTTGTGGATCTTGCTTTAGAAGCCGGCCGCATTCTACTGAAAAACGGGGCGGAGATTTTTCGTGTAGAGGAGACTATGAGAAGAATCTGTGAACGTTTTCATGTGAATTATGTCGATACATTCACTTTGAGCCACGGAATTTTTATTACTGCGGAAAATGGAATGAGCGAGGCATATACAAAGGTAAAAAACGTACCGTTGTCCAGTCCGCATCTGGGAATCGTTGCGGAAGTTAATGATTTGTCCAGAGGGATTGCATCTGGATATATCGGACTGGATGAAGCATGGAAGAAATTGAGAGAAATTGATAAAATGCCGGCAAAAAAAAGTTATTTTCAGATTATAGCCGCCGGAATATCCAGCGGGACGCTTGGGTATCTTCTTGGAGCGAGTGTGCCGGAAAGCTGTGTTGCGGTTGGAATTGGCTGTCTGCTATATGTCTGGATTATTCTGTCGAAGCGCTGGAACATTTCCAAAATTGTAGTGAACATCGTAGGAGGAGTGATAATTACAGCGCTTGCATTGCTGGCGGTCAATTGCCCTTTGTGGGACGGAATACAAATGAATGGTATGATTGTGGGAGCCATTATGCCGTTGGTTCCGGGAGTTGCTTTTGTTAATGCGATCCGAGATATCGCTGACGGGGATTTCCTTTCCGGGACTGTAAAAATGATTGACGCGCTGCTTGTGTTTGTTTATATAGCAATCGGGGTTGGAACGACATTGAGTATTTATAATAATATGATCGGAGGTCTGAGCCTATGATATTAGAAGCGGTTGCAAATGTTATCTGCCCGTTTTTCGGCTCTGTCGGATTCGCGGTCATGTTCAATATTCCAAGAAGATACTATTTCGCAGGCGGGATGACAGGCGCGGCAGGATGGGTGGTTTATAAAGTGATGCTGGGTTATTCTTCTGCGGCTATAGCCTCTTTTCTTGGCACCTTAGTTGTGGTTCTGATTTCCCGTATGCTTACCGTAAAGATGAAATGTCCGATCACCTTGTTCCTGATTTCCGGAATTGTACCGCTGGTGCCTGGGGCGGGGGTCTATTATACCGTATATTATCTGGTCACAAATCAGATTGCAATGGCCGGACAGAAAGGGCTGGAATCAATCAAGATAGCGTTTGGTATTGTACTGGGCATTGTATTTATTGTTTCTATACCAAGGGAAGTTTTTCATGGATATTATTGGAAAAAACGAAATGGAGCAGCCAGAAAAAATACAAAAGCTTGATAGATAATTCCCCCATATGCTACAATAACTCTGATAGATCATAGATGGGAGGGACGGCATATGTTGGAGAAAACATTATCCCAGATTTTAAAAAACAGCCGTTATACCGTAGTGCTTAGCGGAATCGGAATGTTGATAGAAAGTGGATATCCTGTAATAAGAGACAGTGATATGTCTTATGAGATCGAACAGAAATATGGCTATTCTCTGGAGGAGATGTTTTCCAGTGCTTTTTACTCAACAAGGACAGAACAGTTTTTTGAATTTTACCGCAATGAGATTCTGAAGACAGCGGAACTTCCGCCAGGCGAGGGGTTTTACCAGCTGGCGGAGATGGAAAGACAGGGATTGGTTCATGCGGTGATAACCAGGAGGGTTTTCGGCCTGCCGGGGAGAGCCGGATGTAAAAATGTAATAGAGCTTCATGGGAGTATTCAGAAAAATTACTGTCCTCATTGCGGGAAAATATATCCGATGGAATTCGTAAAAGAAAGTGTAAAAGTTCCGCTTTGTGAGTCCTGCGGAACGCCTTTAAGACCGGACGTCCGGCTGATCGGTGAGATGTTGGATAATGTGGTGATTACGCGTGCTGCAGAAGCAGTCCGCAATGCGGAGGTTCTGATGGTGCTTGGTACGAACCTGAACACACAGCTTTGCACACATCTGACCAGTTACTATGAAGGAAATCACTTGATTGTGATCAAGAAAGAACCACATTTTTCTGATAAATATGCAGATATTGTCATCCATGCAAGGGTTGATGATACATTAAAGAGAATACAAAAAGAGTTAGGAGAATCATTATGAGCAGAGTGAGAACAAGATTTGCCCCAAGTCCAACAGGAAGAATGCATGTGGGCAATCTCAGGACGGCATTATATGCGTATCTGATTGCGAAGCATGAAGGAGGTGACTTCATGCTCAGAATTGAGGATACGGATCAGGAACGTTTTATGGAAGGTGCTCTTGATATCATTTATCATACACTGGAGGAAACCGGACTCAAACATGACGAAGGCCCGGATAAAGACGGCGGGGTAGGTCCTTATGTACAGAGTGAACGGAATGCGACCGGTCTTTATCAGAAATATGCAAAGCAGCTGATAGAGCAGGGGGATGCATATTACTGTTTTTGCGATAAAGAGAGACTGGAGTTATTAAGAAGCCAGGCGTCTGAAGACGGGGGACCTGAGATTATCGTATATGATAAACATTGCCTGGGATTAAGCAAAGAGGAAGTGGAGGCAAATCTTGCGGCCGGAAAACCGTATGTGATAAGGTTCAATATGCCTACTGAAGGAACAACGACTTTCCATGACGATATTTACGGAGATATTACGGTTCCGAACGCAGAGCTGGAGGATTTGATACTTATTAAATCGGACGGATATCCGACATACAATTTTGCGAATGTGATCGACGATCATCTGATGGGGATTACACATGTGGTACGAGGAAATGAATACTTATCATCTGCGCCGAAGTACAATAAGATTTATGAAGCCTTTGGCTGGGAAGTTCCGGTTTATGTCCATTGTCCGCTGATTACAGATGAGAATCATAAAAAACTGAGCAAACGATGCGGTCATTCTTCTTATGAGGATCTGATCGAACAGGGATTTGTAACGGAGGCGGTTGTGAATTATGTGGCGCTTCTTGGGTGGTGTCCGACGGGGAACCAGGAAATTTTCTCTCTGGAAGAGCTGGTGCGTGAATTTGACTACCGGCATATGAGCAAATCTCCGGCAGTATTTGATATTGTAAAGTTGAAATGGATGAACGGCGAATATCTGAAAGCGATGGATTTTGACCGTTTTTACCAGATGGCGGAGCCCTATATTAAGTCGGTGGTTCATCGTGAGTGCGATCTGAAGAAGATTGCGCAGCTTGTGAAGACCAGAATTGAAATCTTCCCGGATATTCCGGAACAGGTTGATTTCTTCCAGGATCTTCCGGATTATGATGTGTCTATGTATTGTCATAAGAAAATGAAAACAAATGAAGAGAATTCGTTGGAGGTACTGCAGGAAATACTGCCGCTTCTGGAGGAACAGGAAGATTTCAGCAATGATGCGTTATTCAACATGCTGAAAAAATACGTAGATCAGAAAGGTGTAAAGACGGGATTTGTCATGTGGCCAATCCGCACGGCGGTTTCCGGAAAACAGAATACGCCCGGCGGAGCCACAGAGATTATGGAGATTCTCGGTAAGGATGAGTCTTTGAGACGCATTCGCTTCGGGATTGAACTGTTAAGTAAGTAAGGGGAATTTCATGAGTTTAAACCATGCTCAAAGTGCAGCGATCGCTCACAATAAAGGACCATGTATGGTTCTTGCCGGTCCCGGTTCCGGGAAAACACTTACCATTGTTAAAAGAATTGAATATCTGATTTTGAAATGTAAGGTAAGACCAGAAGAGATTCTGGTCATTACCTTTACAAAATATGCTGCAAATGAAATGAAAACCCGGTTTCAATCCGGATTTGGAAAAAAGGGAAATGCAGTGACATTTGGGACTTTTCACGGTGTTTATTATGGAATACTGAAGTGGGCATATGGGCTGAATCCTTCCGCGATATTGAGCGAAGGCGAAAAATACGAAATACTTAGAAAAAACACAGCGGAATTAGAATCGTTCAAAATGGACGATATACAGATTGAACAGGATGAATGGAAAGAGATTGCGGCGGAAATCGGATATATAAAGAATAATTGTTACAGAATAGAGAACTACAATTCAAAGCATCTGCCGGATTCGCTATTCCGGGAACTGTATCAGAGTTATGAGGCGGAAAAACACAGACTGGGGAAGATGGATTTTGAAGATATTTTGCTGTGTTGCAAAAATTTGTTTCTGCAAAGACCGGATATTCTGGGAAAATGGCAGAAGAAATTCCGGTATATTCTTATAGATGAGTTTCAGGATATCAATCAGGTTCAATATGATGTAATCCGCATGTTGGCTGAACCGGAGAATAATTTGTTTGTTGTAGGGGATGACGATCAGTCTGTCTATGGGTTCCGCGGTGCGAAGCCGGAAATTATGCAAAAATTCCGGAAAGATTATCCAGACGTCAGACAGATTCTTTTGAATGTGAACTATCGCTGTACAGACAATATAGTAAAGTCTGCAATGAGGGTTATTGGAAACAATCATGCAAGATACGATAAAAAAATAGTGGCAGACAGGCATACAAAAGAACTGGTACATGTGCAGGAGGTGAAAGATCCGGCAGAAGAAGGGGGCTATATTGCGGATCAGATTCAGTCCCTTAAGACGGATGGGATTCCGTTTGAGAGTATGGCGGTCTTATACCGTACGAATCTGGAAGCGAGAGTCATATCAGAGATTTTGGCAGAGAAAAAGATCCCTTACAATATAAAAGAACGGATGACCAGTATTTACGACGGCATGGTAGGAGGGGATCTGTACAGTTACCTTCGCCTTGCATCTGGTGCAAGAGACAGGAGACATTTCTTGCGCATCATGAATCGCCCTAAAAGGTATCTCTCCAGGGAAAGCATGGAACAAAGTACGATTTCCTTTGAGGCGCTGCGCAATTTTTATTGTGATAAGTCCTGGATGCAGGATCGGATCGATCAATTGGAATGGGATCTGAAAATGATGAGTCGGCAATCTCCGTTTGCCGCAATCCAATATGTGCGAAAAAGTATGGGGTATGATGAATTCCTGAAAGAACATGCGGCATATAAAAAAATTCCGGCGGAAGAATATCTGTCGGAGGCTGACGAGATCCAGCAGATGGCGTCGGAATTTTGCACGATAGAAGAATGGTTTGCACATATTGAGGAATATCGCAAGATACTGGAACAGCGGTGTGGAAGGGAAAAACAAAAGGAAGGCGTTTCCTTTCTTACTTTTCATGGAGCTAAAGGGCTGGAATTTGATACGGTGTTTATGATTCATTGCAATGAAGGGTGTATCCCTTATAAAAAGGCAAAGACAGAGGAGGAAACCGAAGAAGAAAGGCGGCTGTTTTATGTTGGTATGACGCGTGCTCAAAACAGGCTTGTGATCAGCTATGTAAAAGAAAAAAACGGGAAAGATATGAATCCCTCCCGTTTTATTGACGAACTATTCCGCGTCTGATTCATCAAATTCCTGAGAATCCATCCAGTCGTCAAAGGTGTCTGCTACAATTTCGTATTCATCGTCGTCTTCGATATTCTCCAGCTCTGGCTCGCCATCTTCGTTTTCAATGTAGCGATAGAGATATACATCTCCATTTTCCGGCTCACCGTCGTTGTTAAGCGGAAGCAAAGCGATATATTCTTTGCCGTTGGCTTCAAGGAGTGTCAGTATCGCGCACTCAACGACTTCATCATTATCCAGTGTCAGGGTTACGGTCATATATTCATCCATAGTATGAATCTCCTTTGTTTTGTAGATACTTTTACTGTACCAAAGCAGAGGACAAAAAGCAAGAAGGTTTTGAGTAAAAGTGCCTGAATTGAAAGTAGTAGCCAAACGAATGAAAATGTTGTAAAATATGGATATGTGTAAGATACACGGGGAGGAATGGAATCATGCTGAAAAAAAATATAGTGAGTATCGTAATGGTTCTGGCAGTGGGAGTATCGTTGCTGTCCGGGTGTAAAAAGAATGTAGGGACTCCGGAAGATAATGCTGTGTCGGAGGAACAACAGGAGGGTGAGGAAAAGACGGACGTAGAAGAAGGATATACGTTTGGATTTTCTGCCATCGATATGGAGAATCCATATTTTATTACGCTTGAATCCGCAATCCGGGAAGTGATTGAGGATGAAGAACATAGACTAATTACAAAAGATCCGGCTTCGGATCCGGAACTGCAGTCTGCACAGATTGATGAGATGATAGAAGAAGGGATAGATGCCATCTTCCTTTGTCCCGTAGATTGGGAAGCAATCACACCTTCACTGGAACGTCTTCAGGAGGCGGGAATAAAAATCATCAATGTAGATACACAGGTAAAAGAAATGGATTATGTGGATGCATATATTGGATCTGATAATAAGGAGGCCGGCTATATTTGCGGCGAAGATCTGATTGAGAAGTGTCCGGATGGCGGAACGGTGGCGATCCTGGAATGTCCTACGCAGAATTCTATCAATGACAGAATCACAGGATTTGAAGAAGCTATTTCAAAAGCGGAAATAGGATTCGAAGTGGTTGCTAGAGAAGATACAAATGGGGAATTTGAGAAAGCGCTTGAAGCAACGAAAAGAATTCTGCAGGATCATTCAGATGTAACAGCAATCATGTGCGGGAATGACCAGCTTGCGGTTGCGGCTAAGACGGCAGCGAACCTGGCGGGACTTGACCAAGTGATTATCTATGGCGTAGATGGTTCGCCGGACATCAAAAAGGAATTAAAAAAACCGGGAAATCAGATTGCAGGAACGGCGGCGCAGTCTCCGATTAATATGGGGAAAAGCGCGGCTGAAATTGGAATTCAGCTGCTGGACGGAAAAGAAATCGAAAGGGAAACCTACGAAGAGGTTTTTATGATTGACCAGGACAATGTGGATATGTACGGAGTAGACGGTTGGCAATAAATATTTAGAAGACAGGAAGGATAAGACATGAAAGAGATACAAGGGCAACCATTGCCGTTAGGCGTTACAATCATGAATGAAAAAGTGAATTTTTCTGTGGAAGTTCCAAAAGGAAAAACATGCAGGCTGCTGTTGTATCATGCAGGCGAAGAAAAACCCTGCGCAGAATTTGAATTTAAGGAAGCACTGGGAACAGTACGTTATCTTGCTTTGCAGGAATTAGAGACAGAGGAGTACGAATACAATTACCAGATAGATAATCATATCGTAATCGATCCTTATGTGAAAGGTTTGGCCGGCCGGGAGACGTGGGGAAAGGAAAAAGAACTCCAGAAACATGAGATACGCGGAAGAATCTGCGGGGAATCTTATGACTGGGAAGGAGATCGTCCGCTGAATCTGCCCGCGAATGAGGTAATCGCATATAGTCTGCACGTCAGAGGATTTACAAAGCACCCTTCATCAAAGACTGCGGACAGAGGAACATTTGCGGGGGTGATTGAGAAAATTCCCTATTTGAAAGAGCTGGGCGTGAATCAGATTCACTGTATGCCGGTCTATGAATTTGACGAGTGCGGCAGACGCCGCAATTACTGGGGATACGGCGAGGCTTACTTTTTCGCGCCGAAAAGCGCTTATGCCGCATCGGGTGACGGCGTGAAAGAATTGAAAACGCTTGTGAAGGAATGTCACCGCGCTGGCATTGAGGTTGTTCTGGAAATGCCCTTTACGCAGGATACTTCAAAGTTGATGATACTGGAATGTCTCCGGTATTATTGTATGGAATATCATATAGATGGCTTTATATTGAATCCGTTTCATTCACCTATGGATGTTTTGCGGTCTGATCCCGTGTTGAAGAATTGTAAATTAATGATACATGATCTGGGATTTCAGACGGTAATGCGCCGGTTCCTGAAAGGGGACGAGGGAATGGTAACAGATGTGATTTACTGGCTCAGACATATTCCAAAGCAGGAGGGAACCTGTAATTATATTGCAAATCACAGCGGATTTACATTAAATGACCTGGTCTCCTACGATGGCAGACACAATGAAATGAACGGTGAAAACAACCAGGATGGCCCGGAGTATAATTATAGCTGGAATTGTGGAGCGGAGGGGCCGACCCGTAAAAAAGCGGTTGTGGATCTGCGGGACAGGCAGATGAGAAACGCTGTAATGCTTGTGATGCTTGCACAGGGAACGCCATGTCTGTTGGCAGGTGATGAGTTCTGTAATACACAGAAAGGGAATAACAATGTCTATTGCCAGGATAACCCGGTTGGATGGATAGACTGGACCAGAATAGAAAAACACGGCGCTTTCTTTTCTTTTGTGAAGAGTATCATTCGTCTCAGAAAAAAGTATCCGGTGTTTATGCCCGGGGAAGAGATGACCGGAATGTCCTATTCCAATAAAGGCGTACCGGACGTTTCCTATCATGGTGAAAACGCCTGGAGAGTTCCGGCTGAAGTTTCCAGCAGACAACTGGGGGTTTATTATAGCGGCGATGAAAAGCGCGGGGAAATTCCCTGTTATGTGGCGTATAATATGCACTGGCTGAGTCACAGCTTCGCATTACCGGCGCTGCCGAAAGATTATGGATGGTACCGGGTTGCATCTACACAGGAGGGTGTTCTGGAGCAGGGAGAGTATTTAAAAAATCAGCGTTCTGTTGAAGTGAAAGAGCGCACGATTATAGTAATTGCAGGAATGAAAAATGAGAAACATTGATAGAAAGACCGGACTTTCGTCCTTTCAGCTCAAATGTATTGCCATTTTGTCTATGCTGATTGATCATACGGGGGCTGTAATTTTTCCATCTGAGATATGGCTAAGATGTATCGGGAGACTGGCATTTCCTATATTTTGTTTTTTGATTGTGGAAGGAAGCTGTTATACACATGATATCCGGCGCTATCTGATCCGGCTGGGATTGTTTGCCATGATTTCTGAAATCCCTTATGATCTTGCGTTTAATGGGGACGTATTAGAATTCACATCTCAGAATGTCTTTTTTACATTGTTTTTTGGAGTGGGAATGCTGATGACAATGAGATATTGCCGTAACTGGCCGGAAAAAGTTGTCATTTTGCTGATTTCGATGTGGATTTCCGTTGTTTTCAAATGTGATTATTCCTATCGGGGAATCCTGCTGATATTTGTATTTTATGTTTTTCGTGGAAATAGGGCATTGACCGCGGCAGCCGGAGCTCTCTGGAATGTTCTCTATCAGGGGTGCATTCAGATTTATGGAATCTGGGCCATGATCCCGATTACGTTGTATAACGGAGAGGAAGGAAAGAAGATGAAAGCGTTTTTTTATTTATTCTATCCGGTGCATCTTCTGGTTCTTTGCCTGATTCGTTTCTGGATATTGTGGGAGTAAAGAGGTGGCTGAATGAAGATTTTTCAACATTTATCTACAATTAACCATCATAAATGGCTGGTAATGAAAGCGTGTTTTCGTGTGGGGCTGTATAAGCAGGGGCTTCTGCACGATATGTCCAAGTATTCCCCTACAGAATTTCTGGTAGGATGCAGATATTACCAGGGAAGCCGGAGCCCAAATAATGCGGAAAGAGAAGCAACGGGCTATTCCAGGGCCTGGCTTCATCATAAAGGAAGAAATAAACACCATTATGAGTATTGGATCGATTACAGTGTAGATCCCGGCGAGGGGATTGTCGGGCAGAAGATGCCTGTGAAATATGTGGTCGAGATGTTTATGGATCGGATTGCCGCATCGAAAACATACCAGGGGGAGGCGTATCAAGCAACCTATCCACTGGAATATTACGAAAAAGGAGCAGGAAAACTGGGAAAGATGATTCACCCGGATACAGCAGAGCTGTTACATTTCCTGCTGAAGATGCTCGCGGAAAAAGGAGAAGAGGAAACCTTCCGGTATATCAGACGTCATGTTCTAAAAAATAAAAAATAGAGCTTGACTTTTTACGGGCAGTATAGTAATATAATCTTCGGACGGTTTGAGAGTCCGGTTTGCGGAAGTGTCGGAATTGGCAGACGAGCAAGACTAAGGATCTTGTAGCATTCGTGCTGTGTGGGTTCAAGTCCCATCTTCCGCATGAAAAAAGCTTTGAGTAATCAAAGCTTTTTTTGTGCCCAATTATATTGTCTAACAATTCCTGGTGTTTCTTTGTAAAAATCTGTTTTTCGTGTATAATATACATAAACATGATTGTATCGATGAAACGGATTCAAAGGAGGAGTCTATGCTTGAGAAAGTTGATCTGAAAAAGAAACTTACAAAAGAGGAATATGAAGAAAAGATGATACAGTTGGAAACAAAGATCGGCAGGCTGCAAAGAGAATGTCAGAAACTAAAAATTCCTGTTATGATTGCGTTTGAGGGATATGGGGCATCCGGAAAAGGTGTACAGATCGGGGAATTGATCCAGGGCCTGGATCCCAGAGGATTTCAGGTGTATGCGGTAAAGAATGAGACGGAAGAAGAGAAAATGCACCCGTTTCTTTGGCGTTTCTGGACAAAGATGCCTCCGAAAGGAAGAATTGCAATCTATGACAGCAGCTGGTACCGTAAGGTATTGATCGACCGTTTCGACGGAATGACCAGACCGGATGAAGTCGAAAGTGCTTTCCGTTCGATCTGTTCATTTGAAGAGCAACTGACGGCAGATGGAATGGTTATTATCAAAATTTTTCTGGCAATTGATAAAAAAGAGCAGAAGAAGCGTTTTGAAAAACTTCTGAGTTCAAAAGAAACGGCATGGAGAGTGAGCAAAGGGGATTTAAAACGTAATAAATCATTTCAGAAATATCAGGCAATCAATGAAGAGATGCTGTTAAGAACAGATACAGACTATGCGCCGTGGCATATTGTGGAGGCGACAGACCGCAGATTTGCAACGGCAAAGATATATACGATTGTAGTACAGATGTTGGAAAATAGAATCCGGGAAGTGAGAGAATCTATAGAAAATTCGGGAAACAGATCAGACGAATCACCGGATATTTCCATAACAACTGTCGCGGATAAAAGATTAAGAGAATCTGTCTTGACAAAGACGGATCTTACCTTAAGCTATACAAAAGAAGAGTATAAAGAAAAGCTGGAGATTTTGCAAAAAAAATTGAAGAAGCTGCACGGAGAACTGTATCGCAAGAGAATTCCTGTCATTCTGGGATTTGAAGGGTGGGATGCCGGAGGAAAAGGAGGCGCGATTAAAAGACTGACTCAGAAAATGGATCCACGGGGATATGTCGTACATCCCACCGCGTCTCCGAATGATATTGAAAAGTCGCACCATTATCTTTGGAGGTTCTGGACAGATATGCCAAAGGCAGGACATGTAACGATATTCGACCGGACCTGGTATGGAAGGGTTATGGTAGAGCGGATTGAAGGATTCTGCAGTAAAAAGGAATGGCAGCGCGCATATAAAGAAATCAATGATATGGAATATACGCTGGCACAATCTGGAGCTATTATCTTAAAATTCTGGATGCAGATTGATAAGGATGAACAGGAGAGAAGATTTAAGGCAAGGCAGGATAATCCGGAAAAACAGTGGAAAATCACAGATGAGGACTGGAGAAACCGTGAAAAATGGGATCAATATGAAGAAGCTGTCAATGAAATGCTGATCCGCACATCATCCCCGTATGCTCCGTGGGTGGTAGTGGAAGGAAATTGTAAATATTATGCAAGAATCAAAGTCCTGGAAACGGTGATCCGGGCAATTGAAGAAAAATTGGAGCAAATGAAGAAGTAGGTGAATAAGCAGATGACAATCAGAGAACAGCTTGAAATACGGGAAACCTCATATTTGAGCCCTTATGCCTGCCTGAGCAGCAAATCGGCGGGGCGGGAACGCCCGGAGCAGGAATGTGATATACGTCCTGTGTTTCAAAGAGACAGGGACCGGATCCTCCATTGCAAATCTTTCCGGAGGCTGAAACAGAAAACGCAGGTGTTTTTGCTGCCCAAAGGAGATCATTACCGTACCCGTATGACACATACTCTGGAGGTGTCTCAGAATGCCCGGACTCTCGCAAAGGCGCTGAGACTGAATGAAGATCTGACAGAGGCAATTGCACTGGGACATGACCTTGGGCATACTCCCTTCGGACATGCCGGGGAGCGGGCGCTGGATCAGGTGTGCCCGCTGGGTTTCCGGCACAATGAACAGAGTGTCAGGGTGGTGGAAAGACTGGAAAAACAAGGAGAAGGCCTGAATCTTACATGGGAAGTCAGGGATGGTATCCTTAATCACAAGTCCAGCGGGAAACCCCATACTCTGGAGGGACAGATTGTCCGGCTTTCTGATAAGATCGCATATATTAATCATGATATTGATGATGCTGTAAGAGGCGGAATTCTGAAAGAGACAGATATTCCTGAGAAGTTCCGCAAAGTGCTGGGGGAGACATCCAAGATAAGGCTGGACACTATGATCCATGATGTGATCATCCATAGCATGGATCGTCCCGATATTTCTATGTCTTTGGATGTGGAGCAGGCGACTATGGGACTACGTAAATTTATGTTTGAACATGTCTATCTGAATCCGGTCGCAAAAGGAGAAGAGGAGAAAGCAATACATATGATCAAAAATCTTTACGAGTACTATATTCATCATATTGAAAAACTTCCGGATCAGTTTCTGTGCATGTTGGACGAAGGCGTTTTGAAAGAACAGATCGTATGCGATTATATTGCAGGTATGACGGATACATATGCCGTAAAAAAATTTGAAGAATATTTTATTCCTGAATCCTGGAATTATTAAAGGAAATCCGGTACTTTTGTCGAATATTATAAAAAGGAACCTTTTATAAGGATAGAAAAGAGTATGTAAAATGTATTATAGCGACGAGATAATTGAAGAAGTCAGATCGAGGAATGATATTGTCGATGTAATATCTGCTTATGTCAAACTGCAGAAAAAGGGAAGTTCCTATTTTGGCTTATGTCCATTTCACAATGAGCGGTCTCCGTCGTTTTCTGTCAGCAGGGAGAAACAGATGTATTACTGCTTCGGATGCGGCGCCGGCGGAAATGTATTTACTTTTTTGATGGAATATGAAAATTATTCTTTTGTTGAGGCGCTGAGATATCTTGCTGACCGGGCTGGGATTGATCTGCCGGAGAGGGAGTATTCGGATGAAGAACGCAGACGAGCGGATCTGAAAGCTGTTTTGCTGGAGATTCAGAAGACGGCCGCGCAGTATTATTATGTTCAACTGAAAAGTCCCCAAGGCAATGCGGCTCTGTCCTACCTGAAAGACAGAAAACTGAGCGATGACACGATCAAGGCGTTTGGCCTGGGATATTCGAATAAGTACAGCGATAGTCTGTATCGGTTTTTGAAGACTAGAGGATATAACGATGAGACACTTGTGAAAAGCGGATTAATTACGGTGGATGAAAAAAGGGGACCATATGATAAATTTTGGAACCGTGTGATGTTTCCGATCATGGACGCAAACAACCGTGTGATTGGTTTCGGAGGCAGAGTAATGGGGGAGGGAAAGCCAAAGTATTTGAATTCCCCGGAAACGATGATATTTGATAAAAGCCGGAATTTGTACGGATTAAACCGGGCCAGAAGCTCAAGGAAAAACTATTTTCTCCTGTGCGAAGGCTATATGGATGTGATCTCACTCCATCAGTCCGGATATACAAACGCAGTAGCCTCTCTGGGTACCGCGCTGACTTCCGGACATGCTTCGCTGATCCGAAGATATGTGCAGGAGGTTTACCTGACATATGATAGCGATGAAGCAGGTACGAAAGCTGCGCTGCGTGCGATCCCTATTTTAAAAGAGGCAGGAATTCAGGCTAAAGTGATTCGTATGGAACCGTATAAAGATCCAGATGAATTCATAAAAAATCTTGGCGCGGATGCATTTGAAGAGAGAATCCAGAAGGCCGGAAACGGGTTTATGTTCAGCCTTCAAGTGCTGGAACAAGAGTATGATATGAAATCGCCGGAAGGAAGAACCGGGTTTATGAGAGAAGCCGCGCGTCGGCTGACCCTGTTTGAAGAGGAGATTGAACGGAACAATTATATTGAGGCGGTTGCAGAAGCGTATCATGTGGGATATGAGGAGCTGCGCAGGCTGGTGGGAAAAGTTGCGGTGCAGAACGGACTTGCGAAACCGATTGAAAAACCGAAGTCATTGCGCAGACGGGAGAAAGAAGATGGAATCCTGCAATCCCAGAAAATATTGTTGACGTGGATGGTTTCCAGCGACAAGGTGTTCGGACAGATTGAAAAGTATATTTCTCCGGAAGATTTTACAGACGGAATCTACCGGGAAGTGGCCGGACTTCTGTATCAGCAGCGCAAAGAAGGAGAGATTCAGCCAGCAAGAATTATGAACGCTTTTACGGATGAAGAAGAGCATCGGGAAGTGGCCGGGTTGTTTCATACAAGAATTAAGGAACTGACGTCTCTGAGAGAGGAAGAAAAGGCGTTGAAAGAAACGGTTATACGCGTAAAGACCCACAGTATCGACGAGGCGGCCCGCATGCTGGATCCTACAGATATGGCGGGACTTCAACGTCTGATGGAAACAAAAAGAGAATTGCAGAAACTTCATGAACTGCATATTTCCATTAATTAGGGATAAAATATAATCAAGCAATGAGAGGATGGACACTACATGGAAGAAAACATAATGAAATTTTCGGAGAAATTGAAAGATCTGGTTGCACTAGGAAAGAAAAAGAAAAGTATTCTTGAGATTCAGGAAATCAATGATTTCTTCTCCGACATGGAACTTGAAGCTGAACAGATGGAGAAAGTATTCGAATATCTGGAGTCCAATAATATCGATGTCCTGAGAATCAGCGGAGACGACGAAGATCTGGACGATGTAGACATTGTAATCTCTGAAGAAGATGAAGTGGATATGGAAAAAATTGATCTGTCTGTTCCGGATGGAATCAGTATCGAGGATCCTGTGCGCATGTATCTGAAAGAGATTGGAAAAGTTCCTCTTCTGAGCGCGGATGAGGAAGTAGAGCTTGCGAAACGGATGGCAGACGGCGATGAAGAGGCCAAAAAACGTCTGGCAGAAGCGAACCTTCGGCTTGTGGTCAGCATAGCCAAACGATATGTGGGTCGTGGAATGCTGTTCCTGGATCTGATTCAGGAAGGAAATCTGGGATTAATTAAAGCGGTGGAAAAGTTTGATTATCATAAAGGCTTCAAGTTCAGTACTTATGCTACATGGTGGATACGTCAGGCGATTACAAGAGCGATTGCCGATCAGGCAAGAACGATTCGGATACCTGTTCATATGGTTGAGACGATCAATAAACTGATCCGTGTTTCCAGACAACTGCTGCAGGAGCTGGGGCGTGAACCCACGCCGGAGGAGATCGCCGCGCAGTTGGACATGCCGGTAGAGCGTGTCCGTGAAATCCTGAAGATTTCGCAGGAACCGGTATCTTTGGAAACCCCGATCGGAGAAGAAGAGGACAGTCATCTGGGGGATTTTATCCAGGATGATAATGTCCCGGTACCGGCCGAGGCTGCGGCACAAACGCTTTTAAAGGAACAGCTGGATGAGGTTCTGGATACTTTGACAGAACGGGAACAGAAAGTTCTAAGACTCCGTTTTGGTATGAACGACGGAAGAGCCAGAACGCTGGAGGAAGTGGGAAAAGAATTTGATGTAACAAGAGAGCGAATCCGTCAGATTGAAGCGAAAGCGCTTCGGAAGCTGCGTCATCCAAGCCGCAGCAGAAAATTAAGAGATTATCTGGATTAAGAAAGAGGCGCCTATGGAACTATCAAAAAGACTGCATGCAGTTGCTGGTCTTGTGACAGAGGGCGCCTCTGTTGCGGACATTGGAACTGATCATGGCTATATTCCGATTTATCTTGTAAAGCAGAATATTGCGTCAAGAGTGATTGCCGCAGATATCAACCGGGGACCGTTAGAGCGTGCCAGGATGCATATTGTAGGTTATGGAGTGAAAGACCGAATAACCACTCGTTTGTCAGACGGTCTTGAACAGATTGAGCCGGGAGAGGCAGATACGATGATTGCGGCCGGTATGGGCGGCGGACTGATCATCCGGATTCTGCAGAAGGGAAAGCCTGTTACAGACCGGATGAGGGCACTGATCCTTCAACCACAGTCAGAGATTGAAAAGGTTCGGATCTATCTGAATCAAAATGGGTATCAAATCGAAAAAGAAGATATGGTCGAAGAATATGGGAAATATTATCCGGTGATGCGGGCGGTTCACGGTGGAAGAGAAGACTACAGCGCTATTGATTATCTGTATGGAAAACGCCTGCTGGAAATGAAACATCCGGTACTGCGCAAATATCTTTTGCGTGAAAAATATATTAAAGAAAGTATATTGGCACAGCTGGCAGGGAAGGAAGACAGTCCCAGCGCGCGGCAGCGTGAAGCTGAGATAAAAGAGCAGCTGGCTTATGTAATGGAAGCATTAAAAAAAATTGACGGACTATAGTCGGACATGGAGGAGATAGCAGATGTTGTGCAGGAATGTTATTGAAATTATTGAAAAGAGGTATCCGCCATCCTGTGCTTTGGAATGGGACAATGTAGGACTTTTGACCGGAGGGTATCAGAAGGAGGTGCAGCGCATATACATAGCATTGGATGCCACGGACGCCGTGATCTGTGATGCCGTCAGGCAGAAAGCGGATCTTTTGGTTACCCATCATCCGCTGCTGTTTTCGGCAATAAAAAGGGTGACTCAGGAGGATCTTGTCGGAAGAAAGCTTATAGAATTGATCCGAAATGATATTTCTTGTTATGCCATGCATACCAATTACGATGTGGCGGGTATGGCGGACTTATCTGCAGAGTTCCTGAGGCTTGAGTATGCAGAAGTTCTGGACGTGACCTGCGAGGGCGAAGAACCAATGGGGATCGGAAAAGCGGGCTTCTTGGAGAAACGGATGTCTTTATCAGAACTATGCACGGTTGTCAAAGACATGTTTCATCTGGATAGCGTGCGGATGTATGGAGATGGAAATACTGTGGTTGAACGTGCCGCGATATCACCCGGTTCGGGGAAAAGTATGATCCGGCCAGCGTTGGAAAAACATGCAGACGTTCTGATTACCGGTGATATCGGACATCACGAAGGAATTGATGCGGTGGATATGGGACTGTGTATTATCGATGCGGGACATTATGGGCTGGAGCAGATATTTGTGGATGATATGCGCAGATATTTTGCGCAGGCACTTCCAGAAGTTACTGTTATTACAGCGCCGCCGCATTCTCCGTTCCAGACCATATGACGAAAATCTATGAATGAGGTGATTGCATGGACGGGATAACATATAATGTGCAGATCGGGGATGAGATACGAAGATATCCGGAAGGAACTTCTTATCAGGAAATTGCAAAGGAGTATCAGGATGGATATCCGGACGATATCGTACTTGTATTTGTGAACGGGAAATTGCAGGAATTGACAAAGACAGTTGACAAAGATTGTATTCTTGAGTTTGAAACGACTGCTGGTTCTGCCGGACACAAAACCTATAAAAGAAGTATGAGTCTTATGCTTGTAAAAGCAATATACGATGTTGCCGGGCATGAAGGGGTGGAGAAGGTAAGAATTCATTATTCTGTCAGCAAAGGATATTATTGTACTGTAGCCGGTTCCGTGAAAGTGTCGCAGGATTTCCTGGACAGGATTACGGGTAGAATGTATGAAATGATATCTATGGATCTGCCGATCCGCAAACGTTCGGTTCATACGGATCATGCGATCGCTTTGTTTCATCAGCATGGTATGTATGACAAAGAAAAGTTGTTTAACTACCGGAGAGTGTCGAAAGTAAACATCTACAGTATGAATGAATTTGAGGACTATTATTACGGATATATGGTTCCAAGTGCCAGGTACCTGAAGTATTTTAAACTCTATCTGTATGATGAAGGGTTTGTGATACAGATGCCGGAACGGTCGGATCCCAAAACAGTTCCTCCTTTTTGCCCTCAGAATAAGTTGTTCCAAGTTCTGAAGGAATCGACAGCCTGGGGAGATATGCAGGGCATAGAAACGGTGGGGGATCTGAATGACAAGATAACCGGAGGAAATGTAGGAGATGTCGTGCTGGTGCAGGAAGCGCTACAGGAAAAAAAGATTGCGGAGATTGCAGGGATCATCGCGTCAAGACCCGAGATCAAATTCATACTGGCTGCCGGGCCATCTTCTTCCGGTAAGACAACATTTTCACACCGGCTTTCGGTGCAGCTGAGAGTAAACGGTCTGGTGCCGCACCCCATCGCAGTGGATAACTTTTTTGTAGACCGTGAAAATAATCCGAAAGATAAGAATGGAA
Source organism: uncultured Lachnospiraceae bacterium (assembly GCA_949287925.1). Taxonomy (GTDB): domain Bacteria; phylum Bacillota; class Clostridia; order Lachnospirales; family Lachnospiraceae; genus Merdimonas. The sequence goes on from CASEIR010000066.1 coordinate 66,859, forward strand.
ATTATGATTTTGAATGTCTTGAGGCAGTAGATATTGAATTGTTTAGCCGTTTGATGCAGGATCTTATGGATGGAAAAGAAGTGGATCTGCCAAGGTTTAATTTTATAGCGGGACGGAAGGAATATGGAAATACTCCGAAAAAAATGGGGCCCAACGATGTGCTTGTGATTGAAGGAATCCATTGCCTGAATCCGAAATTGACGGAGAAGCTGCCGGATCAGAATAAATTCAAGATATACATTAGCGCTTTGACACAGCTGAATGTGGATGAACATAATCGAATCCCGACTACAGATGGAAGACTGCTGCGCAGAATCGTCAGAGATTCTCTGACAAGGGGAACTTCTGCAGCTGAGACGATTCGTATGTGGCCTTCTGTCAGGGCGGGAGAGGAGAAAAATATATTTCCGTTTCAGGAAGAAGCGGATGTGATGTTTAATTCTGCATTAATCTATGAGCTGGCAGTGCTAAAGCCATATGTAGAAGCAAGATTGTTTGGAATTGGCAGAGATACGCCCGAATATATGGAAGCAAAAAGGCTGCTTAAATTTTTGGATTATTTTGTGGGAATTGGAAGTGAACACGTTCCGACTAATTCTTTATTAAGGGAGTTTATCGGAGGCGGTTGTTTCCGAATCTGAGAATATTTGCCGGACATGTGAAAGAAGAACGGGGTGTTCTGTTTCTGGGAGGAAATGGAACATCCCGTTTTTTAATTGTTATAGAAATCGATGATACGGTCCAGGCGGGAGGACATGTTGATCAGAAGAAGATCTGCAATTGTAAGCGCGGCCATAGCTTCTGCGACAACGACAGCTCTTGGCACGATCACAGGATCATGACGACCCGCGATTACAAGAGAGGTATTCTCAAGGCTTTTTGTTATGGTATGCTGTTCCTGTGCGATGGAAGGGGTTGGCTTTACGGCTGCGCGTATGGTAATGCGGCTGCCGTCGCTGATCCCTCCAAGAATACCTCCGGCGTGGTTGCTTCCTTTTTGAATCTGTCCTTCCCGGGAGATAAGGCTGTCGTTGTTTTGACTGCCAGTAGAGGATGCGGCAGCAAAACCGTCGCCAATTTCAACACCTTTTACTGCGCCGATGGACATGAATGCTTTTGCGAGAGAAGCGTCCAGTTTTTCGAATACCGGTTCACCGATCCCCGCAGGAATACCATCGATGACACATTCGAGAATACCTCCGGCGGAATCCTTATTCTTTATACAATCCTCCAGGAAATCCATCGCTTTCTGAGCGTAATGGTTGTTTGGCATGTAAAGAGAGTTCTGAAGAATGTGATCGAAACAAATGTCGCTTTCTGGAATGTAGATATCGCCGATGGAACGTGTATAGGTATGGAATTGTATGCCAAGACTTTCCAGGAACTTGCATGCGACAGCGCCGCCGGCTGTACGTCCGATTGTTTCGCGTCCGGAAGAACGGCCTCCGCCCCGGTAATCCCGGAAACCATATTTGGTATCAAAGGTATAATCGGCATGTCCTGGGCGGTAGCATTCTTTGATATTACCGTAGTCCCTGGAGCGTTGATCCTGATTCTGTACCAGAACAGAGATAGGAGTACCGGTGGTATATCCTTCGAAAACACCGGACAAAATTTCGGCCTGATCCGCCTCGCTGCGCCGGGTGGCGTATCTGCTTTGGCCTGGTCTGCGGCGGTCCAGGAAACGTTGGATATCATCCGTCGAAAGAGGAAGTCCGGCCGGACAACCATCGATAACAACGCCGAGTCCCCGGCCGTGGGATTCCCCCCAGGTACTGATCCTGAAAATCGTTCCATATGTAGATCCTGACATAATAGCTGCTCCTTTTGTGTCTTAATAAATAGTGAATGATAGATAGGGTTTATTATAACGAATTCCAAACGATTCTGCAATGAAATCCGAAAATCTTCATCAGTTTTTATGATTTTCTACTGTACTTTTTATATAGTGCATATTATAATAGGAGCGTATGTAATAAAATAGCTTTGTTTCAATATAAAAGGAGTTTTTAAATGAGTGATACAGAAAAGAGAGCGGATGAGATCATTGAAGAGACGATGAAAGAAATATTTGATGATCTGAATGATAAGGATGCGTTTGAATTTGATGACGCGGATTCCGATGCCGAAGATCTTGATCCGGTTTCTGAAGAAATGCCGGTTGAAGATCCGGAAGATGAAATGAGTTCAGACGAAAAAGACGGTCATATGGAAGGGGATGTGCCGGAAGAAGATGACGAACCGGAAGAAGATCTTTTTGATGATGACGAACTGGAAGAAGAGAGTTCGCAGAGCGAAGAAGAAAAGCGGGAAAAACGCAGAAAAAGAAGGAAAATCGCCGGCATTATTCTGGGGAGCATTCTTGGAGTACTGATATTGGTATATGCCGGTTTTGCTATATATTTTAACAGCCATTTTATGTTTAATACCAAAATTAACGGTACAGATTTTACGATGAAGAATGTCAGCCAGGTGGAAAGCTTTATGGAAAAAGAGGTTGAGAATTATGTGCTTACGCTGGAGGAATCTGACGGCGGGACTGAGAAGATAAGCGGGAGCGAGATTGACCTGGAATATGTGCCTGGAGATGAAGTGGATAATCTGGTAAAAGAACAGAATAATTTGTTATGGATTACAAGCCTGTGGGATTATCCGGATATTGAGGCTCAAATCGGCGTCAAATATGATGAAGACAAACTGAACAGTGTGATTGCCGCACTGCAATGTCTGGTTCCGGAAAATCAGACGGCCTCGGTTGATGCGCATCCGGAATTCCAGACAGACAAGTTTGTGGTTGTAGATGAAGTGGTCGGAACACAGATTGATACGGAAGTATTTAATGAAAAGATTACAGCATCTATTAATGGGTTCCGTGAAACGCTGGATCTTACAGAAGAAAAATGCTATATTCAGCCAAGATTTACAAAAGAATCACCGGAAGTCAGCGCGGCAGCGGAGGCAATGAACAGTTATCTCGGCGCTAACGTAACTTATGACTTTAACCCCCATACGGAGGTGGTAGATGCATCTGTGATTTCTCAATGGGTGAAAGTAGACGCAGACATGAATGTTACTTTTGATCAGGAAGCTGTCAAAGCGTACATTCAGGCATTGGCTGATAAATACGATACAAAAGGAAGAACAAGGACCATAACGACCGCAACCGGAAATACCGCAACGGTCGAGGGCGGAAGCTATGGATGGAAAATCGATCAGGAAGCAGAATACAATGCATTGACGGCGAATATCCAGAATGCCGAGACTGTGACCAGAGAACCGAATTATTCCAGCCGTGCCGCCAGCCACGACGGAAATGATTTTGGCAGCACTTATGCGGAAGTAGATCTGACGAATCAAAGAATGTACTATGTTCAGAACGGGCAGGTGGTATTACAGACTGATGTCGTAACCGGAAACCCGAATAAAGGCAACGCTACGCCACAGGGCGTCTATTCCCTGGCATATAAGCAGACGGATAAAGTTCTTCGTGGAACCAAACAGCCGGACGGAACTTATGAATATGAGACACCTGTCAAATATTGGATGCCATTCAATGGAGGAATCGGATTTCATGATGCCACATGGCAGTCTTCCTTTGGGGGATCCCGTTATCTGTCTCATGGTTCGCACGGGTGCGTCAATATGCCATACAATGCGGCGGGGCAGTTGTATAATCTGATCAGCGCGGGCACGCCTGTCGTGTGTCATTTTTAAAATCGTATGAGAAGAGGACAGCCATGTATGAATTATTAAAAAAAGACGGACTTGCCAAGCGGGGAAGATTACACACGGTGCACGGAGTTATAGAAACCCCGGTATTTATGAATGTGGGAACAGCTGCGGCGATAAAAGGAGCTGTGTCGACAGATGATCTGCAGACCATTGGGACACAGGTGCAGTTGTCTAATACTTATCATCTTCATGTCCGGCCCGGAGACGAAATTGTAAAGAAACTGGGGGGGCTTCATAAATTCATGGTTTGGGATAAGCCGATCCTTACGGATTCAGGTGGATTCCAGGTGTTTTCTCTTGCGGGACTGCGCCGGATCAAAGAGGAGGGCGTTTATTTTCAGTCGCATATAGATGGAAGAAAGATTTTCATGGGACCAGAAGAGAGCATGCAGATACAGTCAAATCTGGCTTCCACGATCGCTATGGCATTTGACGAATGTCCTTCCAGCGTGGCGGACAAGGAATATATCGAAAAATCGGTAGACAGAACCACCAGATGGCTGCATAGATGTAAGACAGAGATGGCGCGCCTGAACAGTCTGCCGGATACCATCAATAAACAGCAGCTGCTTTTTGGAATTAATCAGGGAGGAATATATGAAGATATCCGGATCCGTCATGCCAGAGAAATTGCAGCGCTTAATCTGGATGGTTATGCAATCGGAGGTCTGGCGGTTGGAGAATCCCATGAAGACATGTACCGAATTCTGGATGTTGTAGTTCCAAATCTCCCGGAGAATAAACCAACCTATCTCATGGGTGTCGGGACGCCGGTAAATATTCTTGAAGCGGTGGAGCGCGGGGTGGATTTCTTTGACTGTGTATATCCCAGCAGAAACGGAAGACATGGGCATGTATATACCAATCAAGGGAAACGCAATCTATTTAACGCCAGATATGAACTGGATGAAAGACCAATTGAAGAAGGATGTCAATGTCCTGCCTGCCGGTCCTACTCCAGAGCATATATCCGTCACCTTCTGAAGGCTAAAGAAATGCTGGGTATGCGTCTTTGCGTGCTTCATAACTTATATTTCTATAATACAATGATGAGTGAGATACGAAGTGCGATTGAAGCCGGACGCTTCCAAGAATATAAACAGCGTAAGATAGATGGAATGATGAATGGAAAGTGATAAAAATTCTGTGAATTCTATGAAATCACTTGATGTATTTCGCGGAATTGTGTATGATAGCAATAGCGTTTTTATGTTTTATGTAGGAGGAATTAATTATGTACGCATTGGCATCACAGGGCTCAAGCGCAAGCTGGGCATTAATTATTGTAGTATATGCCGTTATTTTCGGCGGATTTTGGTTTATCTTCATCAGACCGCAGAAGAAAGAACAGAAAAGAGTTCAGGCAATGATTGCAGATATGGAAGTGGGAGATACCGTATTGACGACCAGCGGTTTTTATGGAGTGATTATTGATATCAGCGATGAAGATGTAATTGTGGAGTTTGGCAGCAACAGAAACTGCCGGATTCCGATGCAAAAGGCAGCGATTGCTCAGATTGAAAAAGCTTCTGCTGAATAAAACATACGTAAGAGAAGAAGGTGCTGCGTGATTGCGGCATCTTTTTTGCAATAGGCAGGGTGAAATGTTGATGTCTGTTTGGAATCCCGGAATGTGCCAATGTATTTTCCGGCGGTTTGTAAATGGAAAGGAGAGAATGAGGATGCTTGAAAATAAAATAAAAACGATTTTGCAAGACCGGTATGGGAAAGATATTGAAAGTGCCGGTAACAGAGAATTATATGAGACGCTGCTGCTTCTGGTCAAGGAGAGATTGCAGGAAACACCGAAGATTTCAGGAGATAAAAAGGTTTATTATGTATCAGCAGAGTTTTTGGTTGGGAAATTATTGTCTAATAATCTGATTAATCTGGGAATCTATGATGAAGTAAATGAAATTTTGAAAAAAAATCACAAATGTCTGGCACAGGTGGAAGAAGCGGAGCCGGAGCCGTCTCTTGGAAACGGCGGACTGGGAAGATTGGCTGCTTGTTTTCTTGATTCTATCGCCACTTTGGGTCTGTGCGGAGACGGTATCGGCCTGAATTATCATATGGGATTGTTCCGGCAGGTATTTGAAAACCATAAACAAAAAGAAGTGCCGAATCCATGGATAGAAAAAGAAGGCTGGCTGACGGATACCGGTATTGGTTTTGAAGTGCCTTTTAAAGATTTTACGTTGAGATCAAAGTTGTATGATATCGATGTGTGCGGATATAACAACGGCAAAAACAAGCTTCACCTGTTTGATGTAGAGAGTGTTGATGAGTCCATAATAGGCGATGGTATTTCTTTCGATAAGCACGATATCAGCCGTAATCTGACGTTGTTCCTATATCCGGACGACAGTGATAGAGCAGGTAATCTCCTGAGAATTTACCAACAGTATTTTATGGTGTCGAATGGAGCTCAGTTTATACTGAAGGAATGTGAAGAAAAAGGATATGAGTTGAGAAAGCTGCATGAGCATGTGGCTGTCCAGATCAATGATACCCATCCGTCTATGATTATTCCGGAGCTAATCCGGTTGCTTGTACAAAAACAGATTGATTTTAATGAAGCAGTAGAAATTGTCAGCAAGACTTGCGCCTATACGAATCACACGATTCTGGCGGAAGCTCTGGAGAAATGGCCTCTTGTAGACCTGGAGCAGGTGGCGCCTCAGATTGTTCCCATTATAAAAGAGCTGGATCTGCGCGTAAAGGGGAGATTCCAGGATCCGAAGACTGCGATAATAGATGAGCAACAGCGTGTGCATATGGCACACATGGATATTCATTATGGATATAGTGTGAATGGGGTTGCTGCGCTGCATACGGAGATATTGAAGAGCTCGGAATTGAAATCATTTTATGATATCTATCCGGAAAAGTTCAATAACAAAACGAACGGCATTACATTCCGCAGATGGCTGCTTCACTGTAACAAAGAACTGACAGAATGGATTGCCGGCCTTGTTGGAGAAGGGTTTAAGAAAGATGCGGCTGTATTGGAAAGATTGCTGGAATATGCAGATAATGATGGTGCTCTGAAAGCGCTTCTGGAGGTAAAACGACAGAAAAAAACGGATCTTTCCAGATACTTGAAGGAGACCCAAGGGTTGGTCTTGAACCCGGATTCGATTTTCGATATTCAGATTAAACGTCTGCATGAGTATAAAAGACAGCAGATGAATGCGCTGTATGTCATTTATAAATATCTGGAGATTAAGAACGGGAAGAAGCCGAAAACTCCGATCACTATAATATTCGGAGCCAAAGCGGCTCCTGCATATCGGATTGCCAAAGATATTATCCATTTGATTCTCTGTCTTCAGGAACTGGTTACATCAGATCCGGAGGTGGCTCCGTATCTGAACGTTGTTATGGTGGAAAATTATAATGTAACAATGGCAGAACATCTGATCCCGGCCTGTGATATTTCAGAACAGATTTCTCTTGCGTCCAAGGAAGCGTCCGGTACCGGCAATATGAAATTCATGTTGAATGGAGCGGTTACATTGGGAACAGAGGATGGCGCGAACGTAGAGATACATGAGCTGGTAGGAGATGATAATATATATATATTTGGAGAATCCAGTGAACAGGTCATTGCTCATTATGAGAATCATGATTACCGGGCGTCCGAGTATTATATTAACGATGAGCAGATCCGTATGCTGGTTAATTTTATTATCAGTCCGGAAATGATGAAGATCGGCGATCCCTACCATCTTCTGCAGATTCATGCGGAGTTGATTTATAAAGACTGGTTTATGACATTGCTTGATCTGAAGGCATATATTGCGGCGAAGGAAAAAGCGTATGCAGATTATGAGGACAGAATGGCCTGGAGCAAAAAGATGCTGGTCAATATTGCAAAGGCAGGGTATTTTTCATCAGACCGCACGATTGCGGATTATAACCACGATATCTGGCATCTGGATTAAATAATTGCACAAAATCAAGTACAAGGCAGATTGTGATAATTATTATCATAATCTGCCTTGATATTTTAAGAATCCGATGATATACTTTCCGGGTAAAAGAAATTTACCTGTACGAAAGGGGAAATTATAATGGCACATTTTGAACAATGGGCAGGATTTCAGGGTGAAAACTGGAGAAATTCTGTTGATGTACGTAGTTTTATTCAGGACAACTATACACCTTATGAGGGAGACGCCTCCTTTCTGGAGGATCCGACAGACGCAACAAACCAATTATGGGGGAAACTGCAGGAACTGCAAAAGGAAGAACGTGCAAAAGGCGGTGTCCTGGACATGGAAACGGAGGTTGTTTCCGGCCTGACGTCTTATGGCCCGGGATATATCAGTGAGGAATTAAAGGATCTGGAAAAGGTTGTGGGTCTTCAGACAGACAAACCTCTAAAAAGAGCGTTTATGCCCTATGGCGGTATTAAGATGGCGGAACAGGCTTGTACAACTTATGGTTATCAGCCAAGTGAAAAACTCCATGAGATATTTACAAAATACCACAAGACACATAATCAGGGAGTATTCGATATCTACACACCTGAGATGAAAAAGGCACGTCATAATAAGATTATCACCGGACTTCCGGATACTTACGGACGAGGACGTATCGTTGGCGATTACCGTCGTGTCGCATTATACGGGATCGATTTTCTGATCATGAAAAAACAATATGATTTTGAACGTTATGCAAGACACGGAATGAAAGGTACGGACTTCCGTCTCCGAGAAGAGATTGCGGATCAGATCCGTGCGCTGAACGAAATGAAAGAAATGGCAGCAATATACGGCTTCGATATATCCCGTCCGGCAAATGATGCCAGAGAGGCTGTCCAGTGGCTTTACTTTGGTTATCTGGCTGCAATTAAAACTCAGAATGGCGCGGCTATGAGTGTGGGACGTATTTCAACATTCCTGGATATTTATATTGAAAGAGACCTTAATGCTGGAAGAATTACAGAGAAGGACGCGCAGGAGCTGATCGATCATCTGGTTATGAAGTTCCGGATGGTTAAATTTGCAAGAATCCCGTCTTATAACGAGCTGTTTTCCGGTGACCCGGTATGGGCAACTCTGGAAATGGCAGGTTTGGGACAGGACGGGCGTTCCATGGTAACAAAGAATGACTATCGTTTCCTTCACACACTCGAAAACATGGGGCCAGCTCCGGAACCGAATCTTACGGTTCTCTATTCGTCCAGGCTGCCGGAAAGTTTTAAAAAGTATGCGGCTATGGTATCTGTACAGAGCAGTTCTGTTCAGTATGAAAATGATGATGTTATGCGTCCGGTCTGGGGAGATGATTATTCGATCTGCTGCTGCGTATCTGCAACACAGACGGGCAAAGAGATCCAGTTTTTCGGTGCGCGTGCAAATCTGGCCAAGTGTCTGCTGTACGCAATCAACGGCGGTGTTGATGAAAAGAGTAAAGTACAGGTGGGGCCGGCTTACAGACCAATTACATCCGAATATCTGGATTATGATGAGGTGATGGAGCGGTATGACGATATGATGGAATGGCTCAGTAAGCTCTATGTAGATACTCTGAATATGATTCATTATATGCATGATAAGTATTACTATGAAGCAGCGGAAATGGCTCTGATTGACACAGATGTAAGGCGTACTTTTGCTACAGGTATCGCAGGCTTTTCTCATGTGATCGACTCGCTCAGCGCGATTAAATATGCAAAGGTGAAGCCAGTCCGTGATGAAGACGGCATTGCGGTTGATTTTGAGATCGAGGGAGATTTCCCACGGTATGGAAATGATGATGACCGTGCGGACGATATTGCAATCTGGCTGTTGAAAACATTTATGCATAAATTAAATAAGTGTCACACCTACCGCGATTCCGAGCCGACCACATCGATTCTGACTATCACGTCAAACGTAGTATATGGAAAAGCCACCGGATCTCTTCCGGATGGAAGAAAGGGCGGAGAGCCTCTGGCGCCGGGAGCAAATCCATCTTACGGAGCTGAAAAGAACGGACTGCTTGCATCCCTGAATTCGGTTGCAAAGCTGCCCTATGAGCTGGCTCTGGATGGAATCTCCAATACACAGACCATCAGCCCTGGTGCCCTGGGGCATGACGATGCTGAAAGAAGTGAGAATCTGGTTCATATTATGGACGGATACTTTGACCGGGGCGCGCATCATCTGAACGTGAATGTATTCGGAACGGAAAAGCTGATCGATGCAATGGAACATCCGGAAAAGCCGGAATATGCCAATTTCACAATCCGTGTCTCTGGATATGCGGTTAAATTTATCGATCTGACGCGTGAGCAGCAGATGGATGTAATTGCAAGAACCTGCCACGATCGTATGTAAAATAATTATTCGGGCAAAAAGGAGCATGATTCATGACAAAGGGATATATACATTCTCTTGAGAGTTTTGGATCCGTAGACGGACCGGGCGTTCGGTTTGTGGTTTTTCTTTCCGGCTGCGCAATGCGATGCCGTTTCTGCCACAATCCGGACACCTGGAAACTGCAGTCAGGCACCATGTACACTGCAGATGAAGTAATAGAAAAATCATTGAGATATCGTTCTTACTGGGGAAACAAGGGCGGAATTACCGTGAGCGGAGGCGAGCCTCTTCTCCAGATCGATTTTCTGTTGGAATTATTTCAGAAAGCGAAGGAAAACGGGATTCATACGGTTCTTGATACCAGCGGGAATCCATTTACGTATGAAGAGCCTTTTTGGGGGAAATTTCAAAAACTGATGGAGTATACGGATTTGATCATGCTTGATATCAAGCAAATTGATGAAGAGGAACACAAGATTCTGACCGGTTGTACGAATCGGAATATCCTGGAAATGGCAAAATATCTGTCAAAAATTCAGAAACCCGTATGGATCCGTCATGTATTGGTCCCGGAGTACAGTGATAAAGACGAATATCTCATGCGGCTCCGTGATTTTATAGATACATTGGATAATGTAGATCGGGTAGAAGTACTTCCGTATCATACACTGGGCGTGTTTAAATGGAAGGAACTGGGTCTTAAGTATCCTCTTGAAGGAATTGATCCGCCTTCGAAAGAGCGGATTGACCGTGCGAATCAGATATTGGAAACGGAAAAATATCGTCGGATTCATTCAGATAATTAAAAAACTGCAGAATCACTGATAGACGTGATTCTGCAGTTTTTTTGTCGGAAGAATTTTGATTTCACAGTTTAATTGATTAAAGTCTTGAAACATATGAAAAAATGAGATAATATAAGTGTTATAGATTTTTTAGAGAGGATGTAGAGTATGAAGCTGAATATCGGAATCATTAAAGGAGACGGCATCGGCCCTGAAATTGTGACAGAGGCGGTAAAGGTGCTGGATAGAGTTGCTGAAAAATACGGGCACATCTGCGAGTATACAGAATTGCTTCTGGGAGGAGCGTCCATAGATGTGCATGGTGTCCCGCTGACGGATGACACGATCCGGAAAGCGAAAAGTTGCGACGCTGTTTTAATGGGATCGATCGGAGGAGATGCAAAGACATCGCCGTGGTACCAGTTAGAACCATCAAAACGGCCGGAAGCAGGACTTCTGAAGATTCGTAAATCTCTGAATCTGTTCGCGAATCTGAGGCCTGCCGTACTTTATGATGAACTGAAGGGAGCCTGTCCGTTAAAAGAATCTATTACCAAAGGCGGATTCGATATGATGATCATGCGGGAATTGACAGGCGGGCTATATTTTGGTGAGCGAAGAACCGTGGAAGAAAACGGGATTATGACGGCATATGACTCTCTTACATATAATGAGGTGGAAATACGCAGAATTGCAAAACGGGCATTTGATATTGCGCTGAAACGCAGAAAAAAAGTTACAAGCGTGGATAAAGCGAATGTGCTGGATTCCTCGAGGCTTTGGAGAAAAGTAGTGGATGAAGTTGCGAAAGATTATCCGGAAGTTGAACTTTCTCATATGCTGGTTGATAATTGTGCTATGCAGCTGGTCAGAGATCCAGGACAATTTGATGTCATTCTGACCGAGAATATGTTCGGTGACATTCTGTCTGATGAAGCCAGTATGGTGACCGGTTCCATCGGGATGTTGGCAAGCGCCAGCCTGAACGAAACCAAATTTGGTCTGTACGAGCCAAGCGGAGGATCTGCGCCGGATATAGCAGGAAAAGGGATTGCGAACCCGATTGCAACCATACTTTCGGCGGCGCTGATGCTGAGGTTCAGTTTTGATCTGGACGCGGAAGCAGATGCAGTGGAAGCTGCGGTGGAAAAAGTATTAAAAGAAGGGTACCGTACAATTGACATTATGTCGGAGGGCAGACAGCAGGTCGGAACCGCACAGATGGGAGACCTGATCTCAAGTTATATCTAGAATTTTGAAACCAAGGAGGAACATATTTATGAGAAGTGATACAGTAACAAAAGGAAAACAACAGGCGCCGCACCGCTCTTTATTCAATGCGCTTGGATTAACGAAGGAGGAGATGGAACGGCCGCTGGTAGGAATTGTAAGCTCCTATAACGAGATCGTCCCAGGACATATGAATCTTGATAAGATTGTGGAGGCTGTGAAACAGGGTGTGGCAATGGCAGGCGGAACGCCGATCGTATTTCCGGCGATTGCTGTCTGTGACGGTATTGCGATGGGACATATCGGAATGAAGTATTCCCTTGTAACCAGAGACCTGATTGCGGATTCTACGGAAGCAATGGCGATGGCACATCAGTTTGACGCGCTGGTCATGGTTCCGAACTGTGATAAAAATGTTCCGGGACTTTTGATGGCTGCGGCCAGAATCAATGTTCCAACTATATTTGTCAGCGGAGGCCCGATGCTCGCAGGACATGTAAAGGGTAAGAAGACCAGTCTTTCCAGTATGTTCGAAGCAGTAGGCGCCAATGCTGCGGGGTTGATTACAGATGAAGAATTGTGCGAGTTTGAGAACCATACCTGCCCGACGTGCGGATCCTGTTCTGGCATGTACACAGCTAACAGTATGAACTGCCTGACAGAAGTACTTGGCATGGGATTAGGAGGAAACGGGACCATACCGGCTGTTTATTCTGCACGAATCCGTCTGGCGAAACATGCGGGTATGAAAGTTATGGAACTATGGGAAAAGAATATCAGGCCACGGGATATCATGACAAAGGACGCGATTTTGAATGCATTGACTGTTGATATGGCGCTTGGCTGTTCTACAAACAGCATGCTTCATCTTCCTGCGATTGCCCATGAAGTGGGCATGGATTTTGAGATTGATTTTGCGAACGGGATCAGTGAAAAGACACCGAATCTCTGTCATCTGGCACCGGCAGGTCCTACTTATATGGAAGATCTTAACGCGGCAGGCGGCGTATATGCGGTAATGGCGGAATTGAATAAAAAAGGACTGATCCATACGGAGTGCATGACTGTCACGGGAAAAACTGTGGGTGAAAATATTGCAGGGGCAGTCAATAAAGATCCAGAAGTCATCCGGCCGATTGATAATCCTTATTCCGAAACCGGAGGACTTGCAGTGTTAAAAGGAAATCTTGCACCGGACGGCAGTGTGGTAAAACGGTCGGCCGTCGTGGAGGAAATGCTGGTTCACGAAGGCCCGGCCCGCGTGTTTGACTGCGAGGAGGATGCAATCGATGCAATCAAGGGTGGCAGAATCCATGCGGGTGACGTTGTGGTGATCCGTTATGAAGGCCCAAAAGGCGGTCCGGGCATGCGTGAGATGTTGAATCCGACATCAGCGATTGCGGGCATGGGACTGGGCTCTACCGTTGCGCTTATTACAGACGGACGGTTCAGCGGCGCTTCCAGAGGCGCTTCCATCGGTCATGTATCACCGGAAGCGGCAGTGGGCGGCCCGATTGCTTTAGTTGAAGAAGGGGATATCATCAGAATTAATATTCCGGAATTATCACTGGAACTGGATGTGTCAGACGAAGAGTTGAAAAAAAGAAAAGAAAAATGGCAGCCAAGAGAACCGAAAGTTACGACTGGTTATCTGGCCAGATATGCAGCCATGGTAACATCGGGGAACAGAGGCGCAATCCTTGAAGTGCCAAAGAACGGTTAAGTTACAGATAGAACAGGAGAGAGAAAGGTATGCAATTGACAGGAGCACAGATTGTAATCGAATGTTTGAAAGAACAGGGCGTGGATACCGTATTCGGATATCCTGGCGGAGCGATTCTGAACGTTTACGATGAACTATATAAACATAGCGGCGAGATCCGGCATATACTGACATCACACGAGCAGGGAGCGGCTCATGCGGCAGACGGATATGCAAGAGCAACTGGAAAGGTTGGCGTCTGTCTCGCGACGAGCGGTCCCGGGGCAACCAATCTGGTAACAGGGATTGCAACTGCTTATATGGATTCTATTCCCATTGTTGCGATCACCTGCAACGTGGGTGTATCTCTGCTTGGAAAAGACAGCTTCCAGGAAATCGATATTACCGGAATCACGCAACCGATCACAAAGCATAATTATATAGTAAAAGACGTTAATAAATTAGCAGATACAATAAGAAAAGCGTTTATCATTGCAAAAAAAGGCAGGCCCGGTCCGGTTCTGATCGACATCCCTAAAGATGTCACTGCGAATAAAACGGATTATAAGCGTCAGGATGTAAGTCCGGTATATCCTTCGGAAAAGATTGATGAAGCAGATCTTTCCAATGCAGTGAAGATGATTGAAAAGTCAAAAAAACCATATATTTTTATTGGAGGCGGAGCAATTCTGGCGAACGCGAGTGAAGAACTCCGCAGCTTTGTAAAAAAAGTGAACGCGCCTGTTACAGATTCTCTGATGGGTAAAGGCGCGTTTCCGGGTACGGATCCTCTGTATACAGGAATGCTTGGAATGCATGGAACAAAAACTTCTAATTATGGAGTCAGCGAGTGTGATCTTCTAATTGTAATCGGGGCGAGGTTCAGTGACCGTGTTACCGGTAATGCTAAGAAATTCGCGAAAAATGCCAAAATCCTTCAGTTTGATATTGACGAAGCGGAAATGAATAAGAACGTGCTGATTTCTGCTGGAGTTGTGGGAGATATCAAGGTAATCCTGCAGCGCCTGAACGAAGTACTGGAACAGCAAAACCATGAAGAATGGATCGAAAAGATCATGGAATACAAAGCGCGTTATCCGTTGAGTTATCATCCGTCTGTTTTAACCGGCCCCTATGTGGTGGAGGAAATTTACCGTCAGACAAAAGGAGACGCGTTAATTGTGACTGAAGTTGGCCAGCATCAGATGTGGGCGGCGCAGTACTATAAATATACAGAGCCCAGAACACTTCTGACCTCCGGCGGCCTTGGAACTATGGGTTATGGCCTTGGCGCTTCTCTTGGAGCCAAAATAGGGAAACCGGATAAAACAGTTGTCAATATTGCCGGTGATGGATGTTTCCGCATGAATATGAATGAAATCGCAACGGCTGCCAGATATGGAATACCGATCATTCAGGTGGTCATTAATAATCATGTGCTTGGTATGGTGCGGCAATGGCAGACTCTGTTTTACGGGGAACGGTATTCAGCAACCGTACTGAATGATTCCGTGGATTTTGTAAAACTTGCAGAAGCGTTGGGAGCATCCGGTATCCGTGCGACTACGCAGGAGGAGTTTAAAGACGCGTTTGCAAAAGCTCTGACTTTGAACGGGCCGGTTGTGATTGACTGCCAGATTGACAGTGATGAGAAGGTGTGGCCTATGGTAGCGCCCGGGGCGGCCATCAGCGAAGCTTTTGATGAGAATGACCTGGAAAATTAGCAATAATGGAAAGTATAGAAAGGTAGGAAACAACGATGAGCAGAGTGTACAATTTTTCGGCAGGACCGGCAGTATTGCCGGAGGAAGTCTTACAGGAAGCAGCAGATGAAATGCTGGACTATAACGGAACAGGAATGTCCGTTATGGAGATGAGTCACCGCTCAAAGGCGTTTCAGGAAATCATAGACACTGCTGAAGCAGATCTTAGAGAATTGATGAATATTCCGGATAATTATAAAGTACTGTTTCTTCAGGGAGGCGCCTCCTCTCAGTTTGCCATGATCCCTATGAATCTGATGAAAAATGGGGTGGCGGATTATATTATTACCGGACAATGGGCAAAAAAAGCTTATCAGGAAGCTCAGAAGTACGGGAAGGCGAACGTCATTGCGTCCTCTGAAGATCGAATGTTTTCCTATATTCCGGATTGTTCCGATCTGCCGGTTTCTGATGACGCAGACTATGTATATATCTGTGAAAACAATACGATCTATGGGACTAAATTTAAACAATTGCCGGATACAAAAGGGAAGACCTTAGTGGCAGACGTATCCTCCTGTTTTCTGTCAGAACCGGTAGATGTGACAAAATATGGCGTTATTTATGGAGGAGTGCAGAAAAATATCGGACCTGCCGGTGTCGTGATTGTTATTATCCGGGAAGATCTGATTACAGAAGATGTTCTGGCAGGTACGCCGACCATGTTCCGTTACAAGATTCATGCAGATGCCGGCTCTCTTTATAATACGCCACCGGCTTACGGCATTTATATTTGTGGAAAAGTGTTCAAATGGCTGAAAAAGCAGGGCGGACTTACAGCTATGAAAAAACGTAATGAAGAAAAAGCAGGAATACTTTACGATTTCCTTGATCAGAGCAACATGTTCCATGGAACAGTTGAAGCAAAGGACCGTTCTCTGATGAATGTGCCTTTTGTGACTGGAGATAAAGAATTGGATGCGAAGTTTATCAAAGAAGCAAAAGAAGCCGGCTTTGAAAATCTGAAAGGTCATCGCTCCGTAGGAGGGATGCGCGCAAGTATTTATAACGCAATGCCAGTGGAGGGTGTGAAAGCTTTGGTGGCATTTATGAAAAAGTTTGAAGAGGAGAATATGTAATTATGTATAAATATCATTGCCTGAATCCGATTTCTCCTGTTGGAATGGAAGAGTTTACAGATAGTTATGCCCCTGTCAGTTCTGTGAACGATGCAGACGCAATCCTTGTGCGGAGCGCAGGGATGCATGATATGGAGTTTGGGGATCGTCTGACGGCAATCGCAAGAGCGGGGGCAGGAGTAAACAATATACCATTGTTGGAATGTGCGGAAAAGGGTATTGTTGTATTCAATACGCCCGGAGCAAATGCCAATGGTGTGAAAGAACTGGTCATTGCAGGAATGCTTCTTGCGTCCAGAGATATCATCGGCGGCATTAACTGGGTCCAGGAGAATGAAGAAGACGGTAATATTGCCAAAGATGCTGAAAAGGCAAAGAAAGCGTTTGCCGGATGCGAGTTGGAAGGGAAAAAACTGGGGGTTATCGGCCTTGGCGCCATCGGCGTACTGGTAGCAAACGCGGCGGTAGCGCTGGGGATGGATGTGTACGGGTATGATCCCTATGTATCCGTTGAATCGGCTTGGAGGTTGAACCGGAGTATCCGGCATGCAAAAACGGTGGATGAATTGTATAAAGATTGTGATTATATCACCATTCATGTGCCGGCATTGGAGAATACGAAAGGCATGATCGATAAAGATGCCATCAGCCTGATGAAAAAGGGCGCCGTACTTCTTAATTTTGCAAGAGATGTTCTGGTGGATGAAGAAGCGGTGATTGATGCACTGGTAACCGGAAAACTCAAACATTATGTGACAGATTTTCCCACGTCGGTGATTGCCGGAGTAAAAGGAGCCATTGTAATCCCGCACCTTGGCGCGTCGACGGAAGAATCGGAAGATAACTGTGCAAAAATGGCGGTAAGAGAGCTGCGGAATTATCTGGAAAATGGCAATATTAAAAATTCGGTCAACTATCCGGATTGCGATATGGGCTGCAGAGGAGAGAATACAAGAATTGTTTTGCTCCATCATAACATACCGAATATGCTTGGACAGTTTACAAAGATACTTGCAGAAGATAATATGAATATCGCGGATCTCTCGAATAAAAGCAAGGGAGAATACGCATATACTATGATCGATATCGATTCGGAGGTTCCGGCAGAAGTTGTAGAAGACCTGAGAAGAGTCAAAGATGTTCTGAGAGTCCGTGTTATTGAATAAGTGAATGATTGAAAGAAAAAATGACAATAATTTATAAGATTGTTAAAAAAATATCTTTACAAAGGTCCCGTAGAGTGATAGTATCATTTCTGGATGATAGATCATTGTAAAGGAAGTGAATTTTGATGAAACAGATTATTTGTACAATCATGAACTACTTTTCAGAAGAGACTGCGATGACAACATATATGAATCACTAGTTGAATAAAAAGACCTGGCGCGAAGCCAGGTCTTTTTTATTCAACAGATATCTGCTGTCTGTGATGATCCAGAAGGGTGTGGATTTTGTCAGTGGGGTTTAGTACGGATCCTATCGTAATATCATGATTCAGGGAATCAATGATCAATGCGATAAATTTACTCATATCTGCCACAACAAAATAAGGCTTTTCCAAGGCTTTGGGAGGCAGATAGGTAAGATTGGTGGTAATGACTCTGTCAATATATCCGTGCTTATAATATTCGTCAAATTTGTCAAACCCTTCTGTAAACAGTCCAAATGTAGTACATACAAATACACGGCCGGCTCCGCGTTCTTTGATTTGTTTCGCAACATCAAGCATGCTTTCTCCGGAAGAAATCATATCATCTATAATAATAACATCCTTTCCGTGGACGTCTGTGCCGAGAAATTCGTGAGCGACGATGGGATTTTTGCCGCCGATTATGGTAGAATAATCTCTCCGCTTATAAAACATTCCCATATCTACACCCAAAACGTTAGAAAAGTATACAGCCCGGTGCATTGCCCCTTCATCGGGGCTGACGATCATCAGGTGATCCTTGTCAACGCGAAGACCAGGTTCTGCACGGAGCAATGCTTTGATAAACTGGTAAGGCGGTGTGAAATTATCGAATCCGCGCAGAGGAATGGAATTCTGTACCCGGGGATCATGGGCATCAAACGTTATGATATTGCTGACTCCCATGTCGGTCAGTTCCTGAAGAGCAAGCGCGCAGTCCAGGGATTCTCTTTTCGTTCTTTTATGTTGCCGGCTTTCATATAAAAACGGCATGATTACATTCAGCCGGTGTGCCTTGCCGTTTGCGGCGGAGATAATTCGTTTCAGATCCTGGTAATGATCGTCCGGAGACATATGATTTAAGTGGCCGTTTACGGTATATGTGAGACTGTAGTTGCAGACATCGACCATGACAAACAGATCTTTGCCCCGGATGGTTTCGCTTAAGATTCCCTTGGCTTCGCCGGAACCGAACCGTGGACATTTGCAGTCGATCAGATAGTTGTCCGTCTGATAAGAAGCGTAAAGGGGAGAATCCAGTGATTCTTTTAAGGTATCTTGCCTGAATTTTACAATATACTGGTTTACTTTTTCGCCTAACTCCCGGCAGGATTCCAAAGCTGCGATCTTCAGAGGCGCCACAGGAAGCGCCTGTTCCATTAATTCTATATTCGGCATATCCTTCTCCTAACAAAGTATAAATTTCATAATATTTATATCACTTTTTATATAAAAAGGTCAACTACTGATTGGACTAATTCCTAAAGGTGGGGTATAATAATACAGATAAAATGAAAATGGAGCATGGAGCATGAAACATAAACATATAATCAAATCGGTAATACCAGGAAGTATTGCGGATCAGATGGGAGTCTGTTCCGGCGATAAACTGCTCTCCATCAATGAAATGGAGATAGAGGATGTGTTTGACTATCATTATTGCATCAACGACGAAGAGATTATTGTAGTGATAGAAAAGCCGGATGGCGAGGAGTGGGAGCTGGAGATAGAAAAAGAATATGAAGAGGATCTGGGGATTGAATTTGAACAGGGATTGATGGATGAGTACCGGTCCTGCTGCAATAAATGTATGTTCTGTTTTATCGATCAGATGCCAAAAGGTATGAGGGATACCTTGTATTTTAAAGACGACGATTCGCGGCTTTCTTTTTTGCAGGGAAATTATGTAACTTTGACGAATATGAGTGATCACGATATTGACCGTATTATCCGTTATCATCTGGAACCGATCAATATTTCGTTTCATACCACAAATCCGGAACTGCGCTGCAGAATGCTTCATAACCGTTTCGCCGGAGAAGCGCTTAAGAAGGCAGAGCGTTTGTATCGTAACGGGATTTTGATGAACGGGCAGATTGTTTTGTGCAAAGGTGTAAATGATGGACCGGAACTGGACAGAAGTATTCGTGATCTCAGCCAGTATCTTCCTTGTCTTCAGAGTGTATCAGTGGTGCCTGTAGGACTTACGAAATACCGGGATGGACTATATCCGCTGGAACCGTTTACATCGGAGGATGCGAAAAAGGTGCTGCGTGTGATACATCAGTGGCAGGACAGACTTTTTGAACAGTATGGGATTCATTTTATTCACGCCGGAGATGAATGGTATATTCTTGCGGGGGAAGAAGTACCAGAAGAGACACGCTATGACGGATATCTGCAGCTGGAAAACGGGGTGGGGATGCTCCGGCTTCTGCAGGACGAATTTCAGGCTGGGTTAGAGCGGCTTCAACCGGATGACATATCGAGGAAAGTATCGATTGCAACAGGAAAGCTGGCTTATCCGTATATAAGGGATATGGCAGACAGGCTGATGCAAAGATGCAGTGGAACAAAGGTTCATGTTTATGCAATCAGAAATGACTTCTTTGGCGAACAGATTACGGTCTCCGGGCTGATTACCGGACAGGATCTGGTCAGCCAGCTGAAAGATCAGGAGCTTGGTACAAGGCTTTTACTTCCTTGCAATATGTTTCGGAGTGAGGAAGATGTATTTCTGGATGATATGACACTGGAACAGGTGGGCGATGCTTTACAAGTGCGTACGAATATTGTAAAATCAAGCGGACAAGATCTGATAGACGCTATTTTAGGCAAATGATTTAGAGGGAGGATATAATGAGTAAACCGGTAGTAGCTATAGTTGGAAGACCCAATGTTGGGAAATCAACACTCTTTAATGTATTGGCAGGCGAGATGATATCTATTGTTAAGGATACACCTGGAGTGACCAGAGACCGGATATATGCAGATGTCACCTGGCTGGATAAAGAGTTCACACTGATTGACACCGGAGGAATCGAGCCAGAGAGCAAGGATGTGATCCTGGCTCAAATGCGGGAACAGGCACAGATTGCTATCGATACCGCAGATGTGATAGTTTTTATAACGGATGTGCGTCAGGGCTTGGTAGATGCGGACTCAAAAGTGGCGGATATGCTCCGCCGTTCCGGAAAACCAATTGTCCTGACTGTGAATAAAGTAGATAATTTTGATAAATTTATGCCCGATGTCTATGAATTTTATAACCTTGGAATCGGAGATCCTATACCGATTTCTGCTGCATCCCGCCTGGGGCTGGGGGATATGCTGGATGTGGTTGCCTCTTATTTTCCGGATCACAGCGCGATAGAGGAAGAAGATGAAAGCCCGAGAATTGCGATTGTGGGGAAACCGAATGTGGGAAAATCCTCAATCATCAATAAACTTCTGGGAGAACAGCGTGTGATTGTGTCGGACGTAGCCGGAACAACCAGAGACGCCATCGATACCGATATTGTACACAATGGAAAAGAATATGTTTTTATTGACACGGCAGGGCTCCGGCGAAAAAATAAGATTAAAGAAGAGCTGGAGCGTTATAGTATCATCCGTACCGTGACGGCAGTCGAACGTGCAGATGTGGTTCTGATGGTAATCGACGCCGTGGAAGGCGTAACCGAGCAGGATGCGAAAATTGCAGGGATCGCTCATGAGAGAGGAAAAGGTATTATTATCGTAGTCAATAAATGGGACGCGATTGAAAAGAATGATAAAACCATGCGTGAATACGATCAGGAGATCCGCAGAGTGCTGTCATTCATGCCTTACGCGGAGATCATGTATGTGTCTGCATTAACCGGACAGCGGCTGAATAAACTTTATGACATCATTGACATGGTGATTGAAAATCAGACTCTGCGGGTTGCGACCGGTGTGCTTAATGAGATTATGGCGGAAGCAGTTGCCATGCAGCAGCCGCCGTCTGATAAAGGGAAACGGCTGAAGCTTTATTATATTACACAGGTTGCGGTCAGGCCGCCTTCTTTTGTAATCTTTGTAAACGATAAAGAACTGATGCATTTTTCTTATACAAGATATCTGGAAAATAAGATCAGAGAAGCATTTGGATTCCGGGGGACTTCATTGAAATTCTTCGTCAGAGAAAGAAAGGAAAAGGAGCGCTAATATGGAACGCATCATATGTTTGATAATCGGATATATTTTCGGGCTTTTTCAGAGCGGATATATATACGGAAAATTTCATCACATTGATATTAGAAAAGAAGGAAGCGGGAATGCAGGTACAACGAACGCGTTGAGGACTCTGGGGTGGAAAGCCGGACTTTTCACGTTCCTGGGTGATTCATTCAAATGTATTTTTGCCGTTATTGCTGTACACTTGATTTTCGGGAAAACGCAGCAGGACATACTTCCTTTGCTTGCTATGTATGCGGGCATGGGCGCGGTGCTGGGGCACAATTATCCCTTTTATATGCGGTTTAAGGGTGGAAAAGGAATTGCGGCTACGGCAGGGTTGATCGCAAGTACGCTTCCGGTTCCGCTGGGGCTGGCATGTCTTCTGATTTTTATTGCGATTGTAGCTTTTACAAAATATGTGTCAGTAGGCTCCCTTGCTGTAGTTACGGTATATCTGATTGAAGTGATCCTGTATGGGCAAAGGGGCGGCTTTGGAGTATCTCAGAGGATTGCTGCGGAGATGTATATTATCGCTTTTATCTTATTAGTATCTGCGGTGTATAAACACCGGGAAAATATCAAAAGACTGTTAAATGGAACAGAGAATAAGTTAAGCGTGGGGAAGAGTAAAAGAAAGGAAGGGTAGTATTATGGCAAATGCAGGAATCATAGGCGCGGGAAGCTGGGGGACTGCTCTGGCGTTGTTATTACATAAGAACGGTCACCAGGTTACCGTATGGTCTATCAGTGAAGCAGAGGTAAAGATGCTTTCAGAAAAAAGAGAGCATGAAACAAAATTGCCGGGAGTTCCGTTGCCGGAAGATATGATATTTACATCTGACATGGAGGAAGCGGTACATGATAAAGATTTTGTAGTAATGGCTGTTCCGTCACCGTATACGAGAACTACCGCGCGCAATCTCAAGCCATTTGTAAAAGACGGGCAGATTATCATCGATGTTGCAAAAGGAATCGAAGAGGCTACGCTGATGACATTGTCCCAGCAGATTGAAGAAGAAATTCCGCAGGCTGATGTGGCGGTTCTGTCTGGCCCCAGTCATGCAGAGGAAGTAGGAAGAGGTCTTCCGACAACGGTGGTAATTGGCGCAAAAACGAAGAAAACAGCAGAGTATCTTCAGTCCATGTTTATGAATGAAGTGTTCCGTGTGTATACCAGTCCGGATATACTTGGAATGGAACTAGGCGGTTCGTTGAAAAATGTGATTGCTCTTGCGGCCGGAATTGCAGATGGAATGGGCTATGGAGATAATACGAAGGCCGCCTTGATTACAAGAGGGATTGCTGAGATTGCAAGACTTGGTGTAAAAATGGGCGGCGCGGTTGAGACATTTTCGGGACTGACTGGAATCGGAGATCTGATCGTTACCTGTGCCAGTGTCCATAGCCGGAATCGAAAGGCCGGTTATCTGATGGGCCAGGGAAAGTCCATGCAGGAAGCAATGGATGAGGTTAAAATGGTTGTGGAAGGCGTATATTCTACGAAAGCAGCGGTTAAACTAGGAGAAAAGTACGGAGTATCGCTTCCGATTATCAGTAAAGTAAACGAGGTGTTATTTGAAGGGAAAGATCCGAAGGAAGCAGTAAACGAACTGATGCTCCGGGATAGCAGAGCAGAACATAAAGCCCTGCCGTGGAAGGAGTAGATTAGATTATGTGTACATGCATTGCATATCAGAATGGGTGCCGGATGTTTGGGAGAAATCTGGACCTGGAATATTCATTTCAGGAAAGGATTGTCTTTACACCCAGAAGATATGCAATGCATTTTTTGCATGAACCGTTTTTGGAAGAACACTATGCTATTCTGGGAATGGCTGCAGGGATACCAGATTTCCCTCTGTACGCGGATGCAGTTAACGAGAGGGGATTGGCTATGGCAGGTCTGTATTTTCCGGAGAACGCCTGCTACTACTGCCCGGAGAAAAACAGAAAAAACGTAGCGTCTTTTGAAGTGATTCCCTGGTTGCTTGGACAGTGTGGAGATATAAATGAAGTCAGACAGTTGACAGAAGGAATCTGTATCACGAATGAGGCTTATGCAGAAAATCTGCCGCCCGCACCCCTTCACTGGATGGTTTCCGATCAAAATAGCAGCATTGTAATAGAAGCCGTTGCAGAAGGGGTGAAAATATATGAAAATCCCTTTGAGATACTGACAAATAATCCGCCATTTCCATATCATAGAACCCGTATGCAAGAGATGCTGGGACTTACTTCACAGTATCCGCAAAACCGGTTCTCAGAATTCCTGAAACTGAAGCCATATGGGGAAGGAATGGGTGCATTAGGACTGCCTGGGGATGCTTCGCCGTCATCCAGGTTTTTAAGGGCCGCATTTCTAAGTTTTCATTCAGCGGCCGGAAGAGATTCCCTTACTAATGTTTCTCAGTTGTTTCATATATTGGAACAAACCGGTGTTGTGAGAGGATCTGTATGTACCAGAGAAGGAGCTTATGATCTGACTCGATATTCCTGCTGCATTGATATGGAGAAAAAAATATACTATTTCAAAACTTATGAAAATTTTCAAGTTCAGGCAATAAGGCTTTTTAATGAAGAGTTGGATGCGGCCGGTCTTCAAAGCTATGAAATTTATGCGAGTCCTCAGATTCACTTCCGCAATTAAACCGATCTGGTACTAAACCGCCAGAACCATGCATACACTGTTATCAGCACAGCAAGGGGGTAATGGTATGGATCGATTTCAATTGTACAAAGATATACAAGCCAGAACAAACGGAGAAATATACCTGGGAGTTGTGGGACCGGTAAGAACTGGAAAATCCACATTTATCAAAAGATTCATGGATGTTCTGGTGTTGCCGAATATGGCGGATGATAACCGGAAAGAACAGGCGAAGGATGAGTTGCCGCAGTCCGGATCCGGAAGAACGATAACAACGACAGAACCTAAATTTATACCAAAAGACGCCGCAGCCATCCAGCTTATGGATGATATCACTGTAAAATTAAGGCTGATAGACTGTGTTGGATATATGGTGGAAGGCGCTTCCGGACATATGGAAGATGGAGAAGAGCGCAAGGTAAAAACACCCTGGTTTGATCATGAAATTCCTTTTGTAAAGGCGGCCGGAATCGGAACAAGGAAGGTAATCCACGATCATGCGACAATTGGCATCGTAATTACAACGGACGGGAGTATTACGGATCTTCTGCGGGACGCGTATCAAGATGCAGAGGAGAAAACGATTCTGGAGCTCCAAAGCCTGGGAAAGCCGTTTGTTGTGCTGGTGAATTCAAAAAAGCCTTATGGTGAGGATGCGCAGAGAACAGCAAAAGAGATAGAAGAGAAGTATGGAGTCACAGTCATGCCAGTGAACTGTGAACAGTTAAAAGAAGAAGATATTTACAGGATACTGGAAGCGGTTCTGTATGAATTTCCTATATCTGAAATCCGTTTTTATATTCCAAAATGGGTGGAGATGTTGCCGCGGGATCACATGATCAAGCAAGAAATGCTGATACATATCCGCAACATATTAGAAAATATGACGGAGATTAAGGATGCGGCTGCCGGGGTGCACACACCAGACAGCCCGTATATCGAATCCATGAAAATAGAAAAAATTGGGCTGGATACAGGCTGTGTTTCTGTCCGGGTCGATATTTATGAAACATTTTATTATCAGATGCTTACCGAACTGACCGGATTGCAGATCGCAGGCCAGTATGAATTGATAAACGCCATGAAAGATCTGGCAAAAACAAGGAATGAGTACGAAGAAATCAGAGACGCCTTTTCTATGGTAAAACGAAATGGATATGGCGTTGTAAAACCCAGAAAAGAAGAAATCAACCTGGATGAACCGGAAATAATAAAGCAGGGGAATAAGTATGGGGTAAAAATAAGGTCAGAAGCACCTTCGATTCATCTGATCCGTGCAAATATCGAAACAGAGATTGCACCTATCGTAGGGAATGAACAGCAGGCGCAGGATCTGATCCGGTATCTTAAAGATACCAAGGCTTCGAAAGGCGGGATCTGGGATACCAACATATTCGGGAAATCATTAGAAGAACTGGTTATGGACGGCATGAGAAACAAAATGGCCATGATCAATGAAGCGAGTCAGGAAAAATTGCAGGATACAATGCGGAAAATTGTCAACGACAGCAACGGCGGTCTTGTCTGTATCATTATATAACATGAAGTGGAATTACATCTGCAGATGTGGTTCCACTATTTTTTTGTTTTCCACTCGAATTTTAACTGTAATTCTGTTATAATGACCAAATGAATCAAAAGATGGGAGATGAAAGGATGTATTTGAAAGTATTGAAGCAGCTGGGGATAATCCTTGCGCTTTGTCTGATGGCGGAAGCAGCCGTATCCCTGCTGCCGTTTGCATTCCCAAGCAGTGTAATGGCGATCCTGCTCCTGGCTGTGCTGCTATGCTCGGGGATTCTTAAAGAAGAGATGATCAAAGAAACAGCAGATTTTATGCTGGCGTCCATGGCTCTTGTTTTTGTTCCGCTGGCAGTTGGAATAGCGGAGGATCTTGAAATATTAAAAGAGCATATATTCGGGTTTGTGCTGGCCCTTTTCTTGTCGCTGATTATAACCTTTGTCGGGACCTATGCCTCGGTACGGCTGGTACAGATATGTATTATAAAGCGAAAAGAAAAAGGAGGGCAAACAGATGCATGATTTTTTTTCCAATCCATTATTTGGGTTGTTTTTAACGATAGCCAGTTTCTATATCGGGAGCAGGCTTGCCGCACGGTTTCGCACACCGGTGGCAAATCCGCTTCTGATTGCGTCCCTTATCTGTATCGTGGTTTTAAAGGGGCTACACATATCTTATGAAGACTATATGAAAGGGGCTTCTTTTATATCCGCATTTCTGGTTCCGGTAACAGCGATGTTGGGACTGGCCGTTTATCGGCAGAGGAGGGTGTTAAAAGAAGAATTTTTTCCCATATTGGCCGGATGTCTGGCTGGTAGCCTGATCTCCATGGGAAGTACAGTGATTTTATGCAGATGTTTTTTGCTGCGTACAGATATTTTGCGGTCCCTGCTGCCAAAATCAGTTACAACAGCTATCGCGCTGGACGTTTCCTCCCAACTAGGGGGGATACAGTCTGTCACATTGATTGCGGTTATTGCATGCGGAGTATTCGGCGCCATTCTTCATCCCTTTATCATTAAAATTCTGCGTTTGAAAGATCCGGTGGCTACAGGAGTTGCTTTTGGAACTGCCAGTCATGCGATCGGAACGTCAAAGGCTCTGGAAATCGGTGAAGTAGAGGGAGCAGTCAGCGGAGTGGCTATGGGAGTCGCAGGAATCTGTACGGTTATTATTGCATTATTTCTTTAAAAGAGTTAATATTTTACCAGAACAGTTACTATACAGAAAAAGATTCGGAGGTACCTTATGAGAGTTGCGATTATCACAGCAAATACAGATATATATAGAGAAAAAGAAGAAAATGTCAGCGGAGAAGCAATCCGTGAAATCGTAGAAGAGGCGGGAATGGAGATTGTATTTATGCGTGCGCTTCCGTTGGATAGAAAAGTGTTGTCAACTGTAATGCAGAGGATGGCGGATAATCATCTGACGGATCTGATCCTCACGACCGGAGGAGCCGGATGCGCGCCGCAGGATTGCACCCCTGAGGCGACCACGGATATTGTTGAGCGTCCGGTACCGGGAATCCCGGAAGCAATGCGGGCGCATACCATGCAGCTTACGAAACGTTCCATGCTGAACAGAAGTACGGCAGGAATCCGGCGGAATGTTCTGATTGTCAATCTTCCGGGTAAAGCGCAGGCGGTAAAGGAAACCTTACACTATCTGCTCCCGGAACTGGTACATGCGGTGGAAGTGATCGGAGGAGAGCATTAGGAATGCTTCGGGTCGTATATCTGGATCACAGCGGCTTCATGGTGGAAACAGACAAACGTATCTGCATCTTTGATTATTACCGGGGGCAGATTCCGCACCTGGATCCCGGAAAAGAAATTTATGTGTTTGTCAGCCATGCTCATTATGATCATTACAATCCCGAAATATTGTCCTGGAAAGAGGAAAATCCCGGGATTTGCTATATTATATCAGAAGATGTAAACATAAAAGACCAGGGAGGCCGTTTCCTCTTTGTGAGACCGAGGCAGGATTATACAGTAAACGGCATGAAAATCCACACCTTGAAATCGACGGACCAAGGCGTTGCTTTTCTGGTTGAAACCGAGAACAGACGAATCTATCATGCAGGGGATCTGAACTGGTGGCACTGGGAAGAAGAAGGCAGAATATTCAATGAAATGATGAGCAGGAAATACCGTGCGGAAATTGATAAACTAAAAGGAGCGTCTGTTGATCTGGCTTTCGTTCCGCTTGATAGCAGACAGGGAGATACATTTTATCTGGGAATGGATTATTTTATGCGTCAGACAGACACGAAGTGTGTGTTTCCCATGCATATGTGCGGCGCATACACGATTATAGAACGGCTGCTGAAGTTAAAAGAATCCGGACCATACCGCGGACGTGTCATGCGGATTAATAAAAACGGACAGCGGTTTCAGATAGAAGGAGAATAGAAAATGCTTGTAAGGATTTATACAGATGGCGCAGCCAGAGGGAATCCGGACGGACCAGGGGGATATGGAACCGTTTTGGAATACACAGACACACAGGGAATACTGCATACAAAGGAGTTGTCTCAAGGGTACAGAAAAACTACAAACAACAGAATGGAGTTAATGTCGGCGATAGCCGGACTGGAAGCGTTGAACCGTCCGTGTACGGTGGAATTATATTCGGATTCAAAGTATGTAGTTGATGCATTTAACCAGCATTGGATTGACGGGTGGATCAGAAAAGGCTGGAAAAGAGGAAAGAACGAGCCGGTAAAAAATATTGATCTATGGAAAAGGCTGCTCCAGGCAAAAGAGCCGCATCAGGTGCGTTTTATCTGGGTAAAGGGGCACGATGGCCATCCGCAGAATGAAAGATGTGATTTTCTTGCCACTACGGCGGCAGATGGAGATGAATTAATAGAAGATATTGCAACGGGGATATAAAGCGTGAAAGCTTTCTATCCCCGATTGCTATTTTGAGAAAATTGTGATATAATCAACAACTGCAAGTAAAACAGGTAATCGCATCTGCATGTGTCGAAAGACCGCAGATGAGGAAAGTCCGGGCTTCACAGGGCAGGATGCCGGATAACGTCCGGTGGAGGCGACTCCAAGGCCAGTGCAACAGAAATATACCGCCTTCTGCAAAGAAGGTAAGGGTGGAAGGGCAGTGTAAGAGACTACCGCTTCGACGGTAACGCCGGAGGCACATGTAAACCCCATCCGAAGCAAGACCGGAAAAAGACAACGTGGCGGCCCGTCACGTCTTAGGTTGGTCGCTTGAGCCCATCGGTAACGATGGGCCTAGATAGATGATTACCCAACGACATAACCCGGCTTATCGTTTTGCTTGCTTTTTTTTGTCTATTTTTTGTTCTTCACACGCATTGGGCCGTGGTATTTTTCTTCGCAGTATTTACAGCGGTAAACTTCGTTCTCTTCATCCGTCAGAACAAAAACATGATCCAGCTGCTGTTCGATCGATGTAATGCATCTGGGATTCTTGCAGCGGATTACATTCGTAATCTTTGCAGGAAGATGCAGACTCTTTTTGGCGACGATTTCAGAATCCTTGATAATGTTTACCGTAATATTGTGATCGATAAATCCCAGAATGTCCAGATCCATAAAATCAATGGGACATTCAATTTTCATAATATCTTTTTTTCCCATTTTACTGCTTTTTGCATTCTTTATGATAGCAACACAGCAGTCTAATTTATCTAAATGCAGGTATTTATAGATATCCATGCTTCTGCCTGCCTGTATATGATCCAATACAAATCCTTCTTCGATACGTCCGACTGTTAGTGTATTATTCACGACATTTCCTCCTGTTCTAGACTTCAATTTCTAATAACGTTAATATCAGAGCCATGCGGATATAAACTCCATATTTTGCCTGTTTAAAATAAGCTGCTCTTGGATCTTTATCCACTTCAACAGAAATTTCATTTACTCTGGGAAGTGGATGCAGCACATACATATCGTCCTGTGCCAGTTCCATCTTCTTAGCGTCCAGAATATAAAAGTCTTTCATTCGGACATAGTCTTCTTCATTGAAGAATCTTTCTTTCTGAACTCTGGTCATATAGAGCAGATCAAGAGCAGGAAGCGCATCTTCCAAACGGACTACTTCTTCATAAGGAACATTTTGTTTATCCAGCACATCGGAACGGATATAGCTTGGAAGACGGAGTTCTTCGGGAGAAATCAGAACAAATTTTATATTTGGATACCGAACCAGTGCGTGAATTAAAGAATGTACTGTACGTCCGAACTTCAAGTCTCCGCACAGACCGATGGTCATATTATCCAGTCTCCCTTTTAAAGAACGGATTGTCAAAAGATCCGTCAATGTCTGTGTCGGATGCTGATGGCCTCCGTCGCCGGCATTGATCACCGGGATCTCTGAATGCTGGCATGCAACGGTAGCGGCGCCTTCTTTTGGATGACGCATCGCGCAGATATCCGCATAGCAGGAAATCATACGAATTGTATCAGAAACACTTTCTCCTTTCGTGGCGGAACTGGAATCAGCGGTTGAAAAACCAAGAACACTGCCCCCCAGATTCAGCATTGCCGCTTCGTGGCTTAATCTGGTACGGGTACTTGGCTCATAGAATAAAGTGGCAAGTTTTTTTCCTTCACATGCATGAGCATATTTTTGGGGATTTGCCTCGATATCCGATGCCAGATTCATTAATTTGTCAAGTTCTTCCACAGAAAAATCAAGTGGACTCATCAAGTGTCTCATAAAAACCTCCTCATCATCTTATAAGTATGTAAGTAATTCATTAACAGATTTGCGCCGGGGCGCCTCCGGATCAATATCCGGCCAGCCAACCGCTATAAGAGCTGCCAGCTCCTGATCTTCTGGCAGATTCAAAAGATCGGTGATTCCATCTTCATCCCAAATTCCCATGATTACAGTCCCAAGTCCCGCATTATGGGCAGCAAGACAGAATGTCTGACATGCAATGCCGACATCGAACATCTGCCATCGGTCTCCTTTTTTGGTGCTGTAAGAACCATCGCGTTCAAAGCCGGACTGGCCTTTTACAAAAGTAACAGCCAGAAGAAGAGGAGCCTGTCTGATAATATTGGAATTAAAAGAAGGGGTGTAATCATGGATGATCTTATCCAGAATGAAAGAATCTTCAATAGCGATATAACGTGGAATCTGACTGTTTTTCCAGGATGGAGAATAAGAAGTGTCAGAAATCAGAGATTCTAAGAGTGAATGTTCAACAGGTGCAGCCTTAAACTTTCGGATACTTCGCCTGGTGCGGATACAATCTGTTGTATTCATGTTGTTTCCCTCCTTAAGTTGAAATCTTTCATACATCATATACTATATATCTGAGATTTTCAACTTCTGCAGAGAATTTTTTCAAACAAGAGTCCGGTGCCAAACCAAAGAGGGGCATAATCAAGACGGATAACGCCGCGAAAATTCAGCGGTGCATCGCTGTAGTCCCAGGGGCAGGCGTCGTATTTTTTCAGGAGACTTCCTGTGATAAATTCCCCTGCAAAAATCATACCGGTATAGAGAAGCCCCCGCAGAAATATATTCTGTCCTTTCATACGGTGGCAGACTGGCCGGAAAAGACAGACCATGCCATAGATAGGAAACATCCAGATGGATGTTTTCCCAGTCAGGGTCCGATTCTTTTTTTCCATTGATTGGAGGCCGGTGTATAAAATTTCCAGACACCATCCGCAGGTGCCACATTTAATAAAATTCTGTTTCATAAGAAAGAGTATCCCAAAGTTGTGTGGATTTTATGCATAAAATGTAATATAATAATCCATAGTCTGCAAAAGAAGGAGTGGGATACATGACGGCTTTAGAAGAACTTAGAGTAGAATTGGACCGCATAGATGACCAGATCGTCGCGTTATACGAACAGCGGATGAACATCTGTGAAAAAGTAGGAGAGTACAAAATTCAAAATGGGCGCAAGGTTTTTGACAGACAGAGAGAAAACTGTAAGCTGCAGGATGTGGAGAGCAAGGTTTCTACGGAATTTAACAAAAAAGGGATTCGCGAGTTATATGAACAGCTGATGTCTATGAGCCGTAAGCTCCAGTATCAGCAGTTGGTTCAGGCAGGAGCATTGGGAAGACTTCCGTTCATTGAAGTAGATGCTTTGGAAACGGGGAATGCAAGAATTGTATTTCCGGGTACGGAAGGCGCCTACAGCCAGGCGGCAACGAAACATTATTTTGGGGATAACTGTAATAGTTTTTATGTGCGCACATTCCGTGACGCAATGGAAGCAATTGAAGAAGGGGCGGCAGATTATGCCGTTTTGCCGATTGAGAATTCCACGGCTGGATCAGTAGATGAAATGTATGATCTTTTGGTAGAATTTGAAAATTATATAGTGGGCGAGACCATCATTCCCATTACACACACACTGTCCGGTCTTCCGGGGACAGAGCTAAAAGACATTGAGCGTGTATATTCAAAAGGAGTGGCATTGATGCAAGCAGGCAGATTCCTGGATGAGCACGCAGACTGGCAGCAAATCAGTGTGGCGAATACAGCAATCGCGGCGAAGAAAATACTGGAAGAGCAGGATAAATCACAGGCGGCTGTATGCAGCGCATATGCGGCAAAGGTTCATGGGCTTACAATCCTTAAGGAGAATATTAACGATGATCCGGATAATTCTACCCGTTTTATCGTTGTAACGAATCAGAAAATATTCTTGAAGAATGCGCAGAAAATCAGTATTTGTTTTGAATTGCCTCATACCAGCGGATCTTTGTATCACCTGCTGTCACATTTTATATACAACGACCTTAATATGACAAGAATTGAATCCAGACCGATGGAAGGAAGAAACTGGGAGTATCGTTTCTTTATTGATTTTGAAGGGAATCTTGCGGATGCAGCTGTAAAAAACGCCATACGCGGGCTGCGAGAGGAAAGCCGTAATATGCGGATACTGGGTAATTATTAAGTTAGGAGCAGAGAAAATGAGAACAAAAGAATTGATCCTTTATAAACATATGGAAGAAGGTCAGACGCTGAATGACATGACATTTCTGATGGAACAATATGAAAGCGATTATTATAACCGGGAAGACCTGAAAGGATTATTGTTTGATGTGGTAAATGAGATTCTGGAAATGGGAGTCAGCCACGGGTTTGAGGGGAACCTATGGCATAATTATCTGACGTATCTTTTGGCAAGCCATGAAAATGCGTATAGCACATCCTGCGAAATTATCGGAGCAATTGACGGAAGCATCAATCAGGTTGCCTTGCATGATTTTGCAATATTCAAAGAACTGTTTGACTATGATTTTTCAGATATGGAGTCGGTGCTTCAGGTGGATTGTCTGTCAATGTTAAAAGACTATAAAGGAATCAGCGGACACGGAAATGTATTTAATAAACGGATACGGGACCGGATCTGTGATCTGAGCCGATGTCTGGCAGCGGCGGAAGATTCGCAGGAATTTCAGAAGATCATAACACAATTCTATAAGGAATTTGGCGTAGGGAAGCTGGGCCTTCATAAGGCGTTTCGTGTAGAACATACAGACCAGGGGGCCGAAATAGTCCCAATTACAAAAATCGCCCATGTACATTTGAATGATCTGATCGGTTATGAGATTGCGAAGAAGAAACTGGTGGAGAATACCGAAGCTTTTGTAAAGGGAAGAAAGGCAAACAACTGTCTGCTGTTTGGGGATGCCGGAACCGGAAAATCTACATCCGTGAAAGCAATATTGAACCAATATTATGATCAGGGTCTTCGTATGATTGAGATTTACAAACATCAGTTTCAGGATTTGAACGACGTGATTGCACAGATAAAAAACCGCAATTATAAATTCATCATTTATATGGATGACCTTTCCTTTGAAGAGTTTGAGATTGAATACAAATATTTGAAGGCAGTGATCGAAGGTGGTTTGGAACGTAAGCCGGATAATGTGCTGATCTATGCCACATCCAACCGCAGACATCTGATTCGTGAAACGTTTCGTGATAAGCAGGACAGGGACGAGGATCTGCATACTAATGATACTGTTCAGGAAAAACTTTCGCTGGTGGCGCGGTTTGGCGTTACGATTTATTTTGGAAAACCTGAAAAAAAAGAATTTCAGGAAATTGTACGCCAGCTGGCAAGAAGAAATGGTATACAGATGGATGAAGAGACGCTGCTGCTGGAAGCAAACAAATGGGAATTAAGCCATGACGGTCTGTCCGGGCGGACCGCTCAGCAGTTTATTGATGATCTGCTTGGAAAGAGAATATAAAGAGGATATAAAAACCGCGCAGGGCTAATCCTGCGCGGCTTTTATATCCTGAATGTCGGAATCAATGACAAGGGAGTAATTGGTGTGGTAGATAACAAATCCGGGTTTCCCGCCTCCCGGTTTTTTTACATGTTTCTTTTCGACATAATCAATCTCTACTTTCTGGTTTCCCCGGCTTTTGGAGTAGTATGCGGCCAGACGGCCCGCCTCTTCAAACGTGCGGTCTGGAAGAGGATCTCCGTTGGTTTTTACGATTACGTGAGAGCCAGGCACTCCCTTGGCGTGGAACCACCAGTCGTTGCCGCTGGCAAACCGGAACGTCAGTTCTTCATTCTGGAGATTGTTTTTTCCCACATAAATATGATAGCCGTCAGAAGATATATAGTGGAATGGCCGGCTTGTGATTTTTACTTTTTTCTTTGTAAATTTGCGGCGGATATATCCAGTCTGAATCAGTTCTTCTCTGATCTGGATCAGGTCTTCTTCGGATGACGCGATGTCAAGAGCGTTGCTGATGGATTCCAGATATGTGATTTCATCTGCGGTTTCGCGAATCAGTTCGGTCAGTGCTTCATAAGTTCTTTTTTGTTTATTGTATCTGGAAAAGTAGCGCTGCGCGTTTTCCTGTGGTGTTTTTACGGGATCCAGAGGAATCAGGATTTCCTGATTGGTATAATAGTTGAATGCCTTTAATTCTCTGGAACCTTCCGGGAGATTGTAACCGTACACGTTGATCAGTTCGCCGTATATCTTATACTGGTCTCTATTTCCTGTGTCTTTGAGCTGACGGCTTTGAAGATCATATTTTTTGCGGTTCCGTTCCAGCGCTGTCTGTATGATGTGTCTGAGATCGGTACTTTTCTGACGGATTCTTGTCCATTCATTTTTTGTCGAATAGAACGTATAAAGCAGGGATGATATAGAAGAAAAAACCTGTGCGTCCATTCCATGCAGGTGGGAGAGAGGCAGCGCGCAGAACTCAGTTGGCCGATGGTCCTCATAATATATAGCAGGATGGAAGGAACCGGAACGCACATCATCCATATAATAGGAAAATTGCCGGTAAAGATGAATCATCGCATCTTCAGAAACCGAATGCGCGGGTATGGAAGAATCCATCCCGGCAAGATAACAGATCTCTTCGGCGACAACCGGGCTGATGCCTGTAAAACCAGTGTATAATGCTTTTGACAGGTTTGCGGCAGTTGAGGCCATCGTCTGAATAAAGGTCTGGAAGTCCGATGTAAGAGGATCCTGTTTTTTCATGGTATCCGGTATAAAATATCTGCGTCCCGGCAATACTTCGCGGACAGAACTCATTTGTGCTGACACATGCTTGATGCTGTCGATGATATTGAATTCTTCATTGCAGAAGATGATGTTACTGTGTTTTCCCATTATTTAAACAATCAAATATTTCCGGCGCAAATCTCCCATTTCATCCAAATGTTCTACTTCCAGCCGCAGGATTCGTTCCAGTCCGGGCTGAGAAATAGAAACGATACGTCCGTTCCCGATATGTTTGCGCAAAAGCATACAGAAATTGGGAGCAGTCATAGGAGCAGGCTTGTTTGTTTCTGTAAGATAGATGAGTGGAAGAGATGCGCTTGCCGATATATATAACCGTTTTTGTCCCTGGGCGGTTTTGACCGTAAGGAGAAGTTCATCCTTCTCCGGCTGTATGATACGGGCAATTCGCCCGTTTTGAAGTTCCCGGTTCAACTCTTTTGTTATCGCTGCAACTGTGATGCCATCAAATGCCATAGTTTTTTTCCTTTCAATCAAAATCTAATCTTTTGACAGTATAACATAGTTGACGCAATATTCCAAATGCCGTATAATAAACGATGGCATAAAATGCATGTCAGAGATTGATAAAAGAGGACTTTATTATGATTAAAAGTATGACCGGTTTCGGAAGATGTGAGGTATGCGAGGGAAAGCGAAGATTCGTAGTTGAAATGAAAGGCGTGAACCATCGGTATCTTGACGTGAATATCCGCATGCCGAAAAAATTGAATTTTTTTGAAACGGCAATTCGGAATTTATTGAAAAAAAGTGTACTAAGGGGAAAGGTAGATATCTTTATTACCTTTGAAGATTTATCAGAAAGTCAGGTTTCGCTGAAATATAATGAAGCGCTGGCGGAAGAATATCTGATGTATTTTACGAAGATGCAAGAAAGATTCGGCCTTGAGAATGATATCCGTGTTTCATCTTTATCCAGATGTCCGGAAGTGCTGACAATGGAAGAGCAGACCGTGGATGAAGAGGAACTCTGGAACGAATTGAAAAAAGCTTTGGATGGCGCGATCGGCCAGTTTGTTGAAACCAGAAGAACAGAGGGTGAGAATCTTCGGAATGATCTGATCGAGAAACTGGATGGAATGCAGAAACTTGCTGATTTTATTGAGAACCGGGGCCCGCAGGTGCTTTCAGAATACCGGCAGAAGCTGGAAGCAAAGGTACAGGAGCTTTTGCAAGATACACAGATGGAGGAAGGAAGGATTGCTGCGGAAGTTGTGATGTTTGCAGACAAAATCTGCACGGATGAAGAAGTGGTCCGTTTACGCAGCCACATTGTACATATGAAAGAAACGCTTCAGTCCGGAGAAAACGGAATCGGCAGAAAGCTGGACTTTATAGCTCAGGAGATGAATCGGGAGGCCAATACAATCCTGTCAAAAGCCAACGATCTTGCGACCTCAAACGCAGGAATCGACCTGAAAACAGAGATTGAAAAGGTTCGGGAACAGATTCAGAATATCGAATAAGAAAGGGACGGGATTTATGGAGGAAC
Source organism: uncultured Lachnospiraceae bacterium (assembly GCA_949287925.1). Lineage (GTDB taxonomy): Bacteria > Bacillota > Clostridia > Lachnospirales > Lachnospiraceae > Merdimonas. The sequence continues at coordinate 104,056 of CASEIR010000066.1, forward strand.
GAGGAATTCTAATCGTTGTATCAGGATTTTCGGGCGCCGGGAAAGGCACAATTATGAAGCGCCTTTTGGAAAAATACGGAAGCGATTATGCGCTTTCTATTTCTGCCACGACCCGGGATCCACGTCCGGGTGAGAGGAACGGCAGAGAGTATTTCTTCCGGTCTGTTGAGGAATTTGAAAAAATGATTGCGGAAGAAGAACTGATAGAGTATGCTAGGTATGTAGAAAATTATTATGGCACGCCGCGCAGTTATGTGGAAGAAAAACTTGCGGAAGGTAAGGATGTCATTCTGGAGATCGAGATCCAGGGAGCGTTGAAAGTGAAAGAAAAGTTTCCTGACACACTGCTTTTGTTTGTAACGCCGCCGTCAACGGAAGAGTTACGGAACAGATTGACCGGACGTGGGACAGAGACAGAAGAAGTGATTGAATCACGTATGAGACGTGCTTCAGAGGAAGCAAAATTCATGGATCGTTATGATTACCTGATTATAAATGATGTCTTGGAGAACTGCGTAGAAGAGATGCATCAGATTATCCGGGGAGAACACAGAAGAAGTTATCGGAATACAGATTTTATAGAGTATATGAAAAAAGAATTGAAAGGAGAATAGGGTATGTTACATCCATCATACACAGATTTAATGAAAGTTGTGAACAAAGATGTTGAAGAAGGGGCTACAAAGGTGGTAAACAGCCGTTATTCTATCGTAATGGCTACCGCAAAACGCGCGCGGGAGATTATTGACGGCTCCGTTCCGCTGGTACCTGCCAAAGATGGGGAGAAACCGCTTTCCATTGCAATTGATGAATTGAATCAGGCCAAGATCAAGGTTGTGGGTGAAGAAGAATAATTACCCCATATAAATGTGGACGGTCATGGATGCAAGGCAGATGCCCTTAAGGCATCTGCCTTTTTGCAACGGAGGCGGGCCAAAGTCCGGGCCTGCCCGGGATATTGACGAAAACTTACAATCCTGGAATGCGCCTTTTGGCACTTTCAGTGATTCAAGATGATAAAAAAGGAGGAATGGGCATATAAGATGAATATTATATTTATATCACTTGGGTGTGACAAAAATCTGGTAGATTCAGAAGTGATGCTGGGATTGCTGGCAAAAGAAGGGTACCGAATGGTAGACGATGAAGTGGAGGCTGATGTTGCGGTCATTAATACCTGTTGTTTTATTCATGATGCAAAAGAGGAAAGTATCCAGACGATTCTGGAGATGGCACAGTATAAAGAAAACGGGCGGTTGAAAGCGCTGATCGTGACCGGATGTCTTGCGCAGCGTTATCAGCAGGAGATTCTGACAGAGATTCCAGAGGTGGATGCTGTTCTTGGAACCACATCTTTTACGGAAATCGCGGATGCGGTGAAGGAGGCTCTCGCCGGCAATGGGCATGTCAGGTTGGATGATCTGGACGCGTTGCCGATGACGGAAGTGAGAAGACTCATTACGACAGGCGGACACTTCGCATATCTGAAAATCGCAGAAGGATGCGATAAGCATTGTACATATTGCATTATACCGAAGATTCGCGGGAATTTCAGAAGTGTGCCCATGGAAAAACTGATAAAAGAAGCTACAGAACTAGCGGACCAGGGAGTAAAGGAACTGATTCTCGTGGCGCAGGAAACTACACTGTACGGAGCTGATCTGTATGGAGAAAAATCCCTGCACCAGCTGCTGCGCAAGTTATGTAAAATTGAAGGAATCCGATGGATCCGGATCTTGTATTGCTATCCGGAAGAAATCTATGATGATCTAATTCAAACCATAAAGGAAGAAAAGAAAATCTGCCATTATCTGGATCTGCCGATCCAGCACGCCAGCGACAGCATTCTGAAACGTATGGGCAGAAAAACAACAAAGGATCAGTTAAAAAGTGTGATTTCCAGGCTGCGGGCTGAAATTCCGGATATTGTAATTCGAACGACACTGATCACCGGATTTCCAGGAGAAACACAGGAGGATCACGAGGAGCTGATGGAATTTATAGATGAGATGGAATTTGACCGTCTCGGCGTATTTACTTATTCGCCGGAAGAAGACACACCTGCGGCCTCCATGCCGGAACAGATCCCGGAGGAAATTAAGGAAGACCGCCAGGCTGAGTTGATGGAACTTCAGCAGGACATTGTGTTTGAGCAGGCAGAGGATATGATCGGGCGAGAGCTTCTTGTTATGATTGAAGGAAAACTGGCTGATGAAAATGCTTATGTGGGCAGAACGTATAAAGACGCCCCTAATGTAGACGGACTTATTTTCATCCATACGGATGAGGAGCTGATGTCCGGTGATTTTGCAAAAGTCCGGGTGACCGGAGCACTAGAATATGATTTGATAGGAGAGTTGATATCATGAATTTACCAAACAAATTAACCGTTCTTAGAATAATTATGGTTCCCTTTTTCGTATTTTTTATGCTGACTGATACTGGAGGAGCGGCCAATAAATGGATTGCCCTGATAATATTCTGTGTTGCCAGCCTTACGGATATGCTGGACGGGAAAATAGCAAGAGCGAGAAATCTGGTGACGAATTTCGGGAAATTTATGGATCCGCTTGCGGATAAACTGCTGGTTTGTTCAGCTATGATCTGTATGATACCATCTGGAAAACTGGCTGCTTGGTTTGTTATCATCATCATAGCAAGGGAATTTATTATCAGTGGGTTCCGTCTTGTGGCTTCTGATAATGGGATTGTAATTGCGGCAAGCTACTGGGGGAAATTTAAAACAGTATCCCAGATGTTTATGATTATTGTCTTGATCATGGATCTGGGTGGAGGCTTCGATCTGTTAGGTACCGCGCTGATCTGGATTTCGCTTGTGCTTACAATTGTTTCACTTATCGATTATATTGCAAAAAATGTACAGGTATTGACACAGGGAGGCATGTAGAATGACCGTTGAACTGGTATGCGTAGGAACAGAATTGCTACTGGGAAATATCGTAAATACAAACGCCGCATATCTTGCAGAAAAATGTGCGCTTCTTGGATTGTCCTGTTATTTCCAGACTGTTGTGGGGGACAACCAGGAGAGAATGGAACGCACAATCCGGCTTGCAGTATCCAGGTCTGATATTGTCATATTAAGCGGCGGCCTTGGACCTACGAAAGATGATCTGACAAAGGAAACCGCGGCGGAAATATTCGGAAGGAAACTGGTAGAAGATCCCCATACCAGAGAGCGAATCCTCAATTATTTTGTCCGGATGAAAAAAGAAAATATTACGGGCAACAACTGGAAGCAGGCGCTGGTTCCTGAAAATGCAATTGTTGTGGATAATGATAATGGGACGGCCCCTGGGCTGATTCTGGAGGAAAAAGGGAAACGGATCATCCTTCTCCCCGGTCCGCCGAATGAATTAAAACCTATGTTTGAACGCCACATCATCCCTTATCTCCAAAACATAAATTCAGAAGGCATTTATTCCAAAATGGTGAAAATATGCTCTATTGGCGAGAGTAAGGCAGAAACTATGATTGCGGATCTTCTGGAAGCGCAGAAGAATCCGACGATTGCTCCCTACGCGAAAACTGGAGAAGTACATATCAGAATTACTGCAAGGGCTTCTGATGAAGAAAAAGCAGAATTGATGATAAAACCGATTATAGAGGAACTGTATCAGCGGTTTGGAAACACCATTTTTACAACAGACGAGAATGTAACTTTGGAAGAAGCGGCTGTGCAGATGCTTCGGGAAAAAGGTATGAAAATTACAACGGCAGAGTCCTGTACCGGCGGACTGCTTGCGGGAAGGATCATGAACGTGCCGGGAGCATCAGAGGTATATCAGGAGGGCTATATCACGTATTCGAACCAGGCCAAGGAAAAGCTTCTTGGCGTCAGGGCTGAGACGTTGGAAGAATTTGGCGCGGTCAGCCGGGAAACGGCGGCTGAAATGGCTGTGGGAGCAGCCAGGAGTGCAGCCAGTGAAGCGGCGCTTTCGGTAACGGGAATTGCTGGACCGGATGGAGGTACGCCTCAAAAGCCGGTGGGCCTGGTTTATATAGGGTGTTATCTGAAAGGCAGAACCCGGGTGGAGGAATTCCATTTTACCGGGAACCGCTCGAAAAACCGGGAATATGCTGTCGCACGGGCGCTGACGATTCTACGGGAAGAAATATTGAAGTATGAATAAAAGACAGACAGGAGGAATTGAATGGATATCAGAATCTTAAAGCAGGAAGAGATCCTTCCGGCTCTTCATATGGTATGGGAGGTGTATGCCCAGGATGTGATTCCTATCAGCGAACCAGAGACGATCCGGGCGTTTCAGGAATACATCAAATACGAAAATATAAACATAGCTGTACAGAAAAGTACACTTACTATCTTTGGCGCATTTGAAGAATCAGAACTGTGCGGAACCATAGCGATCACCTCAGACGGCAGACTGAAACTGTTTTTTGTTCGAAAGGAATGGCAGGGGAGAGGAATCGGACGTATGCTGTTTCAGGCGGCGTACAATTACTGTGTTCAGAACCTGGGAGTCCGGCAGATTACAGTAAACGCGCTTCCGGAATTTGTGGAGAGATACCGTCATCTTGGTATGCAGGTTGCCGGCGGCGACATTATGGAAAACGGGACTTTGTATACCCCGATGGAGACATTTGCCATCCCCGGGCTGGTTCAACCGGTGAAAAAACATGGGAAAGCACCGTTGATTGTTGGAATTATTGTTGGAGTTTTACTAATCGCGGCGCTTGTTTTTGCCGGGTATTCTCTGATTACAGGTGTGATGAATATGGTGGAAACCACCATAGGAGATGCTGGGAATTCTGAAGATGAATATGAGGATGAGTTTGAAAATCCCGGAGAATATGATTCTGGCGCAGAGCAGGACGAATTAAGTGGAATCAATGGAATTGAAGAGTATATTGCAGAAGATCTTGCCTATCAGATCGAAGATAAAAATTATTCCTATAGCGGGGAAAACAATTCCACTACCATGATTGATTTTTATGTAAATTATCCGGTTATTCAGGGATTGGAAGATTCTGCCGTTGAAAAAAAGGTAAATGAAACCATTGAGCAGTGCGCGATGAAAACGGTGGATGAGATATATAATAATCCATCCCAGGAAATGAAAGAAAGGGTGTTGAATGCACAGGTTCCGGCTCTTGTCAGTTATGTAAACTGTAAAGTAAGTTATGCAAACGATTCATTTATCAGTGTTGTATTTGAAGATTACAGCTACAAAGGAAGCCAGGAGTATTTTGATCTGAATTTCCGGACTTTGAATATCGATCTTACGGACGGAGCGGTCTATCAGGTGAAAGATATCGTAACCTTAAGCGATGCTTTTATGGGGGACTGGCTGGACAGGATGAAAGAAGAAGCAGAAGATAAGAATTTCCTGGAGGAAGCAGATCTGACAAGACTGAAGAATGCGCTGGAAGGGAATTCTGAGGATGAAGTATATGAGGTTAATTTTTTTGTAAGCGCAGACCAAATTGAAATCGGATTCGATTTTAATTATCCGGCTGACAGTCTGGATGATTCCGGGTATGCATGGGTTACGGCGCCTTTTGAACAGCAGGACCTGAAAACATATGCCACGGACAGCAGTTTCTGGAAAGTCATAGAAAAATAATGGGAAAATTGATAAAAAGTGACGATTGACGAACCATTTATAATATGAGAAAATATATTTAAGTATGGTGTTAAAGTAATAACAAGCCCTACGAGAGAAAATACACGCGTAGTTGAAAGGAGTTTTAAAATGATTTATTCACATGAAGTAGAAAAGATGTGTCCGGTAGCCCAGGGCGCAAATCACGGACCAGCTCCAATCCCGGAAGAAGCAAAATGGGTACAGGCAAAAGAGATTAAGGATATTTCCGGTCTTACACATGGTGTTGGCTGGTGCGCTCCGCAGCAGGGTGCATGTAAGCTGACTCTGAATGTGAAAGATGGTATTATTCAGGAAGCTCTTGTCGAGACTCTTGGATGTTCCGGTATGACGCATTCTGCAGCTATGGCTTCTGAGATCCTTCCGGGTAAAACGATTCTGGAAGCATTGAATACAGACCTTGTCTGTGACGCTATCAATACAGCTATGAGAGAACTCTTCCTTCAGATCGTATATGGAAGAACCCAAAGCGCGTTTTCTGAAGACGGACTTCCGATCGGCGCAGGTCTGGAAGACCTTGGAAAGGGACTTCGTTCACAGGTTGGAACCATGTACGGAACACTGGCAAAAGGTCCTCGTTACCTTGAAATGGCAGAAGGTTATGTAACAGGAATCGCATTGGATGATCATGATGAGATTATCGGATACCAGTTCGTAAACCTTGGAAAATTTACCGACTTTATCAAAGCCGGTGACGCACCGAATGATGCCTGGGAGAAAGCAAAAGGACAGTACGGACGTGTTGCTGATGCAGCTAAGATCATTGACCCACGTAAAGAATAAAGGTAAATAATTCAGGAGGATACATAAATGGCTTTATTTGAATCATATGAAAGAAGAATTGATAAAATCAATGAAGTATTGAACAGCTATGGCATTGCTTCATTAGAAGAGGCTGAAAAGATCACGAAAGATGCCGGCCTTGACGTATACAACCAGATTAAGGGCATTCAGCCGATCTGTTTCGAGAATGCATGCTGGGCTTATATTACTGGCGCTGCTATCGCAATCAAAAAGGGATGCAACCGGGCTGCAGACGCTGCCGCAGCAATCGGAGAGGGCCTTCAGGCATTCTGTATTCCGGGATCTGTAGCAGATCAGCGTAAGGTTGGTCTTGGACACGGAAATCTTGGGAAGATGCTTCTGGAAGAAGAAACCGACTGTTTCGCATTCCTGGCAGGGCATGAGTCATTTGCGGCTGCGGAAGGAGCTATCGGTATTGCAGAGAAAGCAAACAAAGTACGTAAAAAACCACTGCGTGTTATTTTGAACGGACTTGGAAAAGATGCTGCAAAGATCATTTCCAGAATTAACGGATTTACTTATGTTCAGACAGAATATGACTATTATACCGGAGAACTCAAGGAGGTTCAGAGAATCGCTTATTCTGACGGACTCCGCTCCAAAGTTAACTGCTATGGAGCAAATGATGTCCGTGAAGGTGTAGCAATTATGTGGAAAGAGGGCGTAGATGTTTCCATTACAGGAAACTCAACAAATCCGACGCGTTTCCAGCATCCGGTTGCAGGAACCTATAAGAAAGAATGCGTAGAAGCAGGAAAGAAATATTTCTCCGTAGCTTCCGGCGGCGGTACAGGACGTACCCTTCATCCGGACAACATGGCTGCAGGACCGGCTTCTTACGGTATGACTGACACACTGGGACGTATGCACTCTGACGCTCAGTTTGCCGGATCATCTTCTGTACCGGCACATGTAGAGATGATGGGTCTCATCGGAGCAGGAAACAACCCGATGGTTGGTATGACAGTTGCAGTTGCCGTTTCTATCGAAGAAGCAGCGAAAGCAGGGAAGTTTTAACTATTAAAAAAACAGAGATTGAATTAACATAGAAGCGGTGCATTGATTCACTATGAAAGTGGACAGTGCATCGCTTTTTATTTCGGGTAAGGTATTGACATTCAACAGACTTCAAGGTTTAAAATACAGGAGAGATGAGCAAAACATCTTAATAGAAATTTGAATTTTGGCAGTCAGCCCATAAAATCCAGGAAAAGATTATTTCATGGCATAGCAAAGCTGACGTAAGTCCAAAACCTACGCTGCAATGGCTATATAGGAATAACGATATCAGGCAATCC